>JACPMB010000034.1 GCA_016186175.1 Candidatus Peregrinibacteria bacterium
CCCGACGGCAACCGTCGCTGGGCGCGCGCGAAAGGTCTCCATCCATGGGACGGCCACGCGCAAGCTACGGAGAACTTTCGGACACTCTCCGACTGGTGCCGCGCAAATCCACAAATCGGAACGCTGACCATCTGGTGCTTCTCGACAGAGAACTGGAAACGGGATCCGAAGGAGGTCGCGAAACTCATGGGCCTCCTCGAAAACTATATTCGAAAGAATAGGACAGACATGGCAAAGCAGGGAACCCGCTTCCTCCACTCCGGCCGCACCGATCGCATTCCAGCATCTCTCGCAAAAGCGTTCAAAGAAATCGCCGAGGAGACGAAGGACAATGCGAACTTCACGCTACACTTGGCTCTGGATTACGGGGGGAAGGATGAAATCATTCGTGCATGGCAACGTGCCATGCACGAGAAATCCGAAATCCGAAATCCGAAATCCGAAATAGAAGAAGATCCCATTCGCCAATTTCTCGACCACCCCTCTCTCCCCGATATCGATCTCATCGTCCGCACCTCTGGGGAATTCCGCACCTCGAACTTCTTCCTCTGGCAATCGACCTACGCCGAGTGGTTCTTCCTGGAGAAGCACTTCCCCGACCTCACGACGAAAGACCTCGAGGAAGTCCTCAAAGAATTTGACATGCGACAGAGACGGTACGGAGGGTAACGCGTGTCACCCTGAGCGTAGTCGAAGGGCGACGAACGACAGCGTCGGTTCGGATCATGAAACATAAAAATAGGGGCGAGGCAAAGCCTCGCCCATGGCGTCATTCACGATTCCAACGCTTGGGCAAGAAGTTGTATAAGAGATACGCCACTCCCAGCCCCGCCCAGAAGTGCAACACCGATCGGAATCCAAAGATAATAAACACGACACAGCAGATGACCATGAGAACAAACATCACCGTACCGGGAGGAGTGGAGCTGAACCGCTCCTCAACCACCTCCTCCTTCTCTTCATCAAACTGGAACATGTGCTTCCCCTTTTATGGAAAGGAACGGAAACTAGTAAATGACCACCAAGGAGTACAATACAAAGACAATATGAAAAAATCAATAGGTCAAGCATCGGGAAAATTGATCCTCTCGGGGGAATACGCCGTTGTATTCGGATACCCGGGAATAGCCATCCCTGCACCATTCACGACCACCGTAACATTCCATGAAGGAAATTCTTCGACCCCCTCTCCCTGGCCCTCCCCCCGAGGGGGAGGGAATGAGAGCAACCTCATAATCACCCACCATGGCATCGAGAATGAGGACTACCTCCACCGTATCCTCGAGGAAATTACAAAATTCACAGGACCGCTCTCCGGCCACCTCACGATCGAGAACACGATCCCCATCGGTCGAGGTATGGGATCATCGACTGCACTCGTCATCGCCCTATGCCGATGTTTGTGGAAATGCGGAACATTCTTCCCTCCCCCTAAGGGGGAGGGTACGGGAGAGGGGTATATAAAAAACATCGCCCTCTCCATCGAGAACGCCATCAACCCAGGCCACAGCGGTCTCGATTTCGCAGTCATTTGGGAAAACGCCCCAATCCTTTTTCAAAAGGGAAAAGAACTCTACAAACTACCAACTACTCACTACAAACTCGACAACGCCGTTCTCATCGATACGGGGCAACCAAGGGAGACGACGCCGGAGATGGTCCGGTGGGTGAAGGAATGTATAGGCAACCCTCACCCTAACCCTCTCCCTTCAAAGGGAGAGGGAATTACAGCACTCCAAACCATCGGCCACTGCACCGAACGTCTTATGCAGGGCGAGTCTCCCCTCACCGTCTTCCCCGACCACCACCGCGCTCAAGTCGCCCTCGGCGTTGTCCCACCAGCCGTCCAGAATCTCATTGCCGAGATCGAAGAATCCGGCGGAGCGGCAAAAATTATCGGCGCAGGAGGCCGTTCAGGAGGGGGTGGTATTGTCCTTGCTCTAGCCAAAAATGCGTCTACGCTAGCAGCGTCGTATGGCTACCGCTGTCTCAACACCGAACATTGCCTTCATCAAGTACTGGGGTAATCGTCATAGCGATTGGCGACTCCCCGCTGCCGATTCGCTCTCGATGACCCTCGATTACCCCACTGTCGAAGTTTCGATCGAACCAGCAGATGTCTTTTCTGTTCACTCAGAAAAAGAACTTTCTACAAACGAGATTGGACGATTCAAAAAACATCTCGAACTCACAAAAAAATATCTAGCACAAAAAGGCTATAAGCTAAAAGCTAAAAGCTATAAGCTAACAATTCATTCCCACATTCCCCCTGCCATCGGTCTCGCCTCCTCTGCGGCCGTCTTCTCTGCCGTCGCCAAGGCATACGCCGCTCTCATCGAAGAACAGGATATCCGCCTCACTGATGAACAGATCAGCATCCTCGCCCGCCTCGGTTCCGGCTCCGCTGCTCGCTCGATTATGGGCGGATTCGTCGCTCTACAAACTACCAACTACTCACTACAAACTGATGACATCGACAGTGCCATTGCTATCCAAATCGCTCCCGCCTCCCACTGGCCCCTCTACGATATCGTCGTCTGTCCAAGCCTCAAGGAGAAAGAACATGGCTCCACGGAAGGGCACCACCTTGCGCATACCTCTCCCCACTATGCGGAGCGCCTCCGGCAGATGCCTCGCCGCCAACAGGAGTGCATCGACGCCATTCTTCAACGAGACTTTGAAAAACTCCAACGGGTTGCGGAAGAAGATGCTCTCGATCTCCACAAAGTCGCAGAAACTAGTACACCATCGCTCAAATATCTCACCGAAGACACCCACCGCATCACGCGAGAAATTATCAAACTCCGAAAGCGCGAGCATCTCGCCGCCCTCTACACGATGGATGCCGGCCCAACCGTCCACCTCATCTGTACCGAGGACGCGGTGAAAACGGTGAAGGAGTTTGCCCATGCACAGAAAGACTGTACGGTGTTCGAGACAAAGGTGGGGAGTGGAGCTACAATCCTCACCGATAGACATCGTGATCCCCCACAGCAAGAAGTATCGCTGTAGAGCGACCTTCCCACTGGAACACAATACGGTAGCGGTAGTTCACCGAGAAGCTTAGGAATCCCCGCAGAGCACCTCTAAGCTTATGCATTCGCAATGACTGACAGCGCGGATTTTTCTGGAAGAGCGCGATGCACTCTTTCACCTCCTCCTGAAGCTCCGTCGGCAACTGATCGTACTGACGCACGAACGTCGGCTTGTAGAGGACGGCGATCATGGTCTGCGTAGTTGTTTGGCAAGGGTATCGAGATTCCCGCGGAGATTCGGCTCCCGGCTCGCATGCAGAACCATCTCAACCGCCTGGTCTTCCAGATAAGCTTTCAGAGCCTTTCGGATCGCATCAGCCTTATTCGCCGCAATCCCCCGCTCGACAAGCTTTTCGAGGGCAATGAGTAACTCTGCGGGAAGAGGGACGGAAATGGTGGTCATAAGATATGATAATATAGTATGATAATATCATATACAAAACACATGACATATACAAGAGAAAAAACGCTACAATAGGTCATCTGTGGACCTCCGAAACCTCCCTCATCACCTCTCTCCATCGGAACGTTGTGAAACGCGCCGACGACAGATCGAGCAAGAATGCGACATAGACCTCTCCGCCCTCCAAATCGATCCCGAAAAACTTGGCAATGCGGAGGAACGGAATTGCGAGCAGATGTTCGGATACGTGCCGATCCCGGTGGGTTACGCCGGGCCGCTGCATGTGACATTCAGCTCCGGTGAGTGTGCTGACATTCACCTTCCACTAGCCACGACAGAAGGGGCATTGGTTGCGAGTGTGAACAGAGGATGCAAGGCATTGCGGCTGGCGGGAGGAGTAAACACTTCTTCCATTCATCACGGAATTTCACGGTCAATCGCACTTAGAATTAAAAACTCTGTAAGTACAACCAGCCGTGTCACCCTGAGGTGCGAGTCGGCGACATGTATGGATTCGTGGCTCCTCCGCTTCGCTTCGGAGCACCTCACCATGACACGTCGCCGCGAGCCACGAATGGGCGACCGGCTGGCCTCTATGAAAAAAGAAATCCAAAAACGGGAAAACGAATGGAAATCCATTGGAGAAGCAACGAGCAATCACCTCAAAATCCTGAAGTATGATATCGATACGAAAGACGACTACATCTTTCTCACGATCTATGCCGATACCGATTAGGCAATGGGAATGAACATGGTGACGATCGCCGCAGAAGCGATCGGGAAGTGGCTAGAACAGAACATTAACAGGTGTGTCACTCTGAGCGGAGTCGAAGAGCGACCCACCATAGAATTCATCACTGTTGCCGCGAACGTGGATAGCGACAAGAAACCGAGCCAGCGAACGCACAACCGCGGCCGTGGCTATGAGGTCACTGCAACGGCGACAGTGCCAGCCGACATTCTCCAGTCAGTCCTCAAAACAACTCCGGAAAGCCTCCTCGAAATTGCGCATGCAAAACTCGAGCTTGGCTCAGAGATAGCTGGAGCCATTGGCAAGAATTGTCATGCGGCCAACATCGTCGCCGCTCTCTATATCGCAACAGGCCAAGACCCGGCACATATCGTTGAAGGATCGCTGACCGATACATCTGTATCGGAAATCCGAAATCCCCTTCGGCCACGCTCAGGACAGGCTCCGCACGAAATCCGAATTGCCACTCGCCTCCCAGCTCTCCTCGGCGGCATCCGTGGCGGCGGCACCACCCTCCCCGCCCAATCTCAATGCCTCAGCCTCCTCCTCGGCCTCCCAGGACCTAGGACCCAGGACCTAGGACCACGTCTGCACGCGTGCAGGCGGCTCGCCGAATCCATCGGCGGCGCCGTCCTCGCAGGCGAACTCTCGCTGCTAGCCGCCCTCGCCAGCAATCACCTTGCGAAAAGTCATGCGTCGCTCGCAAGAACAGTAAAAACCTAGCCCTAGCCATTCACTTAGAATACTACCATGCAAAAATCGGCCATCCTCGGCTTCGGCACGTACCTCCCGCGCTACCGCATCCGCACGGAGGAGATTGCCAAGCACTGGAATCAGGACCCGAAAGATATACAGAGAAACCTTGGAGTAATACAAAAAACAGTCCCAGGACCCGATGAAGATAGCTTCACCATGGCCTTCGAAGCAGGAAAG
>JACPMB010000006.1 GCA_016186175.1 Candidatus Peregrinibacteria bacterium
TCCCCCCAAGGGGGAGGGAATATCTGTACACGTCGAGGCAGGCAAGATCCTAGCCTCTCTCCTCAATGAACTCGCGGAACAGAATCTCGATCTCTCCCCCATCACGGGAATCCCAGGCACCGTCGGCGGTGCCATCTTCGGGAACGCTGGCCAAGGATTCGGAGGCACGTGGATAGGGCATTTCGTAAAAGATGTCACGTTCTATCATGACAAACAATGGAAAACATTTTTGCAGGAAAAATGTGACTTTCACTATCGCCACAGCACCTTCAAAGACCTCTCTACAAACTACCAACTACAAACTACTCACTCCCCCATCATCTGGTCCACCACCCTCCTTATCCCCACACGCCCCAAAGAGGAAATCCAAGCGGAGATCGAGAGACTCCTCCAAAAACGGATCGAAACACAACCGCACCTCAAAACTGCCGGATCGTGCTTCAAGAGTCTCCCCGATGGCACACCGGCATGGAAACTCATCGATGCCGCAGGACTGCGCGGTTTCCAGATCGGTGATGTCCAAGTGGCAGAGAAGCACGCGAACTTCCTCCTCAACACCGGAAAGGCGACATTCGCTGATGCCACGATCCTCATCCAACAAATTCAATCACGCATGGACCAGCATCTCGACGTCGAAATGCGATGTGTTGGACAAGATGGATCGGCAGTTTTTTAAACGCTGAACCATCCGGCTCGAGTGCAGTCGCGATGCAGTGCCCTCTCCCCCACCCCCTCTCCCGCTGCGGCAGGAGAGGGGGGATCGCCGCGCCCTTAAAACGGCAAATCTTCCACCCGAATCTCCGAGGTAGGCATGGCAACGGGAACGTCGACTGGGGATGACGGTGATTCCGTTGCCGACGGGGAAGCCATATCTTGGCTTTGAATGGCTCCAGCACCCTCAGAGGAAAAGTCGATACCCTCCGCGCACACACCAAGGAGAGAAACGGTCTCTGCGACAATCTCCGTTGTATAGCGCTTCACTCCCGCCTGGGTTTCCCAACTGCGCGTCTGGACACGACCGGACGCA
>JACPMB010000045.1 GCA_016186175.1 Candidatus Peregrinibacteria bacterium
ACTTCCATGCCCACCAGCTCCTAAAACCGCAGACGTTCAATGTGATCTTCATGGAGTATCTGGTCTGGTTCAACACGGAACGACCGCATTACGCCCTCAATTTGCAATCGCTCTTCCAGTTTCTGCTACAGTGGTCTTCGACCCGGGAAAAGTGCAATTACAGGTGGACTGATACACGCCGCAGCCGGTACTGCTAAAATCTGCTATAATACCTTCGTGACTTTCGGATCTGGCACTCCTCTCCGGCAATTCTCCAAGGCGCTCCGCAATGAGAGTGTGCGTCATCAAATTATTCTTGATCGGGTGGAGCGCGATAGTGTGATCGAAGGACTACCGAAATTGTCTACGAAGAGCCGTGCGGAGTGCCTGCAGGAAATCAAGAATGCTTCAAGTGGCAAGTACCCCAAACCTAAGACACATTGCTAGGAATGAGGAACTGTGTCGTTGCATAGCGTAGAGAGAAGCTCTGCGGAGGCATTCTCAATGCGGTGTGGATACGGTCAGTGTTGTAGGAATGGATGAGGCGGTAGATCTCGTACACCAGCTCTCCAAGCGAGGAGAAGCGGTTTGGATCACCGAGGTCCACTTTGAACTGGGAGTAAAAAGATTCCTGGTACCCGTTCTCCCACGGGCATCCCGCTCTGCTCATGGATTGTTTCGTTCCCAGCAGTTCCAGGATGATCCTCATGTCTTTGCCCGTGTACTCGCTACCTCTGTCACTGTGCAGGATTTCCGGCGCAGGATGTTTGTGGATTCCGGAGAAGAGCGAGCCGATGACAAGGTGGACGGAGTGATTCGTGAGAGCGGAAAAGCCGGTGACGGTCCGTGTGAACAGATCCATCATCGTGGCGAGGTACAGCTTCTTCCCTTTCCACAGGATCTCCGTGAAGTCCGTTGCCCAGATATGGTTGGGGCGCATAGGAACAGTGGACATCAGTAGATTCTGCACAACGTATTCCGATGCGCAGGGCGGTTTTCTCCATCGTCTGCCTCTGCGACGATAGGGCTGGATGCCAAAGAGCTTCATCACCCGGAGCGTCCGCTTCTTGTTCACGCCAAGCGCGATGGCAAGACGCTTGTGGCCGTAGCCGGGATGAACACGCAGGATTTCCTCCATGCGGCATTTGAGTGACCAGTCCTTCTGCGGCTGCTTAGGAGCGTAGTACAAGGATGCTCGTGAAACGCCGAGCTGCGACGCCAGCTCCCGCTTGTTCTCTTTGCTCATGGTCAGCGCTTTTTTTGGGCGTGACTCAATTTCACGGTGATCTCGCCGACGAGTTCCTTGAGCATCGTATTCTCCTTCTTCAGTGATCGCAGCTCTCGCAGCGTGGGAATGGCGGAGACACCGGAAGAGAGCCAGCCGTAGATGGTGGTTTCGTGAATGCCATGCTCTTTGGCTGCTTGAGCAACGGGGATGCCGTCATCCTTAATGCGTTTGAGAATCTGCTCCTTTACGTCCGGAGCGATGCGATGAGGTTTGCCCATATCTTTCGGGGGAAGTTGTCTAGAGTGTGTCTAAGATATGGGGTACCTGCCATTC
>JACPMB010000040.1 GCA_016186175.1 Candidatus Peregrinibacteria bacterium
CGGACTTCGGCAATTTCAGGAGCTAGTGCCTGTTCCTGTTTCAGAGCTTCGGGACCAAGGAATCCAACGAGGAAATTATCGGTAAAGGCGCGCAAATCCCCGGCAAGAACTCCTTCGGCTGGAGCATTGGCAATTGGATTGGCTTCGATGTTCTTCCGGCGCATCTGGGCTTCCCCTTCGCGAAGGTGCGTTCGTGCATACTCGACCGCCTGCTCCCACTCGCGCAGAGCATCTTGGCCGAGACTGCTTCGCTGTCCCGGAGCGCCATGTCGCGCTTGAAGATATTCAACAGCGAATTTTCTCACCCAGCCAATCGTTGTTCCGTGCCAATGCAGAGCCAATTGGTCGTCATCCGGCTGATTCGCAGGGACTTCAAAGAAGCGCACAGCAGCGAGAATATCGGGGAGCGGAGTCTGAAAAACATACCTGCGAAGATCCTCCTCCACTTGTGCGTAAGTGAAGTTATTGCCATCAAGACTATACGTCCGATTTCTCTTGAGGATAATCTGGCGGCGCGTCGCGGGGTCTTGCTGATTCGGCTGTAGACCCAGCGTGTCATTTTTGTACGTATCGTGAATTTTGCGTAGTCGTTTCATCGTCCAATAAATCCCTCCGACGAGGCGGTAAATTGCAAGCCTCTGCTCCTCGGTCCCTTCAGCGCCAAACCGAGCGAGAATCTTTTTCCTCTGTGCTTCAAATTCCGGGGAGCGTGCAGCAGCCATGAGATCATCTACCCGGACAACCCCGGGGATTTGCCCTCGGAGAATCTGTGTCACGCGATCTTCTCGTTCCACTGTCACATTCACGCCGAGCTTTTTGAGCGATTCCTGCACATGGACATGGAGTTTGTTTTTCTCCTCGCGTTGCTCCTGCGTGCGTTTCCTGTCCGATTCGATGTCCGAATAGTGAACCTGAAGAAATTGCATAAGTTCCGGGGATCGACGGTCAGCTGGAATGTCATTGATGCCTGGAGGAATGACAGTGGCACCCAAGCGGTGGTGAGGGGGATACCCCAGCGCCACCATGAGCTGATTTGTGTAGATGTGCGCTTCGATGGCAAGAATCCTGTCCGGACTGTCTGGAGAACTTCCGGGGTGTGAGACGTGCAGAAGGACCACCATCGACGCAAAGAGGGCATTCGATGCTGTTGCAGCATCTCGCGCATTGAGCGGAGGAGGCCCCTGAAGAAGCGTCACTACTTTCGTGATGTTTTCAGTAGCGATACGGGCTTGTTCTTGTTTCGCCAGTTGCTGCGCTCCCGCTATCGATAATTCGGCCAAAACAACAGGAATAACAATGTGGCGCAGAGGCGCAACGGCGCGAAGGTACGGCATCTTCGTCATGAGTCCGTAAATGACGAGTGCGGTTCCGGCAGAATACGCTGCCCCTCTGCCTACATTGAGTCCGTGATGTGTCACATGCTCAAGGAAGCCGTTCGGACCCTGCACTGGTGTCACGAGGGTGAGGCGGTTCGTCCGTGGATCGTAATAGGATTGAGGACGGAACATGCCATACGGAGATTGGTTGCGGAGAAAGCCAACGAGAGTCTGATCGCCCACTCTCGTCACCTGTTCGAGCATGTTTGCGCGTCCATCGACAGGATTGCCGATGACACCGACGTTCTCCGCCACCATCCAGCGCTGGACCACACTCAAGGTGGAAATGGAATGCTCCTGTACATCGGCGTATGCCGTCAGCCGCTCCTCAAAAGTCTTCTGGTCAAGATTCCCGCCTTTCTCCACGCCTTCAAGCAGTTTGATAAATTGCTCCAGTCCGCCATTATCCCGCTTCCGAATCGATTCAAACTGAGTACGCATTTCCTTGGTGACTTGCTCAAAAATTTCGCGGAAGGAATTAGGATCGTTGCGAAGTCTGGCTGCAAGAACGTCCATCCCCAATGTTCCGCACCACGCAGCTATCTTGTCCGCCATGCCGGGTTCGTTCGCCTTGATGTACTTCTCCATGCGCTCCCGGGCATTTTTTTCAAACTGCTCGTACAAACGCATTTGAATGAAGTCTTCCCGGAATTGGAAGACCGCCTCGCGTAACTGACGCGCATAGCGGCGGCGTTCATTGGGGCCGCCCTGCGTAAGCAGTCTGTGCCACGTTTGGATGGACTGACTCGGATTATCGAGGATAACTTCTGCCGACGGCATCCCTTGAGTGACACGAGTCGCACCGAGGGTGCGTCTCAGGTGATCGGCGGTTGCCGCTGTCGTTCGCGATGCCGAACCGACGCTCTGCGTGAGAGCTTTCACACTTGCCTCATCCGCTACGAGTTGTTTCTCAAGAGCCTGTAGATCGACCGGTATCACCAATTGCTGTCGGATACGCCATGCCTGATCGGCAATGGTGATGATTCTCGCAAGCTGCTGCTGATCAAACTGGATCGGCCTACCTTGGATTCGCGCCCCCTGTGCCTTGAGCAATCCCGCGCGTGCCACTTCCACCTGATTCAAAAATCCATCTCGGACGACGATCATTTCATATAGTTGATTCAGTCGCGCCTGAATGTTCGGTGTGTGTTGCACAAGACGCGCCTGCTGCACCAACGCAGGCAAAATAATGGCAACGGATTCGGCTTCCGTGATGAAGTCTTCATAGAATCTCCGGACATTCTGCGGAAGTTTGTTCGTGTCATTTACTGGTAATGCCTGATCGCGATTGAGTTCATCGTGCAGAACATCCGCAGCATCCAGCGTGCGTGCCAAAAACGCGCCTACGGCGATAGAAGCATGCTCAAAATTACGGGAATCCACGCCATGGACTACATCATTCAGGCGTGTCAGCGCTTCACGGCGCAATTCGTTACGCAGTTGGAGTCCTCCGGCCTTCTCCTGTGCCTCTAGTTTTTGACCCTCGGGTTGTGCCATATTTGTGTGTAATAGATATGGATGTGTATGTCACCGAATAGACAATTAGGGCAACGGTCCCAATTTCTTCATCCGTTCCTCAAGTATTTTGGATTTCTGGATGTGCTCAAGAATATTCGACGGACTTTCCAAAAGTTGTTCCCCTGCCTTGATTACCTCCTCGGCAACAGGAGCGCCTGTGGCACCCACTTTCGCAATAGCCTCGGTTGAAACCTGCGGAGTAGGAACACCTGTTTTCTTCAAAATTTCCTCTCCCTGCTTAATGAGATCATCTCGGAACCCGCCCGGTCCCGGAGGTGCCGGAGTCAAGTAGAGCAGTAAAACGATTGCCAGTGCGACAAGCAGGGTGTTGCGGATCGGGTGTTTGAGATACCACTTGATGGGCGGCCACAGAATTTTCCGAACGGGCCATGTGATGACATCGACGGTCTTTCCGCCTGCATCGAGTATCTTGCGGAACAGACTTTTTTGGACACCATTCAGGTGAGTTTCCAAATCCTGACGGGTGATGTTTTTACTCTGGAGCTGCTTGTCCAGATCAGGAATTTTTTCGAGCAGCACCGTTGCTTCTCCGGGGCTTATTTCCTTGAGGTGCTGACCCGTCAGATCATGGAAGGCTGCTTCGAGGACTTCTGGCTTCGGTGAGTGCATAGAGGAGGAAGAAGGGGTCACAGTGATGCTGCGGTAGGAGATAAAGAAAGAAGCAGGCTGTGTCGAATAACGCAGAGAGAAATCAGTGCCTCAAGATCTTCTTCACTACGAACATGTGGCAGCATCTGCACGATGAGCGTGCTCACCCCATCCGGCCCCATCGCAAAATAGAGTTCGGAAAGGTCGTCCTCAGAAAGTGCCGTAAGGTTTGCCGTTGATAGAAGCCCCGTGACTTCTTCTACCGTAGTCGCCTCCGTCACCTTCTTCTTGAAGACGAGGAGTCCGGGAGCGGAGAGTTGCATATTTTTAACCCGGATTTGCATTCGTTGCGGAGTATCGGCATACATGAGTGTCTCCGTTTCGATGTTCACCTTTTTGCGCAGATTTTCTGGAATCACAGCCAATATTGCTTGTTCATTTGTAGTGAGATGGAGATGTGGATTAGACATAGAAACCAAGGAGAGAAGTGTGTCGAAGATACCGAAGAATCTTCTTATTATAGCGTAAAACCTCACTTTCGGGTAGGGGTTACTTCTGGGAGCTTTTCCATTGCGAGCGAGGGACGGGCCATCGTATAATAGGGTCACTTCCTCCCCTCTCGCTTGCCGCAAGGCCCCGAGTGGGGTTATTTTTGTATCATGCCAACTCAACCCGAAACCAAGAAAGCAATCGTGTTCATTGATGGACAGAACCTCTCACGCGCATCATCACAGAACTGAGTCGCCGCAGAGTGCACCTCGTTGATTCCCTTTCTCTCACGCCAAAGACCATCCACAGGCTCAAAGCGAGGGACGGGCCGCAGTTAACCCTGTTTTGACGGGTATTGGTTGGAGTTTCTTTGGACAGTAGTGGCTTGTCTTAGCGAACATTTGACATATATAATAAGTATGCTTCTGTTTCATTTCATGAAGAACCGCGCTCAATTACTTCGGCAACTTGCGGAAATGGATGGCGAACTTGCTGCCCAGACAATGGAGGTGCTGCGAGCGAATGCTGTTGAGCAATCGACTCAGGAGGAATTGGCTCAAACACTTAGCAAACTTTGTGAGGCACTTAAAGCCAAAAACGAGCAACGCGTAGATGCTGTTGTGGCTGAGATTCGGCATGTAGTCTCACAAATGTCTCAGGCAACTTCTTCAGAGCCAGCAAATGTCAGATCTCTTCCACCTGATCCCGAAATATTTACATCTAACCTTATTCGTCGCATTGAAACAGTGACAGGCACAAAAATACAAAACCTGCATACCAGTGATAGGACAGAATTTACAATTAAATTTGGTGGGATAGTTTTTGTTGATTGTCCAATGAACCTCTGTTCACGCATCGCACGCAATTTTTTTCAAGAAAAGACGAAATTGAGTGTTGCCATTCAATATCTCGCATTAAGGAAAAAAGGGATGGGGCATTCAGAGGCGGTCCATCGGGTTCAAGAGGAACTTACTTCAGAGAAAAATATGATTCCGATTGAATCGGAATTTTTTTCACCTCGCATTATCACTTTGATAGAAAAGCAATTGGGGACATCGATCACATCTGTTAAAGCTGAAGATCGCACTCCAATAGAGATCGCTGTTGATGGCACAAGTTATTCAGATTGTGCTTTTTCTCTTTTTCGCAGAATTGCGCATCGATATTTTGATTCGTATGGAGAAAAGGTAATGGCGAGAACATATTTGGGGTTTCGGAAGCAGGGGAAGTCTCATTATGATGCAGTGAAAATGACGCGTGAGCTTACAACTCAAAACAATAGCGTTCCCATGGACCCGACAATACTCACACCATCTTTAGTTGCCGCTATCGAAGGGGCGATAGGACAGCAAATAGGAACAGTTAAAAAGGGCAATAATACTGAGTTTCAGGTTACGTATGCAGGTGCTACTTACACAGATACGCCTAGGCGATTATTTGCTCGTATTTCCTACACATTTTTTTCAATCCAGAACTGTTATGAGATTGGTCGTCAGTATCTAGTTCTGAGAAAGAGTGGTCTCTCACATGCCCAAGCACTTGAACGGAGTGGTCAACGGCAAGAAATCAATCGAGACTATCTCTTCTCATTTGAACAAGCTGCAGGAAAAAAATTGGAACAAATTTCTTATTTAGATACGACGCTAGTTGTTTTTACCATTGGATCTGAAGAATTGAAGCGAAGTCCGAATGGTCTCTTTTCAGCGGTTTCAAACAAGATTCTTAATAAGCAGAATGCCTCGAAAGGCAAGCAACTCTGTATACACATCCGTGACGGCAAGTTACCCGAAGAAGCAAAACGCCTTGTCGAACGTGATGAAGAGGGTTTATCCGATGCGGAATCTGAAAAGCTTTCCGAAATGAACCTCGAGGAAGTGATCGCTTTCTTCCGCGAACAGGATGGCGGTCAGATGAAACTCAAGATCTACCTCCAGTTCGCCTATCCCGAAATGAGCGAACAGGACATTGATCGCATCGTTATCCGCGCGTTCAGGAACTTGTACGGAGGCCGGACGATAACCAAGGAAGAGGAATACATGCAATGGGATGATGATTTGCCCGCACCGAGGATTGAATCCGGTGCGGATGAGGAAACCGATGAACCAACGGTGACGATCACCGGAACCGCACGAAATGCTGAATGTGTACATATCTGCGGCACGTGGAGTCGTCGTGTGCGCGTTGAATCCGATGGGTCATTCCAGGTGACGGTTCCCCTGCACATCGGGCAAATGAATGAGTTACGGCTCATGAGCATTGATCGTCAGCATCAGGTTCGAAGCAGACAAGTAGGTCTGCGCATCCGGCAAATTGGAGAGTCGGACGACGTTCAGGAGCTTTTCCGTCTATTGGAACAGATGAGTGCTGATCTTGCTCATCAGATCAGCGTTGATCCGGGAAGGAGAGAATACTTGGCGGAATGTACGGAACGCGTGCTCATCAGGAAGTTCGGGGTGTCATTTGAGGAAGGCGAGACGTACGTGCGGGAACTCCTCCGAGGCAGGAAGAGGGGCATCGTCCGCGATACTATCGCACACGCACTGGAGCACTTCCGGTGGATCGATGGCATGCAGCTCCAGAATGTACAGGAAGGGTCACTCATGTTTTTCCAGAAGTACTGTGCGACGAAGATCCGACAAGCGAAGACGCAAGGCAGAAGAGGCATCAATCTCTGCAATGATCCCGGTCTCGGAAAGACGCGTACTGTATGGGCGGCGCTGGGAGACGAACGAGCGACCGTCTTCACCCCCAACTCGGTCGTAAGTACCTGGAATTCGGAAGCACATGCCTGTCTTGCCGACCCCGATTTACTCGTGCTCGATGATGCAAGTCATGGGCGAAGGAAGCGCCAACTGCGTTCCAGAACGCAGAAGCGTGTTGTCACGAATACACAGTTCCTCCAGAAAACCGAAGACGATGAACGTTTCCAGCTTGTCAGCGGACCGCAGGATACAGTCGTATTCGATGAAGCCCATAACAGGAAGAATGAACACAGCGAACAGAGCAAGGGAGCGAGAAAAATCCGCCATCGATTCGCCGTCAATGTGACAGCAACGCTTGCCCGCAACCCGGTCGAACTTCGGAGAATGCTCCACACGCTTGATCCGGATCGTCCTGAATTCAGAAGCGACCACGCCTTCAGACTCGCGTTTCCCGCCAATGACCCAGACGCCCTTAAGAGTTTGAAACTGATCGTCGATCAGTACACCATTCGCTTCCGCAAGCATGAGGTCATGGAGGAGATTGATCCTAATCAGCCGCTTGAGGATCAGTTGTACAAGCTGCCGCGAAAGGAGCGGATCTCTCCCGACGAGCTCGGAAGGTTCGAAATGTCCGAGAGGCAGGCGCAGGCGATCTACGAACTTTTCATGGACTGGCCTGAATGGTGCCGGAAGTACGGAAGGTACATTCCCGACGACGATGTCAGCCGGGAGGACAGGCTCTGGACAGCAAACGGCCTCACGAAGATGCACGCGTATCGCCAGGTGATCAACAATCCGGGATTCATCAACGACCGAGCGGGACAGGATCCTAAAGCATGGCAGATGCAGCGCATTGTGAAGAGATGCGTGAAGGAAGGGAGAAAGGTAGTCATTTTCTGCCGGTATGAAGCACAGGCGCTTAAGTACGCCGAACTCCTCAAGAAGTACCATCCTTCTTCGTACACCGGTCAAGTATCAAGACAGGGAGTAGTGATGGATGCCGCTTCCAGAGAACCGAAGCGGTATTCCGTCGATCATAAGGGCCACTATGTGGAGGATCCTGCAGGCGAACCCATGCGAATGCTGGAGCATGAATGTCAGCGTTTCCAAGACGACCCAAAGAGCCAAGTACTTCTCGTATCATACGGTGCAGGATCGGTCGGCACTACCTTCACTGCAGGCAAAGCGACGATTTATGATGATCTTCCTTCAGACTGCAAAGAGGATATCCAAGCGGAAGACCGGACGCACCGCATCGATCCGGAGCACCAGACACATGCAGCCGTGCAGTACTACCAAATGCAAGCCCGATACCCACGGCGATTCCTTGAGCGAATGCAGCGGACGTTCGTTCGCAAGCAGACGGATGATCAGAGGACTATTGTTTCCGGGTGGGAGGAATATGACGGACACGGTACGCCCACAGAATACGATGAGGACAACCCTTGGATGACTGCCTACGAAGTGTTCTTCGATCAGGGAACGTTCGACCAATTCCATAGCGAGAGGCTCCAGAACCAGCGTGTCATGTTCCACCTTATCAACGACGGCATCGGCGATGAATCGGAACTCACAAGAGATCAGGCACAGTTTTTCGTCGGCGAAAATGGGAATGGGTCGTCATGATCCACTCCTCTGTCTCACCCGATATTCTCCCAAAAGCACTTCTGACAATATACGATATATGGGGCAGAGGACGGATAGACCGAGAGCATGCTTTGTTTGCACTTGTCGCAGTTCCTTTTGTAAAGCTGCCGCTCGCTCCTCAATGCCATACGCTGCCTGTGGCGGCAGGCTGGGCAATGATCGGGGAGCGGCAGATTCTTCTGCTTGTAGAAGTCCTCCTCGGCCGAGACGACGATAAAGTCCTTGCCACAGGATGGCTCCTGGCACTTCACATGCACCATAATCGAGAACATGGACATCGCGGATTTCTACAGAAATATCATCTTCGAGATGTGCTGGCGGCAGACTTCCGCGTAGCAATGATCGTTAAAAACGCGCGACTGGCTTTGGGCAATCGCGAATGAGTCAGACGGGTTTCCCCTCTCTCAATCGTTTTGCCAGCGTCCGCAGGTATCCCGCAGACACTTTCATTTTTTTGTACGTCCCGGTCGCCGGATCAAAGACACGCTTCGTTTGGATGTTCGGCTTCCACTGACGGCGCGTATGCCTCAACGAGTGGCTCCTGGTGTTGCCGAAAGAAGTTTTTTTGCCGGTTTTGGCGCAAACGCGAGGCACTTGTACTGAGGAATCGAAGTATACGGTGCCGTAGAATAGCCACAGTGTATGCTGGGGTCAATGCCGTTTCTGAATCCCATCTATATCATCGCCATTTTGGTTGCCGTCTCCGTTCACGAGTGGGCGCACGCCGTTACGGCCACCAGACTCGGCGACCCGACTCCCGGCGACGCAGGGCGCCTTAGCATGAATCCCCTCGCTCATCTGGATCTCGTCGGCGCGCTGCTCTTCCTTACTGTCGGCTTCGGATGGGCGAAGCCCGTGCCTGTTAATCCGCTCTATTTCCGCAATCCAAAGCGCGATACGTGCCTGACGGCGGCCGCCGGACCGGCTAGCAACATGATCATTGCGTTTGTCTCGTTCATGATTCTGGCTCTGCTGGGACAGCAGGCCGGTTCGTCTCCATGGGCGTTGCTTCAAATTTCCGCAACGGGCCATGTGTTGCGCGCGTTTATCGCGCAGCTTCTCGGAGCGTCGCTGTTCATAAATCTGGGATTGATGGCTTTCAATCTTCTGCCAATCGCGCCGCTGGACGGATCGAAAGTGCTTCAGGCGTTCGTGCCGCTGCGATACGCGGACCGGTATGAGGAATTTATGCGGATCGGAATGTACGTCCTGCTGGCGCTATTCGCCGGCGAAGTCATGCTCGGGGTTCCTTTGATCTCTCTCTGGATAACAACCGTCATGGAATGGACGTTGCGGGGGTTTTCGATTTTCACAAACTTCCTGTAGTTTCCACCGGCCCGGCGAATATCATCGGCAGCATGCCGCCCTAGCTCAGAGGTAGAGCACATCCATGGTAAGGATGGGGTCACGGGTTCAATTCCCGTGGGCGGCTCCAGAATTTTTCAATTTCCACTCACATTTCCAGAATTCATCATCCACGACCCACCCTGAGCCTGTCGAAGGGTGGGCGGCTCCAGAATTTTTCAATTTCCACTCACATTTCCAGAATTCATCATCTACGATCCACTCTGCTTTGTCTCGGCGCCGCACTGCATGCATCCCCCACATACGAAGGATCAATCTGCTTCCTTCTACAATCACTACTGGCAACACGTGGAAGGGTCCTACGGACTCTATCCGACGATCCGTCATCGCAAACGCTTCATCACCGCCCGGCTCCGCTCGTTGCATCCGTCCGGCTCGTTCACGCTCTACGACTTCGGCTGCGGGGATGGCAGGCTGCTCCGCGATCTCCGGAACACGTTTTCCCTGCCGCCTGCCAACATCGGCGGATCGGATGTTGCCGACGAAGCCGTGCGCTCCACGCGGGCGGTGACTGGAAGCGCATCCGTTCATCGGGGGGCGTTTCCGGATATCCCGGATCGCTACGATGCGATGGTCTGCAGTGAAGTGATCGAGCATACGGAGCGGTATCGCGATATCCTCGCGTGGATCTACGAGCATCTTGCGCCGGGCGGATCGCTGATTCTCACTACGCAAGCGGGACGCATCCATGCATCGGACCGGTACACGGGGCACACGCAGCACTTCCGGCTCGCCGATGTCGTCGCAATTCTCCGCTCCCTCGGCTACCACATCGACTATGTGCGCGCATGGGGATTCCCGTTCTTCACGCTGCAGAAGTACCTGACGAACATGCGTTTCGATCACATTCAAAAAACCTACATGGAGGGAACCCCTTCGCTGCGAAAGCGCGTCGTCTTCGCCGTGGCGTACCTCTTGTACTTCCTGCACGACCTCATCCCCCTCGGTCCCCAGCTGTACCTCGTTGCGCGACGGCAAGCGCGGACCCCCTCCACCACTCCGTGAGCGCGGCACGGATATCGGACAGGCGGGTGATGCAGAACAGGACGAAGCAGATATCCACGATCGCGGGCGTCAGGAAGAACCACGGATCGAGCTGAAACGGTTCGCGGAAATTGAGGTAAAAGTAGAACCATTGAAAATGCAGCGTCGCGAGCACAAGGGGTAGGCAGAACGGCAGAGTTCGCAGGACGGGGAGGGCCGCCAAGACGATCAGGAGGATGCCTGTATCCATGTAGAAATGGTCCATGTGATCTATCATCACGTTCATGCCGATGCCGATGATGCCGCCGAGGAGCAGCGCAATGACCGTCGCCCGTTGCACGAAAAACGTTTTCCACGCCATGCCTCCCAGCAACCCCAGCATGATCAGGATGGGGCTCGTGTGCATGACGTTGCCGTGGCCCGTCCGCACCGGATCAGGGAAGTAGTAGTTGTGGATGGAGAAGAGCATCTGGAGACCGTGCGCGGCATTTAGGAATATCCGCCGGGGACCGGCCCAGATGCTCGTCGCGGAAAAATCCTGATGCACGCCGATGGAAATGTGGCCTGCCTGGATCAGCTGCAACAGGAGATAGAGAGCTGGAACACAGAATGCCGCGATGAGGTGGGCGTAGCGCTTATGCCACGCTCCATGCTTCGCCGGAACGAGCACGAACACCAACGGGAGTAGCGCAATGGCAAACGGCAACGAAATCATCGCGAGCCCCCACGGAAGCCAGACCCACCGGGACCCCCGCGCGGCGAGGAAGATCGTCAAAAAGAGATACGCGTTGTACGTCGCGACCATCCATCCCCGGAGCGAGCCGAATCCGAGGAATGGCATCATCGCGATGACGGAGGCAAAAACGACGCCGTGCCACGTCGAGCGGAAGAGCGCTCGCGCAGCAAGAAAGGCGAGCAGCGGCAGGAGAATCGCAGAGGCGATCTGCACATGAATTTGGGCGAGGTGTGATCCGCTCAGCCAGAACCACGGAACGACGATGATATTCGTTCCGTGAAAACCGGGAATCCGGAGATCGAGATGTCCGCGCGCCAGCTCTTCGACGAACCGCTGGTAGTGGAAGTGGTCGTCCATCGGGTATATCGTCGCATGGGCGAAGCTCACGGCGAGTGCGGCAGTGAGGAGACCGATGTACCCCCATGCGAACAGTGACGATCGTCGCATCCGGCAGATCGTAGCATACATATCTCGCAGGTACCATTGAGCCGAAGTCCCATCGCATGGGACCCAAAGGGGTTTCGGTTTTTCAAAACACGATATGCTGTTTGAAAAAGAATGCTTTTTTGAAAAGGGCACGATAAAAATCGTCTACCCTGGCAGCTCCGGCGGCTCCTCCTTTCCGGTGAGATTGAGATAATTCTTCTCGGACACCACAGGCTTTCCGCTTTCGAGTTCCAGTTTCTTCCGCGCGTTCCCGGCGATCTTCCCTCCTCGCTGCGCGGCGTCGCGGTTCTGGCGGAATCCCCGTGCATCCTTCTTCTGGGTGATCTCGGTCGTCGCTGCTTCGCCAAGCATGGTGAAGATCAGTTCCAAATCGTTCATGTGATCGCGGAGATTCTCCCGCTTCAAACCCTTCTTCGCCTTGTATTCGACGGGCGTGATCCCGAACGTCGCCTTGGAGATTTCTGCCGTGAGGATGCCGTACTCTTGTCCCTCCTTCACGCCACGGTGCTGCCATTCATTCGTGAGCTGTTCCCGGACAGCGATGCCGCGCATGCGCTTCTCAATCCAGTCGTCAGGATAGCCCTTGGCTTTGTAGAGGGCGCGGGTGCGCTTGGTCGCGATTTCGGGGTCTTCGATCTCTTGTATCCGCTCGTAGCCGACTCTGGCGAGCCAGCGCTTGAACGGCTCGGCCTTCGGCGAGGGAATGGACTGGATAATGCGGAAGATACCTTCGGTGTTGGCACAGTTCATCTGCTGTCTGCCTCCCTCGGTTTCAATCCAAAGGGTATGGGCAATTTGCCCCCACCCTTTCGATATTTCCTCATCCCGACGTCGTAAATCGCGTATGTATCCCTTGGGATCTACCGAGTCCGTCAGCACGGCGACCACATCCTCGATCACAAACCACCATTCATCCTCATGGAGTGTCTTGCGAACTTCGCGGCCATGAAACATGGCGATCTTCGTTGTCATGTGACGGGAGTGTACGGCATTCGTCTTTTCGAGAAAATGTGCGCGTCACCAATCGTCCCTCTTCCGAAAGCCAGGAATGACAACGTGACGGTTCTAAAAATGCGCGCGGCCGGAAAAAGAATGCTTTTTTAGAAAGCACGAGGACCGGCACGCTCTTACACGGATGATCCGGCAGTGTCGTTCCATCCAGTCGGCGGCTCTCCTTTGAACTTCTTGATCGCATTTTTGAGCGCGTGCAGGCCGAGCAGCGCGCACTTGACCCTTCGCGGCCCGATCGGGACGCCCAGCAGGGAATAGACGTCGTCTTTTTTTATGGATTCCGCGTCTGCGATTGATTTGCCAGCCAGCTCCTCGCTGAGCATCGAAATCGCGGCCTGGCTTATGGCGCATCCGCTCCCGTCCCATTGGATTGAGGCTATGCGGCCGGCGGAGATTGTCAGGCGGATCGCAAGCGAGTCGCCGCAGCTCTCGTTGATCTCTTCATGCGTGACGCGCCCGCCATCTTTGATATTTTCCGCGGGAAGAGGATGCGTTTTGTTTCTTGGATGCCAATAATGGTCGAGAATGTTCTCGGCGTAGATATTCATGTGCTTAAAAATACAGTCATGGTCGAAGGGCGCCCGCTGCGTCCGCGATTGCCTGCCCGGCAAGCTTGATTTCCTCCACGGTGTTGTAAATCCCGACGCTGAGACGCGTCGAAGCGGTCACTCCCAATTGCCGGTGGAGCGGCTGCGCGCAGTGATGGCCCGCGCGTAAACATATGCCACGGCAGCCCAGAATTTCCGTAAGGTCGTGCGGATGGACGCCCGTGACAACAAAACTCAGGCATCCTGAAACATCCGAGTCCATTCCATCCGAAAGCCCGGAGCAGAGCCGGGGGGAGCTCGATCCCGGACCCAGCACAGTGAGCCCGTTGACTGATGACAGAGCTTCCCATGCAGAACGCAGGAGCGCGCGTTCATAATTCTCGACGTTCTCCCAGGAAAATTGCCCCAGCCATCTTATCGCTGCCGCGAGCCCCGCCGCCTCGGCGATCGGCGGAGTCCCTGCTTCAAACTTCTGCGGGATATCCGCTGGGGTGAATCTGTCCCGGTAAACTTCGCGTATCATCATCCCGCCTCCCAGGAACGGCGGCATGGATTCCAAATGCTCCCGTTTCCCGTAAAGGACGCCGATTCCAGACGGGCCGTACAGCTTGTGGCCGCTGAATGCGAGAAAGTCGCAGTCGAGAGCCTGAACGTCGGTCGGATGATGACTGACTGATTGCGCGGCGTCCACCAGCGCGAGCGCGCGATGAGCGTGCGCTGTTGCGATGATGTCCCCCAGCGGCGGCCGGACCCCGAGCACGTTGCTCTGCGCCGTGACCGAAACGAGCTTCACGTTCCCTTCGCGAAGAAACGCATCGAGCATGTCAATCCGGAGACGTCCGTGATCGTCGCAGTCTATCCATTTGACCTCTACGCCAAGTTCTTCTTTTAGCTGCAGCCACGGAACGACGTTGCTGTGATGCTCAAGCGCGGAAAGGACGACGGCGTCTCCTTCGCGAAGATGCGCCCGCCCCCATGACCTTGCGACCAGATTGACGGCTTCGGTGCAGTTCCCTGTGAAAATGATTTCCTCCGGATATCGCGTGTTCAGAAATTCATGGACGGCCGTTCTGGCGCCTTCGTAAGCCGCAGTCGAACGTTCCGCAAGCTCGTGCATGCCGCGATGCACGTTGGCATTGTCTTCCTCGTAAAATTTCCTCATGCGATCCAAAACCGCCAGTGGCTTTTGCGACGTCGCCGCCGAATCAAGATAAATGAGAGGTCTGCCGCCGATTTTTCGCGAGAATATCGGGAATTGCCGCCGGATGGACGCGGTATCGAGCATGCAGGACGGCCAGTATACCGCTACACTGCATCCGATGAACTCCCTGACGATCCGATACATGAGCGCTGTGCTCTTCGCGATGCTTCTCGCGTGGGGCGGATACACGCTGCTGTTCTATCTCGGCATCCCTTACCACGGGGCTGCCCTGCTATCCGGCCCGTCGGCCGACGCGGTTGCGACTTTTTGCGGCGACAAGGCGTACCTGTGCCGCGGTTTTGCCACGTTGCTGCCAGCCGTCACGCACACGTTCGCTCGCGCGGCGCCGCTCCTTTGGTATGCGGTCATTTCGATTCTTCTTGCAGGCGCGTACGCGGGCTGGCGGATATTCATTGGCGGAAAACTTAGCGTGAGCATCCGGTGGGCGCCGTGGAAAGTGCTTCTGATTTTCATCGCATGCACATGGCTGATCTCGACTGCTCTCAGCTTCGGGATCGTGAACGAGGCGCCCGTGCGCTTTTACCCGGAACCGACGACAAGCACTTACAACGTCGGAGAAATAGCCCTCGCCGCACTGCAGAAGGATTACAGGTCGCTATTGGATCGAGGCTGCCTGGAATCATACGGCATGTCGCAGGCCGGCGCCCAATTGCACTCGCTGCGTTTCCTCTGCATCCAATCTGCGTTTGTCACGCGCGTGATGGCGCAGATGGCATTCGTGCTGGCGCTCCTTTTTGAATTCCTGATTTTGGGACGCATGATTCTCCATTTGCTTCCCCGAAAATTTTCCGTCGGCCGCGGCGAATTTTCCGGTTTTTCTTCGCAGATGCTAGACACGGCGCCGTGTCTAGAGGCGACAATCAGTGCCGGGCTTGGCGCCTGCGCGGCGATCGTCATTTTGTGGAGCCTGGCAGTCGCCGGATTCTACGCGGCGGCGGCGGGGTGGATGCTCGCGGCGCTCGTCCCGCTGGCGGGATGGAGACACGCGCAATATTGGATCGGCAGGTTCCTCCATCACGGATGGCAACGCGAATACCGTCTGTGGAATCCCGGGCTGCTGCTCGGATGGCTGCTTATGAGCTATGTAGCTCTGAATTTTCTGGAGGTGGTGCGCCCGTTTCCAATCGGATGGGACGACCTGGGGAGCTACCTTAACCGCCCGCGCCTGCTCGTGAGTTACGGGCACTTTATTCCTTCGATGTCGCCGTTTGACTGGACGTATCTTACGTCCCTCGGTTTCCTGCTTTTCGGATACGACGCGCCGTTCGGCTCGACCGCTTCCATGATGGTCAATTGGTCTGCCGGCCTGTTGGCGGTTTTTTCCGTATTTGTCGTTGCGAGGACGTTCCTCGGGAAGCGGGCCGGAATCCTGAGCGCGCTGCTCTACTATTCGCTTCCTCTAGTCGGGCACTTTTCCTTCGCGGACATGAAGATTGACAACGCAATCTTTTTCTTCGGCGCGCTCGCGACTCTCCTGCTGCTTCTTGCGTTTGCCCCTCCTGCGCATGATGAATCTTCCGCTCATGATCTTGCCGAAGACGATCGTTGGCGCCGCGCAATCCCGTTGCTGCTGCTTTCCGGAGTATTCGCCGGCTTCGCTTTCGCAACCAAGGTCACGGCTGTCATGGTCATATTCGCTTTGGGGGCGATGCTCCTGGGTATGGCAGTGCATCCTGCCGCTTTCGCCGGAGGGTTGCTGCTGACATTCGCCGCGCTGGCAAAGCGGAACGTGCTGTCTATAGGGGAAATCGCTTCGCGCATAGCCGGTTTTGTGCCGTCAGACGATGTTGCGACGTGGTTTGTCGTCGCATTCGGCGTGCTGGGCGTCGCCTGCATAGTCGTTCCTGCATGCCGCGGCGGCTGTTCTTTTTTGAACCGTCATGCGCTCGCGACCGCAGCGCGGCTTTGCCTGGCGTTCGGCCTTGGCTTCTTTATCGCAATAGCGCCATGGATCGTGCACAACAATATTCAGAGGGGGAGGATCGTTCCCGCGTTCGATTTGTCGGCCCCGGACACGCTGTCGCCTGGAATTGACATCGCCATCCTGCCTGCCGAACTTGCGGTGAATCGCTCGTCTACGGCATGCACACCGACCGGGACAAAAGAAGAACTTGACCGCTACTGGGGCTTTAAGAACGGCTGGACCCACTATCTCACGCTCCCATGGAGAACAGTGATGAATATTGATTCCACCGGATATTACGTGACGACGATTCCGGCTCTGCTTCTGTTCCCGCTGCTGCTTTTGCTTCCTTATTTTTGGAAAAAAGAGGGCAGGTGGCTCAGATGGCTGACGCTCGGGACCGGCATGATGCTTGCCGAGTGGGTGTTTTTGGCAAACGGAATCCCGTGGTACGGCGTTGGCATGCTGCTCGGCCTCGTTGTCGGCCTGGAAGCTCTTGTGATTTACGCTCCGGACCGGAAGAGCCGTGCGGCGGCCGGTATCCTTGTCGGCTTCTCGCTCGTCATCGCCTTCGGCATGCGATTCTGGCAGTTCGAACAGCAACGGAGCATTTTCGAGTATTCCATGGGGAAAGTCTCCGCCGACGCCATGCGCGAGATCACAATCCCCTATTACGGCGGGATCAGCGAGATAGTCAGCGAGCGGCATGCTGCTCTGCCGGACCGGCCTTACCTCTATCGCATCGGCACGTTCATTTCGTATTTCATCCCGAGGAATCTCGAAGTCATTGGCATCAACGATCATCAGCTTGACGTGTTTAACTGCCTGTACCAGGAACGCGATCCGGAATTGACTGTTAAGCGCCTGAAGGCGCTCGGAATCAACAGCATAATCTTCGACACGAACACCGCTACAATTGAGAACGACGGGCAGGGATCGCTGCACCAAAAAGTGAACTCCTTCGTAAATTTCGCCAATGATCCAAAATCAGGCCTGCAAATTCTGGTCAGTGACGAGAAGGCCGGAGTCGCGTTTATTTTGATTCCGTAACCGGCTCCTCCGGCTTTTTATATGGAACCTTTGCAAAATGATACGCATCACCAAACATCACGATGGGAAGGAACCTCTCAAAAATCGCCTAATGCGAGGAAACAAGCCAAAATTTCGCGAGGCGTATCGGCATACGTTGAGCGAAATTTTGGCGCAGCTGACGAAGCAGGAGGCATTTTTCAGAGGTTCAATATGACTATCGCAGTGATCCCCGCGTACAACGAGGCAGCCCGCGTCGGCAATGTCGTGCGTTCCGCCATCGGACACGTTGACGCTGTGATAGTCGTGGATGACGGTTCCACGGACGGGACTGCGGAAGCGGCTGCATCCGCCGGAGCGCGCGTCGTGCGCCACGTTCTTAACGGCGGCGCCGGAGCAGCCACGATGACCGGCATAGAGGCGGCGCGGCGCATGGGAGCAACCGCGGTCGTCACGCTGGACGCCGACGAGCAGCACGATCCGGCCGACATCCCGCGCTTGCTGGAGCCGGTCTTGCAGCGTCGCGCGGACGTCGTTTTCGGAAACCGGTTCGGCGCGCGTCCGGACGGAAGAGGAAACCGCATTCCCCGGGTCCGCCGTCTGTTTAACGCCATCGGCAATCTCGTGACTTTGCTCGCCACCGGCAAATGGGTGCAGGACAGCCAGTGCGGCTACAAAGCGCTCGGCGCGCAGGCGCTCGCACAGATTGATCTGCGCATGAGCGGCTTCGAGTTTTGCACGGAGATGGTTCGCGAGGCCGTTCGTCACAATTGGCGCATTGAACAAGCGCCGACCAAAGTTCTTTATTCCGAATACACGCTGGCCAAAGGGCAATCGTTCGGAAACGGCGTAAAGACGGCTCTTAAGATCTTGTTGCGTTCGTTTTTAAGATGACCAGGAACCACCGGCAGACATGCCCCCTTTATTGGCCTCGCGCACAAGTTCCTATTAGGAACCGATGAAAAACACCCCATAATCCCGCTCTGATTCAAGCGGATTTTGAGCATGTGAATGCTAGGATTTTAGCAATCCTTAGCCATTTCCCCCTCTTCCCATGCAGTCCAGTTTCTCCGCCCTCTTCTTCCGCGAG
>JACPMB010000035.1 GCA_016186175.1 Candidatus Peregrinibacteria bacterium
CGTATTCTGGAAGGTGAGAGTGACCTCCTGTCCTTTCTTCACGCGGATGAGCGAAGGGGAGAAGATGTAGTTTCGGGTATTGATGGCAATGGTCACGGGTTCTGGTTGTACTTCCTCGTTCATCGTTACTTCCTCTTCATCGACGGCTAATTCCTCTTCATCGACGTCGAATTCATCCCCTTCCGCGCTCTCCTCCGCACCACCTTCCTCCGCCTTCTTCTTCGCGACTGCTGCGGCGACCTTGAGGTAGATCATCTTCGCCGCCTCTGCACGATTAACCTTGTCATTCGGACGGAAGGTTCCTTTAGGGTTCCCATCCCCATCTTTATCGCCGGAGACAATTCCGAGCTTTGCCGCATAGGCGATATCTGCCTCGTAGGCATGCCCATGAGCATCGGTGAAGTCTGACGATTCCTGGGGGACAGTATCTTTGAAGGAATCGAAGAGGATGGTAAGCACTTCCGCGCGAGATGCGCCCCGATTGAGGTCCGGATTTCCTTGCAGAAGGCGCACTCCCCACGCCTCGCCACATGCAACGTAGACCTTCGCCCAGTGGGCGCCGGCCTTCGGATGTTTCACGGTTGCCGGACATTCTTTTTCGTCTGTCTTCGCCGCCTTCATCGCCATCTTGAGGATTTCGGCGACGGTCACGGGATCGCCCGGGCCGTACTTCCCCGTCGGTTTTCCATCCTTATCCTTGTATCCCGAAACGATGCCCCACTTTGCGACGGAGGAAACGTACGTACCGAACCAAGCGTCTGCTTTGACGTCCTTAAAGCCCGTTACGCTAGCATCTTTTGCTTCCTCGAGGCGTTTTATGACGTCCGTGAGCTCACTTTTCGGGCTCGCTTTCGGCTGCAGGCGGTCCAAAATTTCGAAGAACCCGTACGCGGGAGACGCGAAGGAGAGGAAAAGAGAGAGAACGAGGGAAGAGAGGATGGTGGCAGAACGCATAGTGGAGGCTACTATAGGGCCAATGAGCTGACTCTCGCACGAAAGTTCGCTTGAAGGATAGCGAATCTTGTGCTATAGTGGAGAGGAAACCAATATCCATTTCCCCTCCGGACTATGTCGAAC
>JACPMB010000039.1 GCA_016186175.1 Candidatus Peregrinibacteria bacterium
CCTCTGTGGTTGTACGCATGAGGCCCAGCGTACTGCGGGAGAATCTCCCGAATCCACGGAGCCAACGACCGACGAATATCCTCCTCATATTGATGGGAGGGTATGTCGATGAGAGTCCAGAATGTATCGCAGTTTATTCATAGAATAAGTTTTTCAAGAGGCAGTTTCGTTTTGGACTTCCAAATGATTCTATGCTGTTTCAGATTTCGGGAGGCAAGCGGGTCTATAAGCACGCGCACGTCGTGGCTGAGCGTACGGGTCTGACCCTGCCATTAGCAATTTTTCGGGGTCATTTCGAGGTTTTGTGAGGGGGGGGATAGCAGGCGGGTCAGTTCGGTCAAATGAGACAAATGAGACACTAGAACAGGGGGTGTCTCATAACTAGACAAGATCAATACTTTGGCTTATATAAGCCAATAATTACTCGTATCGCAAAGCATCAATGGGATTCAACTTAGCGGCTTTGTAGGCGGGGAGAATGCCGAAGAGAATGCCGACCCCTATGGAAAACGTGAGTGCCAGGAGTAGAGAGGTAGTGGCAATGATTGCCTGAAAGCCAGCGAAATAGTTAATGAGCAGTGCGCCACCAAAACTGAGGAGGATGCCAATCATGCCGCCGAGTACGCTGAGAACAGTGGACTCTACGAGGAATTGCTGCAGAATATCGCTCTTTCTTGCACCGATTGCTTTCCGAATCCCAATTTCGCGGGTCCTCTCGGTCACCGAGACCAGCATGATATTCATGACGCCGATGCCACCGACAATCAGGGAGATGGCCGCAATACCACCTAAGAGCAATGTGAAGGTCTGCGTCACTTCGTTGAGGGTTTCCACTGCTTCCGCCTGGTTCAGCACGTTGAAATCCTGGTCAGTGATAGCACGGATACGGTGTTCATTGAGGAGGACAGCGGTGACGAGCGCTTTGACTTGTTCCATGTGTTCCTGCTCCTCTACAGAGATATTGATGGCAGTCAACCGATCAGTCCCCTGGACCCTTTGCAGCATCGTTGTGAGGGGGATGAAGGCAATGTCATCCAAGTTGCTGAATCCCTGTTGACCCTTTTCTTCCATAATCCCCACGATAGTGAAGATCCCGTTCTCCATGCGTACATCCTTTCCGATGGGGTTTTGTGTCCCGAATAACGTGCGGGTAACTTCCTGTCCCAGAACAACAACTTTCTCCATACCTTCCAGGTGTTTTTCTGTGATGTAACTCCCAAATTGCACGTCGAAGTTGTTCACGAGGGGGTAGGACGGCGTCACCCCCACGACGCTCGTTTGCATGTTCTGATTTCCGACGATGAGTTGCATACTGCTGCGGTATTCAGGCGAGAGAGCACGAATTCCCAAGACCTGTTTCTGGAGAGCAATGGCATCATCCGATGTGAGGGTACTGGTCGAACTCCCGCCCCCCCCGCCGCCTCCGAAACGGCGGAAGAACGCGCGCACGTCCGTTTGCACTGGGCGGCCCGGTTGGATGATGAGGAGATTCGTCCCCATATTCTGGATGCGATCCGTTACCGTTTTCTGGGCACCGCGTCCAATGGCGACCATGAGGACAACGGAAGCGACACCGATGATGACGCCGAGCATAGTGAGTCCCGATCGCATTTTATTGCTGCGGATTTCATCGAGGGCGCTCTGAAGAATCTCAAGGAAATACATCATATATTTACTGGTGGTGGATCAGACCATCGAGAATGTGAATCGTGCGTTTGGCGTGCTCTGCAACGTGCTGTTCGTGTGTGACCATCACGATGGTGACCCCCCACGCATTCAACTGATCAAGGAGAGCCATGATCTCCCCACCGGTGCGTGAGTCGAGGGCTCCCGTGGGCTCATCGGCGAGCATGAGAGCGGGATGGGTCACGAGGGCGCGCGCAATGGCCACCCGCTGTCGCTGCCCGCCGGAGAGTTCATTGGGGAGATGGCGCATCCGATCCGCAAGACCGACTGCCGTGAGAGAGTCCTCCGCCCGTTTCTGTGCTTCCTCTCGGTGCGTGCCCTGGTAGAGCAATGGCTGCATGACCTGATGGAGAGCGTTCATGCGAGGGAGGAGATTGAACGCTTGGAACACGAAGCCAATGCGGCGGCTCCGCACATGCGCCTGGTCTTTCTCGGAGAGGCCGCTCACATTTTTTCCCTCGAGAGTGTAGGTTCCTGCCGTTGGTGTATCGAGCAGTCCAATGATGTTCATGAGAGTAGATTTTCCTGATCCCGATGGGCCCATGATCGCAACGAATTCTCCGCTGTGGATCGCGAGGGAGATGCCTTTGAGCACATGAAGATCCTGTGATCCAAGGAGATACGTCTTTGTAATGGCGTGGAGGGTAATCATGAGGGGGACATTACCGGCCACGAGCGCCTCCACCGGTGCGCAACCCTCCTGCTCCACCAAAGGGTGAAAGACCGCCGCGAGCCCCGTTTTGTCCTTCGGTCGGGTTCTGGAGGGAAACATCGATCGACTGGATGCGGTCACCAGGCTGTAATCCAGAAAGAACCTCAGTGTACGTGCCGTCCGTGAGTCCTGTCTCGATGGGAATGCGCGAACCATCTTCTCGCGTGACGAATGTTCTGTTTCCCTGCGTTCGCAGTGCGAAATTGGGGACAGCAAGAGCATTTTCCACCGATGCTGTTTGGATCTCTACCTTTGCAGTCATACCAGAAAGAATCGTGTGACCAGTAGGTTGAAGGGTGATCTTCACCTCATAGGAGACGACCCCGGATGCCTGTATGGGGGTTGTGTCGATCGTATCGATGATCCCATCGAAAGTGTTCGTCGGCAGCGCATCGAAGGTGATGGAAGCGGGCTGGCTTTCCTTCACGTGCACGACATCGACCTGATCGAGTTGCACGGTGACGATGAAATGATCCGGGTTCTCGAGGACGACGTACTTCGTCTCATTAGCATCGGCCAGGAGATTATCGCCAACCTGGAAGTCGATGCGACGGACGACACCGTCGAATGGCGCACGAAGTTCGTACTTCTCCAGAGCGCGTCGTGCTTTCTCTAGGGCCACCTGTCTTTGAGCAAGGGTATTGCGCTGTTGGTCGATCTGGATATCGACACTCGTCTTGGTTTGTGTGTACTTTACCTTTCCCTCCTCAATGGAATCCTGCGTTTTTTCGATCGAGTATCCTAAAGCATCGGCGGATGTTGCACGATTGTCCTTTTTCGACTGGAGGAGTGCGAGAGCCTCCCGAGCATCGTCGAGGTCTTGTGCGGCAGTATTGGTCCGTGGACCTGTGAGTGTCGCCTGTTTGGCATGGAGGGAATCGAGGAGTGCAATCGCCGTCGTCCGGGCAGTGTTGGCGGTGCTTTTCAGAGTGATGATGTCCGATTCCGGGTGGGTCCGCGAGGGGGCGACGGATAACAGGAAGCGATAGGTCAAGTCCGCGAAATCAGCCAATTGTTCGACGACCGCCAGAGTATCCTTGAGGGCATCGGAGAGTTTCCGTGTATCAGTTTCGTTCAGGATGGATGGATATTTGGCACGCAGTGTCTCGGAAGACGTCGTGACATCGTAGTAGGAGAATTCCATTTGCTCTTTGAGGGCATAATCGGTGGCGAAGAGATCGATTTCAAGAGATTTGTTCCGCAGAGAACCACGGACTTTATTATCGCTAAGGATATTGTAGAGATCGTCCAGAATGTCGTCGGTATCTGCAATGGCATCCTCAATGCTCCCAGCGATATCTCGTTGGGACTGCACGAGAGCGGCTTCCTTCTCCTTCACGGTTCGTTGCGCCTGTTCGATAGCGAAATCTACTCCCTTTTGTTCAGAGGGTAGTTTTCCGGTGGATTCCAGGAGTTGTCGCTCGAGATCCCGTACGGAATTTTTCGCTGTGAGGAGCTGCTGATCGCGACTGGCTTCCAGTTCTTTAAGTCGGAGAGACGCGTCTCTAGCGGCAAGTTCTGCCTGTCGAATATCCGCGAGGGAATCTGTTTTCTCCAACTCCGCGATGATGGTGTCCCGTTTCACGGCTGCGCCCTCCTGGACATAGATCTTTTTCACCTTGCCGAGGACATTGAAGCGGAGCTGCTGCTCGTTTGCGAGAGTCACGGTCCCAAGCGCCTTAATGGCGTTGGTAATGTCGCGGCGTTCCACGCTCACGATTTCTCCGGCAATTTCCTTTTTCCCTGCGCTGTCTCGTGAAAAGGCGAGGTACCCTCCCGTCACGATCAGGATCGTGAGGAAGCCGAGGACAGCGCTTCCCCATCGAATGTTGGAGAGCCAGCGGAATGATGAAAGTGATACGATCATGGTGGGGTGGAAATCATGGCAATGGCCCGCGACGATGATTGGTAAAGGGGAAGGTGAGACGGACTCCGCGTTCTTCGGCAATATCGAGGAGCCCTTTTCCTAAAGAAAGTTCTTGCTGCAATTCCTCCACAGAGATTCCGAGACGGTCGGCCATATGCAGGAGGAAAAGCTGACGCCTCTCTTCGTGCATCCAACGGGGGGGTATCCTGAGTTCTACCCCACGTTCCCGTGCAATCTCCATCATGGATTTTCCTTGTGAGAGTTCTTCACGGAGCTCTTCCTGTGTCAGGCCAAGCTGCTCAGTAATTCCTCGGTCGTAGGAATGTCTTTCCAAGGGTGCTCCATAGTGTATCCCGCGTTTCCAAGAGATAGGCCCGAGGAACAGGGTGGATACTGCCAGGGTTGTGATGATGCCGACCAAAAAAGAGAAGCGATGCAACAACGGAAACATAATACAGTACCCCCGGGAGGGTAGTACTAGGAGCCTGCCGGCGCCTTCAGACTGCCAGATCCATACCCTCTCTCCCCCCGTCGGAATCCTCCCTGCCACTCAACACCGTGTTCTTTGAAGAGCTCCGGAAGGGTTTTTCCTGCATCGAGTTCCCGCTGCAGATCCTCCACTGACATGTCCAGTTGCTCGGCCATTCTCTGGAGGCGTTCGGGATTGTCTAATCCTCCAGAACGACCACTATCATTCTGTAGGTATCGTTCCCGACGGGTACCTGCAGAATCCCGAAGAAGAACCATCTTCATTCCCATAGCAATCCCCAGAAGGACGAGTCCAGTGAGAAGGCCAACGACGTACGACCGAAGATCGAAATTTTTCAGCATATCTTCATGATACACACCTTCGTTCTCATGGGACAGCAAGCGGGTCTATAAGCACGCGCACGTCGTGGCTGGGGAGGAGGGATTCGAACCCCCGCATGACGGGTCCAGAGCCCGTTGCCTTACCACTTGGCTACTCCCCAACGGTGAATTGCTGACAAGTAAGGAACGAAGTGACGAAGCGAGTCGCAAGACCCGTTGCCCCCC
>JACPMB010000009.1:0-153972 GCA_016186175.1 Candidatus Peregrinibacteria bacterium
TCTCGCGGAAGAAGAGGGCGGAGAAACTGGACTGCATGGGAAGAGGGGGAAATGGCTAAGGATTGCTAAAATCCTAGCATTCACATGCTCAAAATCCGCTTGAATCAGAGCGGGATTATGGGGTGTTTTTCATCGGTTCCAACAAAAAACTTGCCGATAATCAGAAAACCGCTATAGTCGGACTACTGGTGTTTCCTGAATTCACACTATTCCTTTGTTTGGAATGGTGGCCTTCGCCGTTTGCTTAGTTCTACCTCCGAGTCCAATGAAAGCCTCTTTCCTCGCCGCGATCAATCAAATCTGTTCCGAAAAGAACGTCAAGCCCGACCAGGTGATCGAGGCCGTAAAGCAGGCCATCGCAACCGCGTATCGAAAAGATTACGGCAACAAGGAGCAGGAAATTCGCGTGGAGCTGGAGGAAGGACGCGAAATGCCGACCATTTTGCTCGTGAAAGAAGTGGTGGAAAGCGTGGAGAATGACAATTTCGAGATCAGTATCAGGGATGCGCGCAAGATCAAGCCGGATGCGGAGATCGGCGACGAAATAGCGATTGACGTCACTCCCGTTGAGTACGGCCGCATCGCGACGCAAGCGGCCAAACAGGTGATTTTGCAAAAGCTTCAGGAGGCCGAAAAGCAGAGCCTGTACGAAATGTTCAAGGATCGCGAAGAGGAATTGCTAACGGCCAACGTCACTAAAGTTGACCCAAACTGGGTGACTCTTGAGATTGAAGGAATGACAGTGAGCCTGCCGTGGCGCGAGCAGATTCCGGGTGAACACTATTATACCGGAAAGCGCATCCGCGTGTATCTGGACAAAGTGGAGCTTACCGGAAAGGGCCCCCAGCTGCGGATTTCGAGGACTCACCCAAGTCTGGTGAAAAAACTGCTGGAGCTCGAAATTCCGGAAGTGCGCAACGGCGATGTGGAGATCATGGGCATCGCCCGCGACGCCGGATTCCGGAGCAAAGTGGCTGTAAAAAGCAACGACCCGCGCATTGACCCGATCGGCGCGTGCGTCGGGCAAAAGGGCGTACGCATCCAGGCAGTGATGGAGGAGATCAATGGCGAGCGCGTGGACATGATCGAATATTCGCCGGATCCGATTAAATTGATTTCACTGGCTCTTCAGCCCGCCGCGATCTCCGCGGTTATAATTGTGAACGATCAGGAGCGTTTGGATGAACAGGGCCGCAAAGTGAAGAAACGAGCCGCTGTCTTCGTGGAAGAAGCCCAGCGCCCCATGGCGATCGGCAAGAAAGGCCAGAACATCCGCCTTGCCACGCAGCTTACCGGCTACGAGCTGGACATGTACAACTATGCCGAACTGCCGGCCTTTAAGGCGAAACTCGCGGAGCTGAGGGGCGAGCCGCTCCCTTCTTCCGGCGCCGAAGCACCACCCGCTGAGTCGGCAGGAGAACCCTCCCCCAATGCAGAAGGTACCGGCGTCGCCACGGAAACAACCGATAATTGAGGAGTTCCTACGAATTGAGTGAGCAGTGTTTCAGCCCAGAAATTTGTCCACTACGCCAAATCCTTTATGCGTAAGCCGTGCTTTTTCGATCATATCCCAATACTTTTGATAGGCGACGCCGGTCAGGATTTTGACAGTCCACTGCTCGCCGTTTTTTTCGCACAGCCCGCAGATAAATTTCGCATGCGATTGTAATAGCAGTTCGCCAAAGCTCACTCTGGTTTGCTCGGAAACCATTTTGACATTTCCTTCGATCGGCGGCATTAGTTCCAACGCATCAATACGTTTCAATTCCTCTGTAATTCTGTCATGACGCGAGGCTGATGTATTCATAGATGGCGTGACAAAAAGAGCACTTATTAAAACTCAGCACATTAGATGTGTCAAGTATATAGCGAGCCGCAGTCTCTCTATCCTCTGCTTAATGAAACTCCCCTCTCTGCCATTCGTCGTTCTGGATACGGAAACGACCGGCTTGGTTCCGAAAGTGCACAAAGTGATTGAATTCGCCAGCGTCGAAGTTCGGGACGGAGAAGTGCAGACTGAATACGATCAATTGTTTCATAACGCCGATGTGCCTCCCGTCGTGCAGACGCTAACGCGGATCAGGACGACGGACCTGACCGGCATGCCGGTTCTCCGGGAGCGTATGGAAGATATTCTTCGGCATATTCCAAAAGACGCGCTGATTGTAGGGCAAAACATTGCCTTTGATATTGGCATGTTGAAAGGCGAAGGAATTGATTTGAGCGATCGGCCGTTAATAGACACGGCCATGCTGGCGTCGCTCGTATTCCCGGAGCTGGAAAGCTACTCACTCGGATACCTGAGCGCCGCACTGAAATTGAACCATGAGCCGCGGCATCGGGCTCTGGGAGACGCCAGGGCAACGCTGGAACTTCTTGGTAAATGCTGGGAGCGTCTGCTCGGACTTCCACAGAGCCTGCGCGATCTCGCCGATGCGATCATGGAGCGCGGCCCGAATGGCTACAAGATGTTTTTTAAGGCCATTCCTGCATCAAAATCAAAAAAAGAGCCGGCGTGGATGAAATGGCAGGAAGCGTCACCGGCTCCGTCTTTCGTAAGCGTCGCGGCTGCCGTGTTCAAAACTGGAGAAATCGGCGTTCCTGACATTGTTGACGAGCCTCTTTATCCGGAGCATTTGCAATGTTTGATTGAAGGGGCAATGGCAGATACATCCGCACGTCATTGGATTGCTGTAAAAAATCTCAGACGGACGGCTTGGTGTTCCAAGGCGAATGTCCGCGTCATTAGACCTCCTAACTCGTTGGTTGACGTCAATGCCGTACTCAATTTTGCCAGGCAAAAGGAGTACACCGCCGACGAAGCGACGCTTGCGCTCAAACTGGCGTGGTACGAGCCTGGACGCCGCGATCAGTTCCCATTGCATGGAGGGGAAGAGTCGGTATGGAACGGGAAACTAAGCTGCACGGCGGAATCGAAGGAGTATCTGAATCAATTCAGCGATCTGCCGTCCGTCGTGCTTGTGGATCACAGGGAACTGCTGGAATTTTTGCAGCATCCGGATCACCCGGGCGCCAGGGCGATGAACGAATCCGCCAATTCGGCTGCGCGCGTGATTATTGACGACGCCTCCATGCTGGAGGACACGTCCACCAAGGCTTACGGCTGGTTCTGTTCGATGGACGACATGCGCGCCGCGGCGCAGGGAGACGTCATTCTTACGCGATTTGCGGATACGCTTCAATTATGGGTGGAGAAAGTCCGCCAATTTCAGGATATCCGATATCTTACGAGCGGCGACTTGGGATCGCCCGACTGCAAAGGGCTGTTGAATCTCCTGGAAGAAATCATGCAAAGGGAATGGCCGGCAAAACTTCTCCGGTATCTGGAAGATTTGCGCAACATACTGCAAACCGAAAATCTCGCGCACCGCATCGCGTGGATAGAACAAAAACCGAACGGAAGCCAGATTCTGCAATCGGTCCCTGAACGGATCGGCCGGCTGCTAAGCGATAATCTGTTCAAGCGTTTCTCCACGACCCTTCTTGTTCCGCAAGGATCGGCGAAGATGTTGCCGGAAATTCTTCCGCCGCATGATTCCGGATTGCAAATTGCGAATTACGGAAGCCTCCGCAATCCGCCATTCTGCCCCCCGTCCGACCGGATCGTTCTGGCGAGCGCTCAGGACGATATTCGCAATTTTATTCCCATTGCCTTTGAAGCCCATCCCGACCTTGAAGCGATTTTCATGTCCCCCATCTCCGGCAAAATTGTGATCATTCTTCCCGGCAAGAGCGCCATCGAAGATCTATACATAAAGTATTCGGAAGCGCTTGAGGCAAAAGGAACGGAAATGATCTGCCAGGGCATGAGCGGCGGCATGGGGCGGATGCAGGCCGAATTCCTCGCGTCCGGCGGGTCTGCCGTGTGGCTCGTGACACCATGGATGTTTGAGGGGACGGATTTGCCGACAGGCACGGTGAACCGCCTGATCTTGAAGGCGCTGCCATTCGATCATCCAAATCATCCGGTTTTGAGCCGCCGCGCACAGCATTATCGCGATCCGTTCAACGAATATTCCCTTCCACGCCTGATGCACCGCCTATTCCGTCTGCTTCGGACATTTGCCCGAATCAGAACCACCGATGTAGATGTGCGCATACTGGATGACCGCATCACAACAAAAGCATACGGGAAAACAGTGAAGGCGTATCTGGAACAATTTTCACCTCCCGGTGCGCCTTCCGTCGCGCCGGCGGCGCCTTCCGCGGAAGCAAAAGACGCAAAAGAGATGAATGGTGAAAAGAGAGAGCGCAAGAAAAATCCGCAGCCGAAAGATCAGATGGCGTTGTTTTGAAAGGCAGCTCAGATGACCCGTGCGTCAGTCCGCTCCTTTTCTGGAAAGAACCGTAAATACCGTTCTCCAAAGTATCCAAACATCCAGCATCGGCGACCATTCCTCGATATACCGCAAATCAAGACGGACTTCTTCGTCAAAACTCAGATTCGACCGCCCGGAAATCTGGGCCAGTCCGGTCATACCCGGCTTTACCGCGAAGACGCGCCGTTGTTCCAGGGAGTAACGTTCCACTTCCTCGGGAAGATGCGGACGCGGCCCAACCAGTGAGAGCTGGCCTGCGAAAACGTTGAGCAATTGCGGCAATTCGTCCAGCGAGAACCGGCGCAGGAATCTCCCGAAGCTGGTCACGCGTGGATCATCGCGGATTTTGAAGAGCGGGCCATCCAGCCGGTGATTGAGCGTCAAGAGATTCTGCTTGTGCGTGTCCGCGCCGCGCACCATCGAGCGGAATTTTAGAATGGAGATGCGGCGCCTTCCATGCTCTCCAATGCGGGCTGAGACATAGAGGATTGGCCAGCCGCCGCCGAGAAGAACCATCAATGCAAGTAAGAGAAACAGCGGGGATAAAAGCAGAATAAGAAGCGCGCCAGCGACAATGTCGAATAACCGCTTAAGCACCCTGCCCCATCCATCGAGAGTGGTCGGCTGGAAGCGGATCATCGGCAGCGGTCCCAGTCGTTCGACGAGCAGCTGATGCGGGACGTCGGCCAGAACCGGCGGCAGGAACGCGTAACCCACGTGGCGGCTGCGACATTCGTTAATTAGAGCTAGCGTCATGTCGCTTTCCGGATCAGGGTCCGTCTGAAGCACAAGATCAATCTGTTGATTCTGATGGAATATTCGTTTGAGCGCGCCGAGATCCTGCAAATGGCCGAGATACGCGTATCGCTCGTCGTGTTTAAAAGTGAACAGCGCCGTCTCTGCGAGCCCCTGACGTCCGACGGATACGACTACTCTTTTCCCGACTCCGGATCGCAGGAACGACCTTTGGATGATAGTGAGCGCCGCTCTGATTAGTATGGAGAACACGGCGATGAACCCGGTCCCGTAAAGCAGCAGTGCGCGTGAAAAGAAGAGCTGTTTTCGGACCAGGAAATACCACGCGATCACAAGCGCGACCCAGAGCGCGGTCGCAATCAGCACCCGTCCTGCTTCCAGGAACGCGCTTTCCGTGGATTCGAGCGTATAGAGGCCCATTAACGCCGCGATGACCAGAAATGTGCCGACTCCCGGCACTACAAAGTGAATCGCGTACCAAGCCATCGGCGGGAGAGTGCCCGATGCGTCGGCAAGCCCCAGCCCCGGGATCAGTATGATATTCAGCGAGCGCAAACGGTACGCGAGCAGCAGCGCCGCGAGCGCCGCAAGGGCGTCTAAAGGCACCCGCAGGACGCCGAAGATCGCCTCGGATTTCTTCACAGTAACAGTTTAGCGGATTCTTACGGAGCACACGGTTTGGGATTAGACATGGCGCCGTGCCTAGAACCATGAATGGCCGCGCCACGGCAATCGCGATTGCCGTGGCGCGCAGTTTTACGTGGAGCCGCCGGAGAGAATTGAACTCTCTACCCACGCATTACAAGTGCGTTGCTCTGCCGATGAGCTACGGCGGCCCGCAACAGCAAGACTACAAGGGCGGCAAAATCACGACAATCTTGTTGTTTAAAACTTCAAAACGCGCGATATTGCAGCTTCCCGCTCTTTGGATGATCGCTTCGGCGCAGTCTTGCCCTGAGCGCAAGCGAAGGACAGGCGAGGCCTTAGAGGAACGTCCGGGCTTCACCGGAACGCCATGTGGGTAACGCCCATCTTCATGTCGTATATCAAAAGGACATGAACGGACCAGTGCCACAGTGACGAATCTCGTTCGCATCTCCGTTCGACGGAGACCAAGATGAGAGTGAAACGCCCCGGGAACCGGGGTCATTCGCGCTTGCGCCATGCAACGCGAAGGAGGGTAAACTCATGGTGAAGCAAGGAGGATTTGGGTCGCGGGAATTTTGATGGTTCCGTCATCCCCGCCGCCCCTCCGCTAGAAATCGGCAGCAATGCCGATTCCAGAGAGATGATCATCGTTGTTAAGTGCCGATTTATCTGTAGCGAGCTCCGTCGAACCAAATCGGCAACTGACAATACAGAACCCGGCGTACAGAAGAGTGGAAACGGATCTGGCGGCGCATGCCGCCTTTTCCGTATGCAAAAAGCGCAGCGATTAAGTGCGTCAACGTGTAACGCTTATATTTTCTGCTCTCTCGGCTCCCGGCGCGGCTACCGTGATGCTGCCGTTTGCGCCTTCTATTATCGTATAGCGCGTGCCGGTTCCTGTCGCCGCGACTTGCGGATCGCGCGGTATGTCGGTGAGATATATGCCGAAGAGCGCATTCAGACTCACGCCGCTGAACGCCGTCTCGCAATCAGCGGGCGGGACGTCTGGCTGGCAAATAATTTTGGGCGCGTCTTTCGGAATTCCCGCAGGTAACTTGCCGCTGTTATCCAGCGCGTATGCGCCGACTGCGTTCGCAATCGAATTGACATCCGACCGGCGCTGCTCGTCCCTCGCTTCCGAGAGCGATTTCGCAGGATTTATGGCGACGATGACGATGGACGCCAGAATGACGATGATTCCGATCACCAGAAGCAATTCGATTAAGGTGAAGCTGGATCGAGAAGGCATACGAAAGAGAAATAATTCCGCAGCAGACTATACCAATGTCCGCGCAGCCCCGCATACTTTATTCTTTTTCGCTAGCCAAAGCCCAACATGGCATATACACTCATAGCGTGGGCAAACGCGCGCTTCTCTCCGTTTACGACAAGACCGGCATTGAAGAATTTGCGCGGATATTGACGGAGCTCGACTTTGAAATCATCAGCACCGGCGGAACGCTAAAGACACTGAAAAAAGCCGGAATTCCTGCGATTGCCGTCGAGGATGTGACCGGATTCTCCGAATGTTTCGGAGGCCGCGTGAAGACGATGCACCCGGCTGTTTTCGGCGGCATTTTGTTCCGCCGCGGGAATCCAGACGACGAGGCAAGCGCGGATAAGCAGAAAATCGCGCCGATAGGCCTCGTGTGCGTGAACTTGTATCCATTTGCGGATAAGCAGGACATCGAAACGATAGATATAGGCGGCCCCGCGCTGCTCAGGAGCGCAGCGAAGAACTATGAAGATGTGATCGTCGTCTGCGATCCGGCAGATTACAAACGCGTGGCCGCGGAGCTAAAAATCGGCGCTCCGTCGCAGCGCCTTCGCAGAGAGCTCGCCGCCAAAGCGTTCCTCCGCACCGCGGCGTACGATACGATGATAACTGAATGGCTTTCGGACGGAAAGAACACGGGGGTCATGCTCACGGACGGGCAAACGCTGCGATATGGGGAAAACCCGCATCAGTGGGGAAAATATTTTTCCATCTTTGAACCCTCCCATCCCGCCAGAACGACCGTTCAGCCGGAGGAGAAAGGAGTCTGCTGGCAAAAACTCCAGGGCAAGGAAGTCAGTTATCTCAACCTTCTGGACGCCGATGCGGCGTGGGCGGCGGCGAATGAATTTGAGGCGCCGACCGCCGTTTTCGTAAAACACGCGAATCCGTCGGGCATCGCATCGCGCGAAAGCATAGAGGATGCGTTCCAGCTGGCTTATGACGCCGACCGCCTTTCCGCGTTCGGGGTGATCATCGCGCTTAACCGGGGATGCACCGCGGAGATCGCGCAGAAGATCATCGAGCAGAAAATATTCGTGGAGGTTATAATTGCGCCGTCATTTGAAAACGGCACGCTGGAAATACTGAGGCAGAAGCCGAATATTCGAGTCATAGTTGCGTATGGCGGATTGCTTCAAAATTATCGTTCCGCCCTCGGAGGCATGCTGGTTCAGAATACGGATGATCGAATCGTCACGGAGCGGGATCTGACGGTCGTCACGGAAAAGAAGCCGTCCGCGGATCAGGTTCGCGATCTCCTCTTCGCATGGAAATGCGTTAAGCACTGCAAGAGCAACGCCATTGTTTTCGCGAAGGATCGCGTGACGGTGGGGATCGGCGCCGGTCAGACAAGCAGGGTGGACGCCGCCTGGATCGCGGCGAAGAGGGCCGGAAAGAAGGCGAATGGAGCGGTTATGGCGAGCGACGCCTTTTTCCCTTTCCCTGATTCGGTGGAGGAAGCTGCAAGCCGCGGGATTGCCGCCATTATCCAGCCCGGCGGCTCAGTACGTGATCAGGAAATCTTTGCGAAAGCCGGAGCGCTGGAGGTGGTGATGGTTACAACGGGAGTGCGGGCATTCCGACACTGAACAATTTACCCGCTCGCTGCACGCAATCATTTGGCGCGCTGCCGTCCGCGCCGACATACGGTGCAATCGAAGGTGTTGATTTGATTGAGGCGGCCTTACTCCAGACTTCTTCTGCCCGCGAGCGCTTCCCGGAGAGTGCCCTGGTCCGCGAATTCTATATCTGCCCCCATAGGCAGTCCGTGCGCCAGACGTGTGATTTTTGGAACAAGCTTCTGAAGCTTGAGCCTCAGATAGCTGGCTGTCGCTTCGCCCTCGACGTCGGGATTCATCGCAAGAATGATTTCCGCAATTTCTCCTGATCCGGCGCGATCAATTAACTCTTTCAATTTCAGCTGCTCCGGGCCCATCCCGTCTATGGGGGAAAGGACGCCGTGAAGAACATGATACAGGCCGGTATAAGACGTTTTCTCGAAGGCGACGACGTCCAGCGGACTTTCCACCACTAAAACGGTGCGGCGATCGCGGGAAGAATCTCTGCATAATTCGCAATTTTCCTCAGTCGTCACCATCTGGCATGTCGCACAATGCAGGAGTTCATTTTTGAGTTTTTGCAGAGCCGCGCCGAGCGCCTCGGGCGACGCCCTGGCGCTTCGCAACAGATGAAATGTCAGACGCTCCGCGGATTTCGGACCGATCCCGGGAAGTTTGCTGAATTCTTCGATTGTCCTCTGAATTTGCAAAGGAAGAAGCGGCACGGCCTTACAATACACCTTTGTATTGCCCATTATTTTCATTTTTCAGAAGGTTCCTATATTTCCCTCTTTTCCCTCAACCTCCTGGCGATCTCCCGAGTCTTTATAGTTTCCCGCTTATCAGCCTTCTTTCTTCCGCGTCCGAGCCCGACGATTATTTTAATGAATTTTCCTGCGCGGACCTCGAGCGGAATTATTGACATTCCCTTTTGTTCCGATCCCCGGCGCAATTTGGCCAGCTCGTTCTTTTTTAAGAGCAACAGACGATCGCGGTGTTCCTCATGCCCTACGCCTGGCCCGCTGAACGCATACTTGCTGATCCCCGCGCCTTTTAAGACCGGCCTGCCGTCATGGAATGAAACGTATGATCCGGAAAGGTTGACGTGTCCGCGGCGGCATGACTTCGCCTCAGAACCCGTTAGGACGATGCCTGCCTCGACTGTTTCGATAACTTCGTAGTCATACCGCGCCCTGCGGTTTTGCGCGACCATCTTCATGCATGCATTGTAGAGACAAACGCGCCGGTGAATATTCATAGGGGTTCTGTGAAAGACCGGAATTGCATTTGACAAATTTCGATAATAAAGTATACTTTCTAATGTCAGACGCGTGTGATCTCCCGCTCCAGTCTGATCTGAGCGTAAAGAAACTATTACAAAGCCATCCCTCTTTCAGATCAGACTGGTGCGGGGCGATCCCTGCACTTGCAGAGGCGCTCCTGACGATATCCAGGGGCTTCACCTTAGTAGGGCGCGGCCCCTGTTTTTGATTGAATTTTTTTCCGTTTTGCCTTTCTGCTGCCTATTACCGCGCCCAGCGTCGTGAACGCGACTAAATCCAGCCCGAATCCGGATCGCGGTAATTGCTCCCCGTGTGTGGAAACATTTGAGGCAACATGCTGTGCATCTTCTTTTGTCGGAACACTCAGGTCGGCTGCCCGGGAGTCTGCATAAGAATCCTCTTCCGGCAGATGCACATTTTCCTGCGCCGGCTCATTTATCGCCGTTTCTGAAGGTACAGCATAATCGGGCGATCCGGAGCTGAACTGTGTTTCCCGTGCTAGCGCGGCGGCCGCGGGAGCGACATATGACGACGTCCGCGCCACGAAGCGCGGATCAATATATCTGATTGATGAGGAGCTGTTTCTGTCATAGTCGCCGCCGGTGAGCGTTTTTGTCGGCCACACGGCCGCTTGCAGTCTGCTCGATGTGAACGCATACCCCTGGTAGAGCACCAACGCCATCGCAGCGCCCATAAGGGCGCCGAGAAGTTGTTTTCGGATGGTGAGTTTGTTTTCAGCCATTTCACGACATTATAGCTCAAAATCGGAGATTTTTCCATAGCTGCTCTTAAACGCCCATGGCTCGAATGCAGGCAACCTTTCTATGTGACAGGAAAAATCAGCTTCAGACACTCCGGGGGGCATTTTTTGATCATATCCGAGCAGCACAAGATCAGGACGCATTGATCGTACCGGCATAAAAAAATCTCCGGAATCGCCGAAAATTACATTCGCAGACGGAAAAAGTTTTTTTATCGCTTCCGCCCGCTCGCTTGCGGGCTGTGACGGCGGACGGCCTTTTATGCGTTTCACGTTTTCATCCAAGGCAACGACGACCGTGACGTCGCCTCTTTTCGCCGCTTCCGCAAGAACAAACGCATGGCCTGGATGAAAACGGTCGAATGTACCAAATAAGAGGACGCGCATTATCGTGTGGCTAAATCAACGACGTATACTCTCTTTTCGTCAAGGACATACATCCGGCTTTCATCCGGATCCACATAAATATCCTGCAATATCCCTATCTGCTCTCCTTCCAAAACGTATTGCCTGAGATACGACGACTCGCCTGCAGCGCTGCTGTCAGTGGCAACGATTACACGCCCTTTTCCCTGTGTCGGATCCAGGAAGTAAAAGTTGCCTCCGGGCACTTTGAAGATTTTTGTTGCGCCCTTCAGCACCGGGTATGCTCCGCCGGAAGTGTTCGCCGTGGATGCCGGCGCCCCTCCGGGAGCGTGAACGATGACGAACGGCTGCACTTCGCCGCGCAGAAGTTTTAGGATCACGCCTCCTTCTTTGAGCACATACACGCTCGCGTCAATCGCCATATCAACCGCCCCGGCGAGATCGCCGTTCACGTTGTACTGGACGGGAGCGGAGTAGCGATTGGAGAGCCGCTCATATTTGAATATCTGGTTCTTGTCCGGAACCAGCACATAGAGATATCGCAGATACGATTCGACGTCTTTGCCGGTCGTCCAGCCGGTAGGATCCTCCGTTTTCATTGGAATTACCTGATTCGCCGAAAGCTCAACGACGCTGTTGCCGGTTGTCATGAACACCTGTGATTTATACCGTGCAAAATTGGCTCCCTGCAGTATAAGATCGTCTTCCGTCAGCTGTTTTGGCTCGTCAAGACGATTGAGCAGCACGCGATACCCGCTCTCACGATCGTAAACGAGAAATTCGCCGTCGCCGAGCCCGATCAAGCCGTGCGCGACAACGCTAGTATTTTTGGAGCTCAGATTCACCAACACCCTGGCCGGCATTCTGATTATATTGTTGATCTCTTCTTTTTTGCCGCGTATCTGATCAATGAGACTCATGGCTTCGTTCCGGAACTGGCCGGACGCGTTGCTTATCACCTGTTTCGCCTGTTCTTCCGCTCCTTCCAGCACGCGGTTGGCGCCGTCAATGTCGCCAGCCAGACGGCGGTTGTCCGCCGTTCTGAGTTCATCGGTGATTTGCGTCACGAGCTCGCTGAGTTCCGCGCGGGTTTTGCTTCTTTGACTGCTCGTCATAAGGCTCACTACGAGCCAGATGACCAGAAACGCTCCAATGGCGCCCGCGAGAAGAAACAGATGCGCGCGGCGCTTGCGTTTTGGATCCTTAAGATCACGAATAAATTCTCTCCCCTTTTCCTGAAGAGATTGGAGACTGCCGTAGCTTATGAATTTTTCCGCCCAGCGATTCCCCAAAAACGCGCCGGCCGCATGGCCGGCTGAACGCGCCAGAGACAGCAGAGTATCCACGATGGCTCCTGCCGCGCCCGCCATACCGCGTTGCGAACGCCGTGCCGTCCCCGCGCGCCGGGGCTGTAGCGCCGATTTTGCGCGGGATTCCGCCGGAGGAATCGTTTGCCCGGCGCCGCGGCCAGGAAAATGCACAGTTGCAATTGCCGCCGTTTCTTTCTCGCTTTCCAGAGCGGCGATAACCTCATCCAGCAAGCGGTCGCCCTGGTGCACGTGCTGCGATAACTGCGCCGGAGTGAGTACTCTTAAAAGTCTCTGTGTTGATAAAACGACCGCGTCTCCGGCTTCCAGAATTCCGCTGCTGATGTGCACGAACGCCGCAACCGGCCTTCCTTTGGTGTATTCGGTGATTTGGCTGGCCGTCCCGCCGCGGATTAGATACGCTTCCGCTCTCCCGGCAGCCGACACGTGAATCTGGCCTTTACGATCTGCAACGGCGATAATTGCGTGTATGTCATCCAGCGTCCCGGAAATCAAAAATCCTTTCAGCAACCCGTTCAATTCTTTTAGCGTGCCATCAAGCCTGTTCCACATTTCGCCCTCCGTTCCAAGCAGAGAGTTCTTCACGATGGTCGTGCACTCGTCCTTGATCGTCTTTCCATTCTGCGCATGGGCTTCTCCATGCAAAAGCAGGCACGCCTGTTCCCCGCCGGCGGAAGAGAACGCAACAGAGGCCAGCGACGTGCCGGCCGCAGGTGCCCTCGTCTCGCCTGTACGGACGACGATATCCATCGAGAAGGAAGGCTACCCCCGGCAACATGCCGGGGCAAGATGAGACTGCTTACGAAGCGTATCAGCATCGTTTCTGCAAAATATCAAACTAAAAAAACATTGGATATAAGCCAAAAAACATGCTTTGCGACATCAATGCTATTGTTTTTTCATAGTTCCGGGAGTACAGTGACGGCGGATTAATTTTATTCATTGACTCACCCGGACATGTTAGAAGTTAACGGAGGAGGCATCCAGCCCCAGGCGCCTTCGCAGAATCAGGGGGGGCAATCGTTAGGCAAGCCAAGATTCGCAGGGCCGCCAGGCGGGCGACGCAGGCGCCGCCGCAGAGGACGTCGCGCAGTAGTTACAACCCGTCCGCAACAAACAATACAGCCCTTAGCCACCATGAACGCCGGAAAAGGCCTTCGTCTCTACCCGCTGGGAGGTTTTGAGCAGGTCGGGCGCAACTGTTTTGTCATAGACGTGGACGGTGACCTGTACATCATAGATTTGGGGCTTCAGTTTCCGGACGAAGACATGCTGGGAATAGATTATTTGATACCGGATTTGTCGGCTTTGCGCGGCAGAGAGAGTCGCATCAAGGCGATTCTCTTCACTCACGGGCACCTGGATCATATCGGCGCGGTTCAGCATCTGCTTCCGCAGTTGCACTTTCCTCCGTGTTACGGCACCAGGCTGACGATGGCGTTCGTCAAAAAGCGCCTGGACGAGGAGGGACTGACCGGCAAAGCGCGCCTCCATAGCGTCAATTTCCGCGAAAAGGTCCGTCTGGGGAAAATCGAAGCTGAATTTCTGCGAGTCACGCATTCGATCCCGGATTCCGCCGCTGTCGCTGTTCACACGCCGTACGGCAGAATAGTCCATACCGGAGACTTCAAATTCGACATGACTCCGACGAACGAACCCCCGGCGGATTTCGCGCGGCTTGCGGAACTGGGCGACGAAGGGGTGCTGGCGATCATCGCTGATTCCACCAACGCCACCAGACCGGGCCACAGCAAAAGCGAGAGGGAAATTTCGGAAACGCTCTTCGGCCTGATCCGGGACGCCAAAGGCCGCGTGATAATCTCAACGTTCAGTTCGCTGCTCAACCGGATTGCTCAGGTCGTTGACCATGCCAAGACGTTCAACCGCAAAGTATTCATTTCCGGCAGGAGCATGGAAACTAACATAGAGATCGCCGAGAATCTGGGATACCTAAAAACGCCGCGCGGCCTGATACGGAAAGTGAATCCGGCGATGGATAGGCTCCCGGACAACGAAATTTTGATCATCACCACGGGCAGCCAGGGAGAGGAAATGGCCGGCCTGGCTCGAATCGGCCTCGGCACGCACAGGCACATCGCCGTTAAAAAAGGCGACACTGTGATACTGAGCAGCAATCCGATTTTGGGCAATGAGCGCGCCGTAGCGAAGGTCATCAATAATTTGGATTTGCAGGGGGCAATCGTTAAAACCAACGCCGAGCTAGCATTGCACACGACGGGGCACGGATACCAGCAGGACCTGCTTTTGATGCACCGCCTGGTGCGCGCAAGGCACGTGATCCCGGAACACGGCGAGCCGCACATGCGCGTGGCGCACGCGGGGCTTGCAAAGAGCCTCGGTTACCCGGACAACCAGACACACTTGATGATCAACGGCGACATATTGGAATTCGACGACAAAGGCGACGCCCGCCGCAGCAAGACCAAACTTCCTTTCCGAGACGTCATCATAGACGGCCGCGGATCGGCTGGCGAAGGCGAGCGCACGCTCCTTGACCGGAAGCTGATGAGCAACGCCGGCGCCATCATCGTCGTGTTTAAGGCGTACGCGGAAAGCAAGCGGCTCGTTGGCAATCCGGAGGTGATCAGCCGCGGGCTCCTCTACGGTTCCGAGCAGGCGCAGATCACCAAAGAGATCGTGGACGCCGCAAGACGCGCCTACGACGAAGAGCTCAACAGAGGGGAGAAGGACAGAAAGGCCCTTAAGAGAGCGGTGACCGGCGCTCTCTTCCGCTATTTCGACCGCAAGCTCGATAGAGAACCGATGGTCATACCGTTTGTGGTGGAGGTGTGAATAAACCGCGACATGTCCCGTGAAGGTGTAAGCTGGGTACATGCATACATGGGATTACGATCGACGCACGCTCACCGATGATGAAGTCGGCCAGCGTTGGAAACTGGAGCGCATGATTCTCTACGGTCTCGGCGGCGAGAAAATCGATGCCGACCTTTTGCGAAAGCATTTGCCGTACTTGAACATCCCCGAAGACCGACGTTGTTTCCTCACACTGATACTCCGATGACGACCGCAGATATTCTTACCGCGTCGCAAAAGGAAGTCTTGCGGATGATCGCGGGGGAAAAGGATTTGTCGCAAACATTCACGCTCAGCGGCGGCACGGCGCTCGCCGCATTCCATTTGTTCCATCGAATCTCCGACGATCTCGATTTCTTTTCGACGGATCCTGTGGACGATCTCCGGGTACGCAGGTTCGCGGAAAGCGCGCGACAAAGCCTCGGCGCCGATTCTATGGAAGCCAATCGCCTCTATGACCGTCATCTCTTCGTTCTACATATGAAAAACAGTGGCCCCATTAAAATCGAATTCACTCACTATCCCTATCCCGCATTGGAGCAGCCGGCCATCCGGAACGGAGTGCGTGTCGAAAGCCTGCGCGACATCGCGACAGACAAGCTCGCGGCGCTCCTCGACCGGTTTGAGCCGAAAGACTACTACGACATCCACGCGCTCCTGGACGGGAGGCATACCTCGCTTGCGACGATGCGCACCGATCTTCAGACGAAGTTTCATATCACCGCCGATGCCGTTCAACTCGGAGCAGCGCTGGCTCGGGCCCAGAGACTCCCCATTCTTCCCCATTTGCGAACGCCCGTACGCAAAGAAGACATTCAGGATTTCTTTGCGCGGCTGGCGGAGGATTTAAAGCCGGAGGTGATGCGATAATTTTCTGAGGGCTCCTCTACGGCTCCGAGCGGGCGCAGATCACCAAAGAGATCGTGGACGCCGCAAGGCGCGCCTACAACGAAGAGCTCAACGGGGGGGAGGAGGTATGAACCGACTTGTCCCGCGAAGCTCGCCGCAGGCGAGCGAAGTGGGATGGTAATTCCGGTCATGGTTGAAACGTGCCCGCCAGTTGAGCTACCTACTGCCGAAAATGACCACGAATTTCACCAATAAGTAGAGCAATGTTATTCTCAGTTATCGTGCTGAAGTTATGATACGCCGCTCCAACGCCGAATGATGTTTCTTGCACTGCCCTGATGAGGGATTGCTGTCGGCGTAGCGTGTCTCCGTTCAGAGTATACATTGTAGTTAACTCCGTTATGGCTTGTGTGCGCAGTGTTGGATCAGGAATATTCACATTGGCCAGCGCTCTTTCCACAATGCTCAGCGGAGACAAAGTAAGTGTCCTGTCTAAAATTGTTTGCAGCATTGCAGACACCTCCGGACCACCTTCTGCGGATTCCTCCTGCACCGGCGATGCTTCTATAGCCTTCGCAAGTTCCTGCGCATGCTTCTGTTCCGCTGGTGTCAGTTGGAACATTGTTCCTCTTTCTGCAGATGTATCAACATTCAGGATCCGCTGCGCCCATTCCGACGTTCTGGAAGGAGTTTGATCATTTGTGAGTGTTCCTGTGCGGAAAGCAATCGTGCCGTTTGCCCGCAATGTTATGACAAACATGCGCCGTCCGCCGGGTGTCAGCACTGCTCCGGCGTATGTTGTGCCTTCTTGTGTCTGATTGATGAATGCCATTTGATCAACGGAATATGCCGCAGCGTAGAGACGTTCTGCTGATGTCATGCGGCGTGCCATTGTTTCATTGCGTTCATTGCGTACAACTTCTTGTTGCAATCGGATCACATTCAAGTGACTCTGGATGGTTTCTCGTTCTTCATTTCTCCGTGCGTTACTGAGATGGCCGAGGGCATTACTTTCATATGCACCGACAACGAAGTGTTCGGAGCCAATGGCTCGCACTGCCGCTCGTTGCACGTATGTCGTTGGCTGCATGTCCGCATCGCAGTAGACGAATGTCGCCACGATCGTTTCGTATTGGACACCGCCCAGCGCGTAGTTCCCCCTCCGGAGCTGCAACAATTGCGGATTTCTGCCGTCCATCGTGTCCGAGTCGAGAGGTATTGCAAGCTCTTGAATAGTATCAAGCATCGTTTGAGCCCGTTCCCTATCAATATCCGGACCGTATTGATTCTGTGCTTGTTTTTCGAACGATGACCAGTCTTCGTACGTGAGGACAATCGGCGCATCTGTCTCGTTCCCGTAGAACATCGTTCGCAACGCAGGATTTAGTATTCCTCCATGAATTTGTTTTTGAATAGATTCTGCCGTAAGCGCAGTCCGTGTCAGAGTCTTTGCGGGGTCCTCGAAATTTTCTGCTGCTTGATCACTCAACAGTCTGCGCTCGAGAGCGGCAAGATCATCAACGATGCTAATGCGCTGGCGAAGAATACCACTATTAATATTGTTACGACCGCGTGGCACACCTTCTGCCACATGCTTCCAACGAGGATGATTTGGATCGGTACGGTCCTGCACATACCAACGTCCGCCTAAGAAAGCGATTCGAACACTTGTATTGCCAAATCGATCGTCTTCTCCGAGCACATATTGGGCAGTTCCATCTCTCCTTGTGACGACGGCGCCTCGAACGAGGAGCATGCTGTGCCCGCCCGCCTCCACTTCTCTGGCATGAGGATGTGGCGCGGGTTGATTGGCTTCGAAATGAGCAAGCTTCGTCCCTGGCCCAGATTGCACTTCCGATATTACCAGTCGAATCCCCGCTGCTGTATTACGGTATTCTTGATCGAATCGAATATTCAATTCCGCCACTTCGCCCACTGTTCTTCCGTTGACGTAGTGCTGATTACCGAGCAAATCCCGTTGTGTGCGCAGTTGCTGTAATTCAGTTTCATGCGTCGCATCATTTTGCTTTTCAAGTAACTGGATGCGGTTGTTGATGCGGGAATACGACGTGCGCATTGCATCACAAAGTATGGCACGCGCTCTCCCGCGAATCATTCGTGGAAATCGCTCTTGTATGCCGCCTTCGTTCCTTGTGAGATGAAGCTCATGATCAAAATCGGATACGATGAAAAACATTTCTCTCTCCGTCCACTGGAAGAACGACCGATTGCCGGCATCGAACCACTGCGGTGTAATGCTGAGAATTTCTCTGCTCAATTCGGCGAAGAGAATTTTGCACTTCGCTACATGCGCTTCTGGAGAGTTGTCCTCGAATTTTGTGGATCCCAGTATGCCTCTAGAAGCGTGTGCCAGGGTTCTTGCTTGTTCATATGCGGTTGCGGAGTCAATCCCAAGCAGATCACTTGGAAGAACAAAAGTGAGCAGTTGATACGGTATGTCGTTGAGGAATTGTCGTACATTAGAATTTCTGCTTATCTCTAAGACAGTTCTTGCATTATCAACAATCGGAAACACAATAAATGATGCGACTCCCAAGCGACTTGTTCGCAACAAAAATGCGGCTACGGCAGCAAGAATATTGAGGCCAGTTGCGCCTGCTTCGGCAATTGCTTGTGTTAGCTGTGCGTCACTCATATTGCGGATCACCGAAAGATTCACCTGGTATCCGCTGGTATGCGTGTAAAGATCACGATTGTTTGAATCACGTGTGAAGCCGTTCGCTCCAATAAAGACTCGATCGAGCATTTCATTGAGTCGCCGGCGATGATCCATGACATTGGCGATCTCGAAAAGTTGCTGACGGAGATGATATCCCTCAAGCCCAACATATGCAGTTGCAAGCAGGCCCCCGGCGACGGCTCCTCTGGTGACTCCCGAAGGCAGACGGTTTACACCTGGTGCAGGCCTTAGACCTCCTGTCGCCATTCTCCGCAAGAGCGCCAAATCCACATTGCCAGCCAATCCCGTCCGCGCAACCATATGAATTTGTTCCGCAGAGAATCCGGCCTGTTCCAGCAGGCGCCATTTTTCAACCACCGACGACAAACTATGCGCACGGAGAAGCGCTGCACCGCGTGACATCCGCTGACCATTGATCATCACATTTGTATTTAAAAATTCAGCAGTCAGCATTTGCCTGGCGAGATTAAGCCGTGCGCCAGTATCCAGCTGTTGGAGGCGTGCGACCTCAGCTGTTGCGCTTGTCTGGGCGGTTTGTTCTGCAGCCGTCAATGCACGTTGTCGCGCAAGAGTCTGCAAGCGTGTCACCTCAGCCTGCGCTGCCTGCAATGCTTTAGCGTGGTTTCCAAGCTCTGTGATGGCGGGCATGTTCGCCTGCTGAAACTCTGACACGCGACGGAGTACAATGGTTCGTTGCCTTGCTGAGAGACCTCGAGATGGCCCGCGGGGAGTGGTGGGTGAAGCGGGAGCAGTTGTAGGAGTGTTGGATGTGCTGGGGGTTGCATTCGGAGCCGCAGCGGGGCCATTCGGAACTACGGGAAGGGATCCTCCAGGCAGATTTGATCCTGCAGATGGCGTTTGCCCGCCCATAAGCCATCGTCCACTATTCCAAAGTGCCTGCCATGGACGTGCCTGCAGGAGAAATCCGCGACCGAGCGTACGAAAAGGAAGGGAAGCAATGCTCCCAAGACTCGGTCTAATTGGTGAACTCCGTCGTATGATCGACATGAGGGCCATGTCGATTGCTCCAAATGTTCCAATAAGCCCAAGAGCTGCCAGTATTTGTGGCGACGCGCTTACTTCTCGACTGAGGTTCCAGGCTCGCCAATTTATGCTGAAGAAATGCAACGCCTTTGTAACGCGCTGATCAAGCTCTTCCTGGATTTTGATCACCTGCTCATATTTCTCGTTGAGTCTACCGGCAATTTCGATGCAAGTTTTTCGATATTTCTCGCGATCTTCGACAGTCCTTGCATTACTAAACTGAAGTGAAGCGTCACGCAAATTATTTATTTCCTTCAGAATTTCCTGCTGTAACTGTTTGATTCTACCCTCAAAATCTTTGCGAATTTTTTGCAATTCATTACTTGAACTGCGCAGTTCCTCCGCTGCGTTGCGCAACAGTCTTGCATCTTCAGCCCGGCCTTTGTCCGCTTCGCTCTTGAGCAGTGCATCCGCCCAGCCAAAACCCAGAGGTACTTCACCTAATCCTGGGATAGGTACCGAAAAACTGCCGCCACCCACAAGTAATGTCATCGCATTTCTCGCATAATGCGGCGCATTGCGCCAAACTAAGTCCAGCGAAGCTGCCAAAGAGTCTATGTTCTGCGCGATACCATCGAGGAACGACAGCGATTCCCGGATATTCATCACTTCATTGAGAAGTGTGCCAACGTAGAGTTTCGTCACTCCTTCCTGTCGGAAAAAAAGATTGTCGAATCCCATTTCTGCGAACGGCAGATCCCTATACAGCTTTCTTTCCTCGGGAGAGAGGGCACTGAGTTTCTTTTGCGATTCTCCTTCAGGAAATAGTGCGCCCTGTGTGGCATAAAGGATCAGAAGACGTCGATGCAGCCTGAATGTGTTTCGCATGTATTCACGCAAACGGACGGCGACGGCAGTGTCGTCGCGGATGAGTTGTTCCAGATTCGTGTAATTCACTTCACCATTCGCCGCACCTTTTGCCAACTGCTGGCCGAGACTGTTGCCGCGGCGAAATGTAGCTTGGAAGTACATTGCGTGCGGAACGTGCGGGTACACGGTGATGCCTGGAGCGCCCGTACGTGAAATGCGCGTTGCTGTTGTCTGCATGAAGATATCGCGAATACCTCTTTCCATTGCTTGTATTTGCGTTCGCAAATTCTCCAGAGAGGCATTGGGTTGGAACGGAGGATATGTGATCTGTTGCCCGTCAGGTCCGGTGATTATAAAAGGTGCAGCGAGTTCTTTTATTGCGCGCTCACGCAGTGCTCTGAAATTTCTATCCAAAACATTGCGCATCTCAATGTCAGCTTTGATTGCTTTTGCGAGAGTGGCATTCGCCGGATTCTTGTTTAGAATTTCCTGCTTTCTTGCGATATTCGCATTGTAGAATTCCACGGAACTTCCGAAGTAGTGAAGTTGCTGCAACAGTTGAAAACGCGGAGTTATTCGCTCAAGGAAGCGAAGAATGTGCATTGTGCGTTGTTCGAGTTCAGCACTTCGAAATTCCTGAGGTATGGCATCGCGCGCGTAATCTTCAGCAACAGACAGGGTATTGTTTATCAGTGCCTGCAGGAGCGCGTACTGCGCCATATACATTTCGATGCGCCTGAGAAATTGAAGCTCCTCTGCCTGCTCAGCATTCAATTGTGGCATATTCTGCAATATGGCCATCCGGTCCAAAAATCCTGTGTTCACTTGATAAACTGTAGTCAACTGCATTTCAGCAGGGTTCTCCACTGCTCCCGGATGGCGCATGATCTCGGTAATTTGTTTCACAATTTTTGCGCTTTGTTCTGCCGATCTCTTTGTTCCTGGTTGCCAGTTATCATTGAGAAGAATCGCATCGTCACGAGTGATGCGCGTCATTTTGCGAATGCGATCCGCAATATTACCGAAGTCCGATAGTTCAATATGTCGAAAGGATGTGGCAATCTCCTTGTCAAGTTGCTCCATTGCTGTGCGAATATCATCGTGTTCAGTCCGTGCATTCAGGATAGAACGATTGGCTTCTGCAAGAGCTTTTGAGTTTGTCGCGCCACTTTTTCTGAGGCTCTCTATTTGCGCATTTACTTCTTTAATACGTTGCTCGATTGCAGCTGCACGCTTTTCCAATTCATTCAGCCGGACTCCGAGCTCCTTCCCCGCTTTTTCAGTAAATGCATTGTTTTCGGCGCCGTTTAGAATACGTTCCCTGACTTGGTGCAGGTGAGCCATTAGGATATCACGATCGGCACTCAGGCGCTTTACATCTTCACTTTGTCCGTCGATGGCCTTTTTGACACTCTCAGGTGTCTCGGAAGGGCTCTGAACCATGTTTATGTTTGTTAAAAAGTGTTGTTTCTATTTTGACCACCCTTGCGGGTTTGTCCTGGGGGGAGCTGCGTTTGTATTTGGCGGCATGGTAGGTGCAGGAAGAATTTCATTAATACGTCCGCTGCGGTCCACGCTTCCTCCGCCAGAGCCAGTGACTGTTGTATCTCTCGTATACCCATCTATCGTTGTTCCTACACCACCGATACCTCCTGCACCGCGCGATCCCTCACGAATGCTATTAGTCTCGACAGCCTGTTTCTTGCTGAAATCCTCAAGGAATTTTTTGAGATAATCCCAGCCATACCATGCTCCGAGAGCCAACCCGCCAATAATCAATGGCCACTTCACGATCCTCCACGCCTGCTTGAGTATTCCAGGTTCGTTCTTATTCTGCTCCCGCACGCTCTCCAATCGTGCCTGCTGTACACTTCTTTCCGGGGGAACGTCACGGCCTTCGGCGGGTGCAAGCGCTGACATATCAGAGATGGGGGATATAAGAGTCAGGAAGGGATAAATGCATTGAGAAGCATGGATCGTGCATCACAGAGCGCGCCAATGCCCTCGACATCCTGAGAAGATTTTGCATTCTTTAACATTGTTTCAATCATCATACTCAATGCCTGCGGACCTATGAGGAAGAAGAGTGTGGGCAGATCTTCCTCAGGAAGATCCGGGAGCTTCGCCTTTTTGATCATCTCCATTGCTTCTTCTTCAGACGAAGTCTGATCCAGTTCCGATTGCAATTTCTGCAATGTCGAACTCTTAAACTTGGCCAGCTTGCGGCGACCGGCAAGGTCCTTCTCGTTATCTTTGAACTCCCTCTCTTCCCGCACCACTGTCACACCATTCGTCGCCTCCTTTGGAAGGTTCACAAAGAGCTTCTGTTCCTCGGCTGTCAGATAGAGCGGATGTGCCATAGGAGATTTGGCTTTCGCCATACGCGAAGAATTGTACCGATCTCTTTGCAAAAAGAAATCATGTAATTGTATCAGAAAACGGCTTTCCGGACAATAGAAATGCTAGCTGGCTCCGTTACATCACTCTCGAAGCTCTTCACGCGCGTATTTTCCCGCCGCATCGCGAAAATACCCCTTCACTTCGCCCCAATCAATGGGGTGCAGGAGAACGAGAGGAATATCATCCGCATCTGCATCATCAAAATATTCCAGGCTTTATAAGGGCGTGAAGGATGGTATTTCGCGTGTCACCGTATTTGCGCTGATACCACGAAAACAAATCCGCTATTTGCCAGCCTTTATCCCGCAAAAGCGCGAACATGTCGATGAAATCTCTTCGCGTGCCGCGCGCCGTCCTCTGCGTGACGTGCTCGTCAACACGTTCTTACATGATGTACTGGCTTGTATATTATACCGAAACCAAAGTAATTCGTTGACGACTACACCCCTCCTGTATTACACTGTACTTACAGCTTCACTCTTCAATCCATGCGTTCCATCCTCACCCTCTCTCTGCCACCAAGCAGAATCGCTGCATTGAAGAAGAAGGCAAAAAAGCGTGGGGTCACCGTGAGCTACTACGTGCGCATGGTGCTTGAGCACGAAAGTGAGATTATCAGTGAGAAAGAGCTGCTCGCGAGGTGCAAACGGGCGGAGAAGAATTACCGCGAGGGAAATGTGTGTACGGGAAGTCTTCTACAGTTCATGAAAAAATCATGAGTACGAGGAGGGTTTCCTTCGACGAAGAATTTATTCGGGCTTTTCAGAAACTGCCACCATCACTCCAACGACGAGCAGAAAAAGTGCGCCTGCTCTTCGCTGAGAATCCATTTCACCCCTCATTGAAGTTGCACAAACTCTCGGGGAAACTGGAAGGATATTGGAGTATTTGGATCAATCGCCAATATCGGATTATTCTGAGTATGCAGGGTGGTGGTGACGCAATATTCATCTCTATTGGCACACATGCCGTTTACAATTGAATCAAACGCACTATCTTCCCTTTCACATTCCAGCCCTCATACGGAGTCCAGCCGCACTTTGAATGAAGTTCTTTGGCTTTGATCGTCCATTCTTTTTTGGGATCCACGAGGATTAGATTTGCCGGCGCGCCTTCAATGATTTCTTTCTTTCCAAGGCCGAAGATGCGATTGGGATTGGAGAAGCAGAGGCGAACGACATCGGAGCGATGCAGCTTCCCCTCATTAGCGGCGGTGAGCAGCAAAGGCAGCATCGTCTCGACTCCAGGAACTCCAGACGGCGCTTTAAGCGGATCGCCGCAGTTTTTTTCCTTGAGCGTATGCGGCGCGTGATCGGTGGCGATGCAGTCAATGGTTCCGTCGTGGACCCCACCCCAAAGCGCCTCTTGATGATCGCGTGTCCTAAGCGGCGGATTCATTTTGCCGAGCGCGCCGAGCGTCTTGTAATTCTCGACAGTAAGAAACAGATGATGCGGGGCGACCTCGCATGTGACGGCGATGCCGTCCGCCTTTGCCTTCCTGACAAGATTCAAACCGCCTTTTGTGGAAAGGTGGGCAATGTGCAGACGCGCGCCGTGCCTCTTTGCAAGAGTAAGAGCGTCTTGAATCGCTTTCTCTTCCGATTCCGGCGGCCGCATTCGAGAGTGATCTTCCGTTTTTCTGGAATCTGACATCTGATTCCTGAGGCCCTGATTCATCTCCGCATCTTCACAATGACACACCGTCACGATCCAGAGCTCGCCGCAGAGTTTGAACGCTTCTTCGAGCACGCCCGCGTCTGCCCCCTGATCCCCTGTCGAATGATCGAAATACAGCTTGAGTCCGCAACATCGCGCCTTTAGTTGCATGAGTTCTTCAGATGACCCTGTCCAGAGCTCGCGAAGAGCACAGAGATGGGCAGATTCTGTGGCGCCGAAGAAAAACCGCATATCCACCGGAATGAATTCCGGTTCGCCCTCGTGAGCAGCCGGCGAATTAGTTCGGCAGAGCTCGCCACAGGCAATTCGCCGGCTAACCTCTGCCCGCCTGGTCTTATCCGCCAGCGCCGCAATTGTGACAGTTGGCGGAACGGTGTTCGGCATCTCGCAGACGGTAGTTACGCCTCCGGCGAGCGCGGCGGCCGCGCCGGTCGCCATTGTCTCTTTATGTTCCAATCCGGGTTCGCGGAAATGGACGTGGCAGTCAATGAGCCCTGGGAAGACGATTTTTCCTGAAATATCACATTCTTCGCTAAATTTCACGCCCATTTGCGAAATGAGCCCGGGCTCATATGGCCTTTTGAGGATTTTTTGAATGTGTCCGTCTTTGATTATCACGTCGGCATTCAATTCCCCTTCCGGACTCATGATCGTGCCGCCACGAAGGAAGATGGGTGTCATTGGATGGCGGTCGGACGGTTCATTGCCCCGATAACAACAAATCCAGCAGCGCCATGCGCACCGGCACGCCGTTCTTCGCCTGCCGAAAGTAGGCGGCGTTCGGCAGCGCGTCAACATCGGCGGATATTTCGCCCACGCGCGGCAGTGGATGCATCACGACGACCTTCCTGCTTTTCAGATGTTTCGCAGTGAGCGTGTAAACGCCATTCAGCCGCTCATATTCGGAATGGTCCGCGAAGCGTTCCCGTTGTATGCGCGTCATGTATAGCACATCGCAACCGAGGCCGGCCTCAAGATCGCCTGTTTCGTCATAAGCGATTCCTTTTTCTTTAAAGAAACCGGTTACTTTCTCCGGCATGGTGAGCTCTTTCGGCGAAATCAAAGTGAAACTGGCGTTTTTGTACAGGCCGAGAAGAAAACTGAGGGAATGTACCGTGCGGCCGTATCTTAAATCTCCTGCCATGGCTATGCGGATCCCGTCCAGCTTTCCACATTCCTTTTGAATTGTGTAAAGGTCAAGAAGCGCCTGCGTGGGATGCTGCCCGGGACCGTCTCCGGCATTTACAAACGGAACGGGGCTGATGGCCGCCGCGCGGTCGGCGCTGCCCGCCTCCGGGTGGCGCATGGCGATTATGTCGGAGTACCCGGAAACCATCATGATCGTGTCTTCGATCGTTTCCCCTTTGTACATCGAGCTGAATTGGATTCCTTCGGCGGAGATCACTGAGCCTCCCAGTCGTAACATCGCGCTCTCGAAGCTGAGCCGCGTGCGTGTGGAAGGCTCGTAGAAAAGCGCTGCGAGAATTTTCCCTTTCAGGCGGTCGTCGCCTCCAGCCGCCAGGACATTCTCCATTTCCGCGGCCCTCGCTAAAACAGCATCCGTATCCCCCCGCGAGAGCTGCTTGGTGGATGTAAGATGACGGAACGATACTCCCATGTGGCAGACCGTATTGTATCGTAAGCTGCGCCGGTGTCGAGAACCTCGGCAGGCTGATTCGACGGTTTGGCAATTCGCATCCGAATCATCGAATTGATGGGTTATCGGACGATCCGATCCTCTACAATCGGCGCTATGCCATCGCAGAAAATTGCGGCCTCGACTTTGTGGCAATTCGCCAGCCAGATCACAATGGCCGCGCTCTCGATAGTGACCGTAAAGCTGGTCGCGATCGGGTTGAGCATCGAGCTTGCCGGCAATTACAACACCGTCTACGGCTATTTGCAGATTTTCGGCATCCTCGCGGATTTCGGATTGTACGCGGTGTCCGTGCGCGAGGTCGCGCGGGCCGGGGACAGGCGGGCGGTGCTCGGTAATTTGATGACGTTGCGTGCGATGATTCTCGCGATCTCATTGGGGTCGGCGCTGATGATCGCATGGATGATCCCCGCCTGGCGAGGAACGCCGCTGCCCGCCGGGATCACGGTCGCGGCGTTCGTTCCCGCGTTCACTCTGCTCGCCGGAATATTGCGCACGATTTTTCAGGTTGAGTACCGCCTGCACTTCGTTTTTGTCGCCGAGGTGACGCAAAGGGTCGTCACGGTTTCGCTCACGGCGCTCGCCGTGTGGATGGGGATTCGTGACTCCGCTGACGTCCGCTCTCTCTATCTCCTGCTTGGATTCGGCGGCGCCGGCGCACTCGTTCTTTTGCTGCTTTCAATCGCGTTCAGCAGGAAAATCCTGAAAGTGCGTCCGAGATGGGACCCAGCGACCATACGGCGGCTTTTGCGGCTGTCCGCTCCATACGGCGCCGCGTTCCTCTGCACGGCGCTCTACCGGCAATTTGATGTGACCCTGATCGGGCTTCTTCGTCCCATGGATTACGAAATGCAAAACGCATATTACGGCTTCACACAGCGGATTATGGACATGGCCTACCTGCTACCGACGTTTCTGCTGAATTCGACATTGCCTATCTTGAGCGAGAAGGATGCGCGGAGCGACGACACGCGCGAATTGCTGGGGAAAATACTTTTGGCGATCCTTCTTGTCGGATCCGTTTCTTTTTTGTTTGCCATGTTCTGGCCGCGGCCGCTGATGCAGATGCTGACGACGGACCAATATCTGTCCACATCTTTGTCGCCGGGCGCGGACACCGCCCTGCGCCTCCTGTCGGTTTCGATGTTCATGAACGGATTTTTGACGTTCAGTTTCTATGTCCTGCTTGCCAAAAACCTGTGGCGGCCGCTGGTGTCCGTTCTTGCTTTCGGCGTCGTCTTTTCTCTCGCCGGCAATGTTCTATTGATCCCGCGCTTTGGATTCGTCGGCGCATCCGTCACCTCGATAATCGTGCACACGGCGCTCGCTGTTCTTTTGCTCCCTCCGGCGCTTCGCGCCATGCCCGCGCGGTTTACGAAATCTTTTGCGGCTCGATGGATCGTTTTTTCCGTGTTGCTGCTTGTATTCGTGCTCGCCGCGAGAACTGTTCTCGCAACTCCGGTTATCACCGCCGGCATGTTAATCGTGTCCTCGGCCTGGATCGTGGCTTGCGCGTGGGCGACCGGGATTTACAAAATCCTGAGAATTTGATAGAATTCCCTACGTTTATGAACAGACATTTTTTTCGTGCCATTCTGATCCTGAGCATGCTGGTTGCTCCCGCTGGAGCTCTGGCCGGAGCCCCGTCCAACGTCACCGGGCTTTCCGCGCGTTTTGAAGACGGGCAAGTGACGGTCAGATGGGACGGGGCTGAGAATGCCAAAACCTACCGTGTTTACTACGGACAGAAATCCATTCTGGACAACGACGGCGAATACGACGATTTTGCGGCTGTGGATGGCGATAGCACGGAGCTGGTGATTTCCGATCTGCCGCCATACCCGCAGATTTTTCTCGCGGTGCTGGCTGTGAACGCCGACGACGAGGAAAGCCGGTCGTTTGTAGAGGAACTGCAGCTGGATATGACGGGAGGCGAGGCGGACGGACAGAAAACAGAGCGCGAGGCGCCGGCGCCGTCGCGGAAAGAGCGCGAGGCGAACACTGTGGGCCTGTTGAGCGCAGTCGCGCAATCGCCGGAGACCGTGCAACTGACGTTCTCCATGAACGTGCAAGTTCAGGAAGACAGGGCGGCGGAGGCCTTCACGGCTCTTGATAACGCCGGAAACCCACTGCGCCTGTCGCGCATCGTGATAGAGGGAAATATCGTCACACTCGTCACGGAAACACAGTCTCCGGGACGTAAATACGCCGTTCGTGCGAACGATCCTGTAACCGGCGAGGCCGCAGACGGCCGGCAGTCCCCGGTTGACCAGACAAGGAATATAACCGGCTTCACGGGGTACGAAAACAACGATGAGGAAGTTCCCCCCGCAAAAACAGACACGGCGCCGGACGCCACCAGCGGAATCGCGGACGAGGGGGGCCCCGCTGCCGTTGCGTCGGTCGTTCCGCCGCCGCGCGGAACAAGCGCTTCACGCTCCGGTCTTTATAATTCCGGAGTGCCGGTGCTCGGAGTCATACTTGCAAGCGGAGCAATCGCCGGATGGAGGAGAGTGCGAAGGCGAATTGCGTCCAAATAACTACGACACTCTTTTGATGCGTACCGGAACCGCGAATGTTCCACGGCCACATGGAACCGATTTTCGCTTTTGGCGCAGCCGAAATTCCCTCTTTCGCAAAAAGAAATTATTGGGAGAATCCCGACGGACCACGGCGCCGGAATATTCTTAAAATCATGAGAATAAATTATCTTGCGCTTTGCATAATCGCGCTTTCCGCCGGAGCCTTTCTTGCCTCGCGCGAACTTGCGTTGATGCCGGACGAACGCCTGCATGTGTATTTTTTCGACGTCGGACAGGGGGACGGAGCATTGATCGTGACGCCGTCCGGAAAGCAAATCGTCATTGACGGGGGGCCGGCCGGGGGCGCGATGCTGCGGGAACTCGCGGAGCGCATGCCGTTTTTCGACCGGACAATTGACATGCTGATTCTAAGCCACCCGCAACTTGATCATATTTTCGCTTTTCCCGAAATCCTGCGCCGCTATCGCGTCGGACGAATACTCATGACTGGAATCCGGAATGATTTGCCGCGTTATGATGAATTTTTGCGTCTTATAAAAGAACAGCGCATTCCTATTTGGATCGCCGATCCGAAAAAAGACATTGACCTCGGCGACGGCATAGCGATTGATGTCGTATGGCCGGAGCCGGCTCTTTTCGGGAAAAAGATGAAGGATGTCAACAATTCCTCGATCATGCTGCGCGTGATCAATGGGACCGGCGCAGCTGTTCTCTTTTCCGGTGACGCTGAAGAAAAAGAGGAGCTGGCCGCGCTGGCCTCCGGCGCCGATCTCAGCGCGGCCGTCCTAAAAGCCGGGCATCATGGGAGCAAAACATCCTCCGGGACCGGATTCCTCATTGCCGCGCATCCGTCGCTCGCTGTAATCTCCGCCGGCAAAAACAACCAATTCGGCCACCCGCACGCGGCAGTGCTTAATAGGATGAAGGCATTGGGGATTCCAATACGCGTTACAGGATCGGAGGGAACGATCGAAGTGGCGCGCTGAGCGCCGGAAGCACTCGGCACATTTCGCGTCTGGCCTAAGGAAAGCCGCAAGCCTACAATGCCTGCTCGTGAAAACCATTCTTCTTCTCGCCGGCCGCTCGCGCCGTTTCTGGCCCCTTGCTGAAAAATCCCTTTTCCCCATCTGCGGCAGCACGCTCGCGGAACACCAAGTGGATACTCTGCGCAAGGGGGGCTGTGCGGACATCACTCTTGTCGCCGGCGCGCACAACAAGAAGGAATTAAAAAAATTATTCCCGGACCTTCCTGTCATGGAACAGAAAAATCTGGACATGGGGATGCAGGGAGCATGCATGAGCGCCCTTCCGAAAATAAAGAACGGGCCGGTCATGATCGTATCGGGAAACGACGTGATTGAGCCTGACGCCTTCCACATGCTTCGAAAGGAGGCATCTGGATCGAAAATCGGCGGCGCGATACTCGCGCGTCGCGTGAAGGACTACTTCCCCGGCGGATACCTTGCAGTAAAAAACGGCAGAATCGCGACGATCGTCGAAAAGCCCGGCCCGAAAAATCCATTCACGCGACGCGCGAATCCGCTTGTGAACATCGTGGCTCATATCCACAATGATCCGGCTGCCCTGCTCTCGGCGCTGGAGAAAGTGAAAAATCATCGCGACGACGGGTATGAGATGGCCCTCCAGACGCTTTTTCGGGAACGCAAATACCGCGCAGTTCCGTACGACGGCTTTTGGCAGCCGGTTAAGTTTCCGTGGCAGCTTGTGCCGTTGCTTGGGCATTTCCTATCCGGAATTGGCAAATCCGTTATCCATCGCACTGCAAAAATTCATCCGTCGGCGGTGATCGAGGGCAACGTAATGATCGGCGCAGGGACGCGCGTGCTGCCGCATGCGACAATCATCGGCCCGTGTTTAGTCGGCGAACGATGCACCATCGGGAACAACGCGCTCGTGCGCTCTTCCAGCATCGGCGACGATTGTGTTATAGGTTATAACACCGAGATCAAAGGGACTGCGCTCGCAGGGTCTGTTTGGACGCATATGACGTACCTCGGAGATTCGATTATCGGGAAAAATGTTTCTTTCGGTGGCGGATGCATCACAGGGAACCTGCGTCTGGACGAGCAGGAAATCGCATCGAGCTCAGAGCGCACTGGCCTGATGAAATTTGGCATTATTGTAGGGAATGATTGCCGGTTCGGCATACAGGTGGGGACAAATCCCGGGGTTAAGGTGGGTTGCGGGAGTTTTATCGCAACCGGCGCGATGCTTGGCGAGGATATTCCTGACGGAAGTTTTGTTGATGTTAAGGAAGGGACGCTTCGAATACGGTCTAATTCTGCCGACGTGCCGTCAACGGAGACGAGGTGCAGGAGTTGGCAGAATTTGTAATCCAAACGCGCATCGTCTGTGGATAATGCCATTTTGCTATTGCCTGCGGTTTGCCTGAGTAATCCACACCCAATAATGATTTTTGGCTGACATATGTGTAAATTTGTAATTTTGTTGGATTGGCTGGTCCCCTATATTCTTATCCACAAGTTTTCCACATCATCCGCACACAATAAATTGTGTTCGTTCTGCTCTCTTTATAAGCTAATCAATACTTAAGTGGTTTATATTTGTGAATCCCCGCGCTCTTCATCTAAAAAGTGGATACTAAGAAAGGGTGTATGATGATGATGAATTTAGTATTAAGATTAGATACTCCTAATGTAAAAATGAAGTTTTCGTGTTCAACATCAAGCCTCCTGCAATCATTGCAGCTTGCCAGCCGCGCGATAGGAGGTCAGCAGGCTCTTCCGATTTTAGGCAATATATTAATAGAAGCCCATGGAAGAAGGTGTACTGTAAGCGCCACTGATCTTGAATTAAGCATTATAACGAGTTTCGATTCTAAAATTGAAAACGAAGGATCAGTGACGGTCCCGGCAAAAGCGATTTTAAACTTCGCGCAATACAACAACGATCCTGAGGTGTTATTGGAAACAAGCGAGGGAACGATACTTAAATGCACATCACAACACGCAAAAACATCAATCGCAGGCGAAGCTGCGAGCGAATATCCGACAATATCATCTGTGGAAAAACAAACATCTTTCTCTCTGCCGGTTCCACCACTCCTACGCGCGCTTCATTTGGTCACGTTTTCGTCCGCGCGCGCCGGTTTGCGGCCGGTGTTGTCGGGCGCGTATGTGAGGAGTGAAAAAAATCTAGTGGTGTTTGTTGCGACGGACAGCTACAGACTCTCCGAATATAAAATACCAGTTTCCATAGGCGGAGCGGAGATATCCTGCATTGTCCCAACAAAGATTCTTGAGGAATTGAAAGTTATGCTGTCCGGGAAAAAGCAGGATAAAGAGAAAAAGGGAACACGCTCCGGGCCGGATAAGGAGGATAAAACCCGGAAGACAGAAGGCCCGGACGAGGAGGTCCAGGTGATTCTTAGCAGGCAGCAAATAGAGATTCATCACGGCTCAACTCGCCTACTCTCGCGTCTGATAGACGGGAAATTCCCGGATTACGAACAAATTCTTCCAAAAGAAACCACTACAACCGTCAGATTTTCGTCTGGAGAACTGACTATGGCCGCAAAACGCATGCATTACTTTGCAAAAGAGGTGAATAACAATCTCGCGTTTTATTGTGCCAAAGGGCAAGTGCGGATAGTCACGCCGCAGACGCCGGCGGGGCGCGATGAGGCGTTCATAGCAGCAGAGATGCAGGGCAAGGACAATAAGATTGCGCTGAGCAGCGGCTATCTGCTGGATTTTCTGGGTCATATTGACGAAGATGAAGTTGACATGCAGATTACCGACAGCTCCCGCCCCGCCCTTTTCACCCTGCCGAAAGAGAAAAATTATCTGCACTTGATCATGCCGCTTAGAATGCTTGAGGAGTAATTTGCATCTCAAAGGAAAATTCATGCTTCCCTCCCTCCTTCTTGGGAAGGATACCCACCGGGATCTTGCAGACCTTCTGAAAAAAGAAGGAGATTTGACGATATCCGGCGCGTCCAACGAAACGGCGAAAATACTGCTCGTGAGTCATCTTCTCGGTTTTCATCCGCAAAAAACCCTGTTCGTGACTGGCTCTGAAGAATCGGCGGAAAGCCTGCAGCACTGGCTGCGGTTTTTCGGGCAGCGCGCGCATATCCTCCATCCCATTGAGGATGCCGCCGGCGCGGTACGGCCGGAACGCCTTCAGGCGTTTCTTATTGCGATGCGGCCCGGGAACGCTGAAGTGTTTATATTATCGCGCGAGGCGTGGGAAATGGAATTTCCTTCCATTGACGAACTTGAAGAAGGAAAAATCACATTATCAGTCGGAAAAGATGTTAACTTCACGGAATTATTCGAGTCGCTTATAGAGCGCGGTTATGGCCACGGCAGCGATCTCTATCTGCATCCAGGGGAATACCGCCGAATCGGCGACGTTCTCGATCTGTTCCCCATACAGTCGGAACATCCGTACAGGATCAGGTTCGATTTTGAGAAAGTGCAGAAGATCATGTCGGTTGACAGAGACGATCTTTCAAAAACATCGGACGCGGGAAGCAACATGGCGGCGTATCCGGCGTTATTCCAAAAAAAGATGGCCATTCGCAGCCAGTTCCCTACGGATGCGCTCCTGATTTTGGACGATCAGGAAGACATTGTCACCCCCAGAATGATTCCAACTCTCTCGTTTACCGCGTTCCCGGAGCACGCTGAGCATCATGCACATCTTCGTTACCTGTCCGTCCTTAAGTTCTACACGCTCGCCGATTTTTTGAACGATATTCGCGACAAGCTGGCGCAGGAGTGGACTCTGCTGGTGGTTACCAAGCGCATGAAAGAGCTGGAGGAAATTCTGACGGAGGAACGCGTGCCGCATGACGACGGAGTTACCGGGCACAGAGGGGCAATCGCCCTAATTCCTGCGTCGGATGAGGATATCCTCCCCCACTCGCTCCAGAACCCGGACCTGCGCTGCGCCCTGCTCACAGACCGCGAGATTTTCTCTCTTCGCAAAGCTGGAAAACAGCGCAGCATGGCTAAACTAGCGCTCGACTTCGTCACATCGCTGCAGCAAGGAGACTACGTGGTGCACATGGAACACGGGATCGGACATTTTGAGGGGATGACGCAGAAGGCGATTGACGACGTGTCGCGCGAATATCTGGAACTCACCTATGCAGAGGGCGATAAGCTGTTCGTGCCGGTGGATCAGGCGGACAAATTGAGCAAATTCGTGCACGAAGAAGGCGATGAACCGGTGCTAACCCGTCTTGGAACGACCGAATGGAAACGAGTTAACGAAAAACTCCGGTCGGAAACGAGGGAAATCGCAAAGGAACTTTTGAATCTGTATGCGAAGCGCGCGAGAGCCAAAGGTCACACGTTCCCCGACGATGGCGGCCGCCAGCGAAAATTTGAAGAGCAATTCCCGTACACCGAAACGCCCGGACAGCTAAAGGCGATCGAGGACATCAAGCGCGACATGGAAAGCGAGCACCCAATGGACCGTCTGGTGTGCGGAGACGTCGGATTTGGGAAAACGGAAGTCGCGATGCGGGCCGCGTTCAAGGCGGCCGAAGCGGGAAGGCAGGTCGCTGTAATCGCTCCGATCACGATTCTTGCCGACCAGCATTACCGCAATTTCATCGAAAGAATGAACCCGTTCAAGATCAGGATTGAAATGATGAGCCGGTTCAGGTCCGTATCCGAGCAGCGGAAAACCCTCGAAGGACTGCGAAAGGGGGATGTGCAAATCGTAATTGGAACTCACCGGCTGCTCCAGGACGACATCCGGTTCCACAATCTCGGCCTGGTCATAATTGACGAAGAGCAGCGGTTTGGCGTCAAGCAGAAGGAGAAATTCAAGGAAATGCGCGCGTCGGTGGATATTCTCACGCTCACCGCGACTCCGATCCCGCGGACTCTAAATCTCGGCCTCCACAAGCTTCGCGACATCACCACCATCACCACTCCCCCGCCCGGGCGCCTGCCGATCATCACCGAAGTCCGGAAATACTCCGACGAATTGACGCGCCAGGCGGTCCTCGCCGAGATCGGGAGAAAAGGGCAATGCTTCGTTCTGCACAACCGCGTGGAGACGATTGACGCTTTTGCGCAGAAACTTCAAGCTCTGATTCCAGAGGCGACATTCGTAGTCGGCCACGGGCAATTGAAACCGGAAACTCTCGAAGAAAGGATCATCGCCTTCAAAGACGGCAAGTACGACGTACTCGTAAGCTCGACGATCATCGAGAACGGCATTGACCTCCCGCGGGCGAACACTTTGATCGTGAATGAGGCGGAGCGATTCGGGCTCAGCCAGCTGTACCAGCTGCGAGGGCGGGTGGGCCGGAGCAGGGTGCAGGCGTACGCGTATTTTCTGTATCACAGTCAAAAATTGAAAGACGACGCTAAAAAGCGCTTGCGCGCGATTGTCGAGGCATGCGAGCTGGGCAGCGGCTTCCAGGTCGCCATGCGCGACCTGGAAATACGCGGCGCCGGCGAAATTCTCGGAGCCAGCCAGTCCGGCACCATGCAGACGGTGGGCGTCAGCCATTATCTCCGGCTTCTGAAAAACGCGGTCGAGGAACTGCGCAACGGAGCGAAAGACAGAGAAGAAGAAGACGCGGCGGCTGAGATTCAACTGCCGGTCGAGGCGCTTATCCCATCCTTCTACATCACGGACAACGAGGAGAAAATCAGCGTCTATCAGAAACTCGCCGGAAGCGAGGACGAGGCGATTCTTAAAGAATTCGAAGCAGATCTGCGCGAGGAATTCGGAGAGCTTCCGGCGCAGGTGGTTTCGCTCTTCCAAATCCTGCGGCTTAAGATGGCATGCCGGCGCGCCGGAGTGATCCGCGTGAAGGCCGAAGACCCTTCGTCGGGCCCGGGGCATGGCCGGCATGATTCGGAGATCGTTCTTGCTCTGAGCCCTCGGGTCACCGCCAAAGAGATCATGCAACTCCTGCATGTGAATCCTAAGTGGAAGATCAGCGGGGCGTCGCTGAGGATCCCGCAATCCGCATTGGGGCGAAAGGAGGATGGAAAAGATTGGTTGTACGAACTCACGGAGGAAGTGAAGTTGTTACAGAGGAGGAAAGCAGGGAAAAAGGCGTAAAACAGCTCCTCGCGCTTGCGAAAGGAAATCGAGAAAGCAGAGCCGAAACGCGAGGCTATCACGGAATGGCGCGTGTGGGACGCCGGTCTTGCAAGTGCGCAGCCGCCTGCTAGCATCCCCCCCTTATGGATTACATTGATCTTCGACGCCCTGGGAGGAAATACCCGGAACGCGTGATTGCCGGAACCGAGAGCAGCGATTATGTGGATCTCCTGCTGCGGAAATACAACTTCTACGGCGGGCTGGCGACGCATGCGCCTTCGTCTCTGCTGGGGGTGATAGGGCCGAATGTCCGGCTTCCATCGGAATTCCTCAACAGGCCGGGGGCAGCGCCGTTTATTGTCGAAACAAATCCCGCCCGCGCTATGTCCGAAGTTGGCGCCGGCGTCCGCGCGATCATCGCCGATCCGAACGACATCCCAAAAAGCCTGCAACCAGACGGGTCGTTCGATGTTGTTGCGCAGCTTGGGCAGCTTCCAGCCGCTCAGCAGGAATCTCCGATGCGGCGGCAGATGACGTCGCTCTGCGATTTTATGAGCGAGAGGCGCATCGGGGCATGCGTGCTGCGCAACGCCCTCCACGGCATTCAGGAAGAACAGAGAGTCCTGTTCCTCTATCTCCTGGCGGGACATCTGGCCCCCGGAGGATCGCTCGCAATCGTGAATGCGGAGTACGATCCTGCCCTGGAGGACAACAAAGGATCAGTAGAGGGGCCTTACCGCGACGCGCTGACCGTGGCCGATTGCCTGCGCGGCGGGGCGTCGGCAACGCGCAAGGAAATGGAGGCGCTGTTCACAGTGATCGGGCCACGATGGACGGCGAAAGAGCTTACGGCATTGTTCCGGAATTCCATGTTCATCAGTTTGGATTATATGCGGAAGGAAATCGAAGGAGGGCGTCCGGTCAAGGCAATTGAGGCCGGTTACGACACTGTGTGCAATATGCGACGGTGCGATTACGTTGCCGCTGGCAACTACGTCCTGCCGCGGTTTGGATCGCTTGTCGTTCCGAGGCTGTACCGTCACAACATCGCTGCGGAACGCAGGCTTCAGAAAGAGGAGAAGCGCAGAAAGAAGGCCCGGCGATAGCCAGTGAGTCATACAACCTGCGCAATTCAGCGCCGCTTGTGACTATTTTCCCGCAGTGCTATACTGTACCGATTTACCCATTCTTCCCATGGAATTACGCCTTCTCTACTTCGCTTCCCCGGAAATGCCGGGGGCACCGGAAGCAACCCCGGCCGCCTCTCCCAATGACGAGACATTAAACAAAGAATATGTTGCCGACATGAACACGAAGAAACAAATTGCAGACGAGCGACGCAAGCGAGAGGAGGACGAGAAGCGCAAACAAGGAGATCCGGATTTGATTTTGCATCGCGACATCGTCTCGGAAGAGATAACCAAAAAAACAACGGTTTCTGGCCAAGCCGGTAACCCTAGTATCGAAACACCTGCGAATAGACAAAAATCTATCAATGACGACCTGGCCCAACTCCCTCTCGCTACCGACAGCAATCGCAAATCAATTGTGGACCGAATTTTTGCATCGGGGCCAGAAGCCATCCGGCCACTGCTCAATGCGATCACCCAGGCTGGTAACCGATCTCATGTCAAACTCTATCGCGACCTACTCCTCCAACTTGACGCTAACACTGAAGCTACCGTTCAATTCGTTGAACGGACGCTCATGCAACGTCAGCCGCTCACGAGCGCTGATGTCGAAGAACTGCCATATGCACTCTACCGACTTGGGCAGTTCGTCACTGGGTATAGATGGGGAGCCAATGCATTGGTTCCCAATCGCGTATCACCAGCAGAGGAGCGTTTCCTTCGATCTCGCGCTGTTGAACTGCTTCGCCCCCTGATGCATCTTCGCGCTGCGGCAAGGGCTCTTGATCTCAACGCTAAAACGCCTGCCGGAGTCGAAGCAGTTGCCGATCTTTTCGGAGAAACCATTTGGGGGCTTTCGTCACTCGCCAGTGTAGTTGGAGACGAGTTCCTACCCGGGCCCGAACAGCGAGAGGCTGCGATGCATGGCCTGCTCAATGGCTTGCGCCGGAATCACCAACGTTTATTTGAGTCGACCTCCACGGGCGAGGTTCGCAAGGGCTCCAAATACATCATCGATAACCTAAGGAGAACCCTTGCTTTCGCATCACCAGAAATTCGTACACAGGCCACGCAAGCACTGCGAATCATGCTCACCCTTCCCGATACGGCCTTCCAAGAGGACGCAAAGCAGCTGGCGCAGGAGCGGCGCACGATAGAAGCCCTCAGGAAGGAAGGAGGAGCGTTAGTCTTTCTTCGCCTTTCAGGCGCCACTGCTTCGGAGGCCATGCAGCTATGCCTGGGTCTTCTGCGAGATGGAACCGGCGGACAGCCCTTGAGGCCTCGAGATATCGTCGTCGTCATCGAGTCTGTTGGCGTCACGACGTTAGGCTTCTTCTCCCCGACCAACGAGGCACTCCGCAAGCAATGGATTACGATCTTGCGAGGATTAGTAAACAATACAAATCCTGACATTTCCGGAGCCGCAGCGAGAAATCTGGAGACAATTGAACAGCTCTCGAAGATCATCACGGCGCGATAATCCCCTCATTCAAAATACTTCTTGTGTTCTGCGGAGGGACTCTTCACTGCCCACAGCTTTTCTCACGCCCGTCGGATATTTGCCGATTTTCCGGCCCGCTGCTGAAGCTACTGGATGGCAAACGGAATGGAACCCTTCGCCTTACCTTTTGAGTCCCATTCTCCAATTCCTCTCTGAAGTCATGTTTCGCTACAATATTCGCAGCTACGACATTCGCATCTCTGTTCTTTCCGCCATTCTCACACGCAAAACCAACTCACTTGTGGTCTAGTCCCTGCGAGTCTGTGAGTTGAATAAAAGGGAATAACGTGATATCATAAGAATCTTATGACTCCTTTGCCGACCGTCGCCATCGAGCTCATTCCCGATCAGGAATTGGGAGGATTCACCGCTCATATTCCAGATATTCCCGCATATGGAGAAGGCGAAACTGAAGAAGAGGCGATTGCAGATCTGAAAACAGGACTGCAACTCTTTGTTGAAGCGAATGGCCTTGAGGCCGCTTTGCATCGAATAAATGCCCCGTCGCACATCCGTCAGGTGAATTTGGGCGATCTTGTAGCGCATGGGTAGGATGCCGCGAGTTACCGGCAAAGAGATGATCCGCTTTCTCGTGAGGCGGAATTTTTCTCTTTATCGTGTGAAAGGAAGCCATCATCTTATGAGGAACGGGGAAGCGCAGACGGTAATTCCAATCCACGGAAATCAGGATCTCAAAACGGGCACATTAAGAGGGATTCTGCGCGACATTAATATGGAGCCCGAGGAATTCGAGAGGCTATGGCATCACTGATGGATCGCGGTCAATATGGATAATAACCAATATGCAGGAAGAAATTGATAATCCGGCCATTGGAAGGATGCGGGTATTCCAAATGCAGCGGTTCTCTGCTAGAATTGTAAGAAATCCTCACTTATGCCGCTTGTTCCTCCCGCCCCTCCTGTGCCGCCAAAAATCCCCACCGGTCGCGAGCTTTACGACGCGATCATGGGGCATATCGAGCCGGAACTTACGACCGACGCCGCGAAAACTCTTGACGATAAATACAAAAATGAAACACCGGAGCAGCGCGTCGTGCGCACGAAGCGCTACGATCTTGCCTTTGAACGATATGAGGAGGCGTACCGCGAATACATTGCCACGCTCGACGCGCAGGTGACGCGATACCGCCGCGCTGCGTTCGCGCACACAGAATCGCGCGATCGCGACGCCGAAAAAGGCGTTTTGGGACGGATTGGGACTTTTTTCCAGCAGGCAGCCGCATGAACATCGAAGCGCTAAATCAAGATGTCAAAGCGGACGGCCCGACGCCCGAGAAACGGCAGGACCTTGACGAATCCGCGAAAAATCCGGACGGAAAGCATCGGGACAACGTTGATGATAAAAAAGAAAAAAAGAACGACGAAAATAAAGAGCAGAAAGATCAGGAGAAAAAATCCATGGACGAAAAAATTCTGGACTGTCAAAAACGGGCCGACCTGCGGGTCTCGGCGTACAAAAAACAACTGGACGATATTGATGCACGCAACAAGAAGCTTGATGAGCAGGCGAAATCGGCAAGCGAACGGACGGATTTCATCGCTAACATAACGGAAAGCGCACTTGTGCCGGGTAAAATTTACAGCGAAGAGACTCCCGTAAAGCCGCACGCATCTGCAATGCGGCAGGAGCAATTCGTCGCAACCGCCGCCGAAATGCCAGCAGACCAGGATACCGCGAAAGAGAAAGGCGTCCGCCCGCCTGACTGGCGGGAAAAACAGGAGAAGCAGGCGGCCGCCAAGGAACAACCAGCAACCGCCGTTGCCGGCCAGGAAGAAGGCGCAAAACAGGCGGCTGCGTAATCCAGTCTTCGCCAAGTCTTCGACCAGCAAGTCAGGCTACGCTCTGCGGAGCTTCGGTCGGCAGGCAAAGGGGAAAGTTATTTTGCGCGACATGATTTTGGAAGTTTTGCAACCGTACTCCATTGCCGGTTTGGCCGGATTTTGCTAGAATGTCAGGATTTACAAAATACACATGCCTACGCAAACATCCGCCGGTTCGCAGCAGCTCCCGACAGGGGAAGTCATATACAACGCGATCATGAGCCAGATCGAGCCCGATCTGGCGACGAATTCGGAGATCAGGACCGACGCCAGGGAGAAGGGCGAATCCGCCGCGAAGTTCAAGGCGCGCATGGAAAGATACCGCAAGGCGTTCTCGCTTTACGAGAAGTGCTTCGACGCTTACGTGGAGCACCTGCGCGGCGAATCGAAAAATACGCGGTCCGCGGCCCGCATAGCGACCGAGCAGAGACTGCATGACGAGGAAACCGCGGAGGCCGACAAACTCCTTTCGGAAATGACCAGAGCTTAATTTCCACCTTTTTATATGAACACGCGCACTCTTTATCCGCAAAAACAGTTTTCCATCCGCGAGCGCCGGTTGTGCTTTCAACTCGACGGCCCGGAATCGGCGGAGCCCGCGCAACAGGAAGCGAAAGAGAAGAGCGAGAAGGGCAACAAAGAGACGATCAGCAAATTCGTCGGCGTCGCCGACAAGCATATCGGCGATTTCTTCGGCCCCGGCGTGGGCAACACGGTAGGACTCGCCGCAGAGAAATTCACGCAGGAGTACATGAAAAAGGCCGGGGAAGCCAAAATTGCCAATCAAGATCAGGGGCAGGCGAAGATAAAAGGGAGCGCCGAGCCGGAGGTAAAGGCCAAAGGAGCGGGCAGTGATCAGTATCGGCCGTCTATCGGGCAGGCGAAAGCCGGTGCGGAAGCAGCGAACAATTTATCTTCTGTCAAAAGCCACGGCGAAAAAATACAAACGGAGATATCCGCGGATATTAAAGAAGCACAAAAAACCATCGAACAGACAATACAGAAGATGCGGAACAGCCGCGATGCGGCAGATCAGATCGCCTCCATGGTGCAAATAATAGAAGCTCTGGTCACCGCTGCCTCCGGAATTATGCGACGCATATTCCCTTACGGCGTTTCCGCTCCGAATCCTGCCGTTACCGCCCCCAATGCCCCGCCGACAGCGCTAAACGCTCCGCCGAATGCGTTGCCATCCGCGCCAAACGCCCCGGGATCCGCACCAGATACGCTCGACAGAGACATGCGCACCCCGCTTGATCTTGTCCAAAACCCTCGGGCGTCCGCGGATCGCCTGGAGAAAACTTTCGATGCAAGCGGCAAAGAGCGGACCGCCGAACGTCAGAAAGCGCAAAACGAATTCGACACGGCCATGCTCGCACTTGATGGATGGACGGCAGACCCAAACAAATCCGAAAGCCAGAACCAATCCGCGCATGACAAACTGGTGGCCCGTGTCCAGGAGGCGCTGAAAGTATTGCGTCAGGTGAATGTACAGAATGCCTCCCCGCGACTGAAGGCACTGTATCAGCAGAGGGCAGAACTTATGGCACAAATGCGGAAAATGGAAGCAAGCGGCGACACGGCCGGAGCCGATGCCGCGTTGAAACACATTGCAGATCTTGCACCGGAGATTATCAAACTTGAGCAGGCCACAAAGATCAATACGGCTCCGGCAAATGAGGCCGTTACCAAGCGGATCAAAGAGCTGCGCGCCGAACAACAGCGCAGAGGTGATCTTGTGACACGGAATATCTCCCGCCCGCCCGCTTTGCTCGCGGCTCTCGAAGGCGATCGTATTGATCTAACGTACGCGTATATAAGAGATTTGCAGTCTCTCCCGGGTATTCCGCTCATGGCGAAACTAATCAACAGCCTGCCCGCGACAATGCGCACAAACCCAGACGGCAGCACGATCAGCATCACCACGGACGGCGGCGTGCTGAGGATGCACAACGCGCCGCCGATGTTCTTTACGCAGGAAGTCACACAGTCGGTCGGCCAACTATTGAGGCAATTGGCTGAGAGCACGGGGAAAGGCGTTACAATGACCCCCAAAGAGCGCATGGAGAAGCTGGACATGGAAATCAGGACGCTGCGCCAGAATATGCAAAAAGCCGCCGAAGCCTTCAACAAGTCCGCGGGACAGCCGAATGACGCCAGAATCAAGCTCGGACGAGCGGCGGAATCAGCGGCGCGGGCGCTGTACGATCTCGCAGAAGACATCGCCGGCGACCTGAACCTGCCAGTGACGTTCCGTGACGGTGCATACAATGCGCGGGAGGAGGCGGCGAAGTTCTTAAAGACGATACGCGAGCAAATTGCGACGTTGGAAAAGATAGGGAAAGCCAACCCTCCTTCTCCTGAACCCGTCGGTGAAACCCCGTCAAAGCGCCTCGACGCCTTCAACAAGGAGCGCGCTGAACGCGCGAAGGCAACCACGGCCGCCGTAAACGCTTTCAACGCAAACCGAAACAACGACACCTACGCCGCCGTTCGCAAAGCAATCTTCGCCGAGCGGCAATCAATCTCCACGCCAAATCTCAATACGGTTCTGGCAGGAAATCCCGACGCCCCGACTCGCGACAGGATACGCAAGGAGGTGAACCAGCAGAACGACAACCTGGACGCGACCGAAAAGATGGTCGAGGCCGCTTGGAAGACGACGCCCGAGGGGCAGAAGAAGTCCGTGGAAGACGCCAGACGGCGCCTCGACGCCTTCAACAAGGAGCGCGCTGAACGCGCGAAGGCAACCACGGCCGCCGTAAACGCTTTCAACGCAAACCGAAACAACGACACCTACGCCACATTCTTCACTATAGAAAGCGCAAACCCAAAGGCCTCGAAGGACCGGGCGGAAAAGAATCTTGCAGATCTCCAAAAGAATCTCGCCCCTCTGGGGCAGGCAGGGCAGGATATCTGGAAGAGCATCCAGGACGCCATTAACAACGGGAACGCCGTTCCTGTCTCCCCGACAGAGCCGATTGCAAAAAAGAACGACGCGGCCAAGAAAAAATTAGATGATGACGTCGCGAAGAAGACATTGGATGATGCGGCCAAGAAAAAGCTGGACGACGCGGCCAAGAAAAAATTAGATGATGACGTCGCGAAAAAGGCATTGGACGACGCGGCCAAGAAAAAGCTGGACGACGCGGCCAGGGGGAAGGAGAAAGAGGCGGCCGGCAAAAAGATCGAAAACGAGCGAGCGAAGCGCGAGGCTAGCATCAATACGTTCCTTGATGCCGTCACAAAAAACGCCGATAGCAGCGATAATGCCAGGGAGGCTCTCGCAAAAGAAACCAAGGGGATCGCGGGCCCGGGCCTGATCGCCGTCAATGTCGCCACCTACCGCGTCGCTCTCGACAGATACATCAATGCTCTCAGGGCGGAGCAGGCAACCATCAACAGCAACAGGAATCTTTGGGAGAACGAGAATCACAACGACGCCCACAGACGCACGGAACGGCGCCTCGGTGCGGTCATTTCCGAACTTGATCGCACCGCCGGGCTTGAAAAGACAATCAAACAAACCGAGGACAAAATAGCCGCGGAGAAGAAAAACGCCGCGGAATCAACTGCAGTAGAGCTCCATAGGAAGAATCTCGATGCCTTTAATAATGAACGGATGAACGCCGCGAGGATCACGGAAAATGCGGTTGATGCATATTCCAACGCACCCGATGTCAATACTTATGAAGCAGCCATTAAGGCGATTGCAGACGAAAGAGATATAATTTCAGAAAAGAGAGTCAAGGAAGTTTTGGCCGGAGAGAGAAATAAGGATGTTGCGGGATCAATCATCAATCAAACATCCACTCATCGGCTGTTTCTCAATAATATAGCCGATCGCATTCAAAAGACGTGGAAAACGTTACAGGAGGGCCAAAAGAAAGCGGAATATGTGAAGAAACAAGCAGAGGAACCGGTTAAGAAAGCGGAGGCCCCGACTAAGGCAAAAACAGAAAGTGAAATCGCCGGTCTTGATGCCGAGATTAACTTATTGGAAGCCAGAGAGAAGGAACGCTGGGACGCATATGTAAGGAGCACGGCTGAACAGGTCGTATGTCTAGGTGTAACATCGCTTAACAATCCTAAACAGGCAGCAGAACAGTCTAAAAAGCGTATAGAAGCGCAAAATCAGACCGCCGCTATCGGCAGACAACTCGATGAAGTGCGAAAGCAGCTTTCCGACCGACGCGCTATTCGCGATAAATTGAAAAAGACACTCGGTCAGTAACATCGCTCTGTACTTTTCCCCTTTTCATACCATGCCTCCAGCCACTCCAGCTTCCGAAAAGCAACTTCGCACCCGATACTTGAATTTGGTGGATACGGCGAATGCCGCCGCCGCCAAGGGAGATACGGCTGCGCGCATCACCGCGGAACGCGAAATCGCCAGTGTCGGAGCCGAAATTGACGCTATTCGCAGCAAGCGCCGATAGATCTATAAATATTTTTCTTTTCACACCAACATGACCTTCTTCGCTCTCCAAGACGCACTCTTCTCCGACGTCGCCGGTTACAGCCTTTCCGCATCGGGCAAAGCGGTCATAGGACGCGAGGCGGACCCGGCGCTCACTTACGGCGAGTGCACGCCGGAGGCGGTGGAGCACATACTCTCCGTCGCAGAGGCCAAGCCTGGCGAAACGTTCTACGATCTCGGCTCCGGCACGGGAAAAATGGTCGTGTTCGCGGCGTTTTTCATGCCGCTCAAAAAGTCCGTGGGCGTGGAGCTGATTCCGGAATTGCACGAGGCGGCGCAGATGGTCGGGCGAAGATACATCGAGGAAATTCAGCCGAAACTGGAAGGCGACAAACGCAACACCAGATTGGAATACCGCCTCGGCGACATTTTCGAAGCGGACATACACGACGGCGACGTGATCGTCTCGCACTGCTGCACGTGCTTCGACGATGCGTTGATGCAAAAACTAAGCGACAAGCTGGAAACGTGCAAGCCAGGCGCGCGCATCGTGACGATTACGCGCGGCCTCTCCTCCCCCGAGTTTGAACTCCTCAGCGTTACGCCGTGCCAAATGGGCTGGGGACAAGCGACGGCGAACGCGTATATCAGGTTATGAATCAAAACGGGCGCGAAATGCCGCACCCTGCGCTCCCATTTATTCTCAATCCTTACCCGCCCATGTATGACCGCCACCGAACTCCATGATCTCCTCTTCGGCTCCGTGCAGGGATATTCCCTTTCGGCGTCCGGCCGCGCGAAGGTCGGCCGCGAGGCGGATCCGATCCTGACCTACGGCGAAATCACGCCGGAATCGGTGCAGTACATGATGGAAATAGCCAACCCGCAAACCGGCGAGATTTTTTACGATCTAGGCTCCGGTACCGGAAAAGCGGTCATCCTTGCGGCCTTCGTTGCGCCGTTCAGGCGTGCGACCGGCGTCGAGCTGATCGAAGACCTTTTCCAGTCCGCATCCGAAAGCGCGGCGCGGTATCACAGCGAAGTGAAGCCGCTGCACCCCGAAAAGATGGAGCAGGAAGTGAATTTTGTGCACGGAAGCATGTTCGACCACGACACCTCTGACGGCGACGTCTTCTTTACGCATTGCACGTGCTTCGACGACCCGATGATGGATCAAATCAGCAAAAAATTGGAAGCATGCAAGCCCGGCACGCGCGTGATCACCGTCACAAAAGGGCTCACCTCGCCGGAGTTTGATCTTGTCCACTCGGCGCCGTACAGGCTCGGGTGGGGAGAGGCGACGCTGTGCTTCTATCGGAGAAAATGATCTTTCTTCGTAATCTGTCCTTTTCGGCAAGTCGCTTCTCTTTCCCAAAGGAACGGAGACTTTGTCACGCAGTCGAAAGCAGAAGCGAAGCTAATACAAACGGCGAAGTGAAAAATTCGCCCGAATTTTGCGTGAAAGCCAGCATGAGCGAATGTATCAACAAAGCTGACAAATTTGCGGTATCCGCCCGTGCCGTCACCAATTTTATGGAGAACTGCGCAAAGTTTGTCGGCGAATTTCTGCAGAAGCTCAATAAGGCTATGCCCGACGGCATTAAAGCGCACGGGAATATCCCATTAATCCCCGTGCACACAGAAGGCGGCGCAAAAACGCAGATTGCCGATACACCGCCTTCAATACAGAATTCCACGAATGTCGAACCTGTCGCCTCCCTGAATATAATCGAGAAACAGGAATCAGAAAAACTTGTCCTATACAACATGATCGAAAATCCAGCGGTGACAAAGGCTAGGATGGCTAAGCTTCAATCTGCCGAAATTGCGTCGAATGTCACGCCTGCAAATTCTGCGGACGCCGAACCGGCGCAGAGAATCAATCTACTATCTGCCAGTGATCGTGCAAATGATCGCGTGAACGAGCCGCGCGTTTCACGCGAAGTCGTCGCAGAGCGCGTCCGGCGCGGTGAGATGTTTTTGGATAGCTCGAATTTCACCAGGTCGGCCGAAGGAGTGTGGTCCGCTCCGGATACTCCATGGAAGTTCAGGGCCGATAACAACGGGCGGTGGCTCGCGCAACGGTCGAATACGGATCCGTGGATATATGTGGATTCCTCTGCCAGCACAAGCGCGGGCGATCAGCGCATTGCCACACTCCTGCAATTCATGCGGCAGAGCAGCTCTATTACACCCGAACATGTTCAGGATGTGCTGCGTGCCAACAAAAGACAGGAGATGAAGCGCGAGGGCAGTCTCTGGCTGCTGCAAAACGGATGCACCCCGTATACGGGCGCCGGCGGAGGATTCGAGTACAGCACCGGCTTCTCGTTCAACTTGAATCCACAATTCCAATTCGTTGATGGAAAGTGGGCCGTGCGCTGGAGAACCAGAGATAATTGGAGCGATCCTTCAACTGTACGGGCTCCATCGGGACGAGGCGAGACGGCAATCAACGCCATTCTTGGGCACCTTTCCGTTCTCAATACGCGTATCAACGAGGCTGGAACGCTCCATGCCGGGCCATCGGACGCCACGGCGGCGGGCCCAGCCGCCGTCGTTAATCTGGTGCCGGCGGCGCCTGCCGAGTTACAACGGCAGGCAGAACCGCAAAATCCGGAGCAACGAGCGGAACGTGAAAGGCAAAAGGAGATGGCGGCAAATTCCATCGGTATTTTCCAGAACAATACGGCGATAGCCGCTCAGCAATACGCCAAGGACGGGAGCCCCGGAAATCTGGTGAACATCATCCAGGCGGCGCAAGAAGAACTGACGGCATTGCGACGGAATATGATCCTGATGCAGGATGAGCCGGAAATAAGTAAAAACATGGCCGAGCGCATCGGCCAAATTCAAACAATGCTAACGGAAGGAAAGCTTGTGGAGCATGTTACAGTACTTGCCAAGCGTGCGGACGATGCGCTGGCCCGCGCCCGCGCAAGAGTGAACGAAGTCATCGGCAGGGAACAGCAGACCATCATTAACGAAAACGTCGTACGGAAATCCGGCGGATGGTTCGGCGGGGTTCATCGCGCCATTACCAACTCCAATCCATACGAGATACAAATCACCAATGCCAACATGACGATCTCGCGCATGAGACTGGTCATGGAACAAATTGACAAAGCCATAGCACAACCCGATGCACTCACGAAAATCCGCGCCGCAGAAACCGCCTTCAGTTTCATACGCAACGCGAACCGGAGTAATGCGCAATTCAATCAGGAAATGTACAAACTGGAGCAGGAAGCGATAACCGTCTCGCGCGATATAGCGATCTCCGTTTCCACCACGATTGCGACTCTCGGCACGAGCGCCGCGTTTTCACTGGCCGCCCGCGGAGCAACCGCCGCCGCAGGCGCGGCGTCCAATACAGGAGTCACCACGATTCTCAGCATATTGCGGCAGGGAGGGGTCAAGCTGGCACAGCGCGGCGGACAAGCAGCCCTGAAGGCGCTGCCGTCGGCCGTCGGAGTAACAACCGATGAAATGAGAACAAAAACACAAGGAGGAACCATTGATTCCGGTGATGTCTTAACGGCGGCAATGAGCGTTGCAGACCAGGTTGGCCAGAAGGCGTTATCCAGCCCCTTTGGCAAAGCCAGTGGCGTAGTACGGCGGCTGGCGAAAAAATTACTTGGCTGAAATCTTCAGTCACCGATCGGCGCCCTTCGGCTCGCTTCGTTCGCTCAGGGTCATTCGATCTGGTCCACTCGGCGCCGTACAGGCTCGGGTGGGGAGAGGCGACGCTGTGCTTCTATCGGAGGAAGTAGCGCTATTCAGCTATAATCATAATCGCGCTGGGGTGGCGGAATCGGCAGACGCGCCGGCCTTAGAAGCCGGTGGGAGCAATCCCTTGGAGGTTCGAGTCCTCTCCCCAGCACCAGTCAATTTTTTTCTTTGAGTGTATTCACGGCGAACCCATTGACCGCCTGAGTTGACCACTGTACAATAAGTACTCGTTTACGTACTTAACCAATGACTACTACTTCGTATACCGATTTCCGTGCGCATCTCGCGCAATTCTTCGATAAAGCGGAGCACGACTGCGAAGAGATCGTCGTGAGCCGCGGCAAGAACAGAAAAGTGGTCATTCTTTCTCTGGATGTTTACCTCTCATTGCAGGAAACAGCGTACCTTCTTTCATCAAAGAAGAACCGGAAGCATCTGGAGAAATCGTTGAACCAGGCCAGGAACGGCAAGACGACCCCCGCTCCATTCTAAGAGTATGCCGCGAATCCGTTTTACCGAAGAAGCAAATAAAGATTTCCGCTATTGGAAGCGTCATGATTCCACGAAGACCAGGCGCATCGAAAAACTGTGCAAAGACGCCACACTCCATCCATTTGAAGGAATCGGCAAACCCGAGCCGTTAAAGTTTGATCTCCATGGGTGTTGGTCCCGTCGCATTGATCGCATAAATCGTCTTGTATACCAGGTCACGAAAAAAGAGATCGTCATCATTTCCTGCAGGTATCATTATTGAATTATCATCTCCGGTAGATTCCCAAAATCTCCACTCCATCCACGGTGATCGCATGCGCCTTCTTCTCTTCCGCGAACACGTGCGCGTATCCGCTCCCACGGAAGTTGTCGAGGATATAGTTGGCTTCGCCGGGTTCGACGAAATAAAGCCGGTTCCAGTCCTTTAGCGGCAGAGTATCTGCGGCGGCCTTGCCGGTGCGAGCCGCTACAAAGACGTTGATGTGCTCCCGGGCGTCATTCTTAAGCACCCACTCCAATCCGGCGCGGTAGCTCAGTCCCCAGTAATCAAGCTCGAATTTTCCCTCAGCAAGCCGCGCCGGAATGCTAAAATAAGCGTATTCGAACGGATGATTGCGCAACATCCAAATTCCGGTTGAGCCCATCTGGAAACCCAGAAGCCCATATATGACCAATCTGGCTGCAAGCGTTCCTCGGAATTTTCCCAATATCAAAATGAGCCGCTGAACTCCTTCCAGCGCCATTAAAAGGAACGCGGGATAGATAAAGAGCATGTGCCGCCACTCGTCGAAAATTCCGATCGGGAAAATCAACAGCGCGGCAATGGGGAGCGAAAACCAGAAAAGCGCGAGGGCCGACGCGGGTTTTTCGCGCAACAGCCGAAGAGGATGCATAACCAGGCGGATCCAGAGCGTCGAAAAGCCGATGACAAAGAATAACGAATATACGACAGGAGTCGTGATTCCGATCCAGACCGGAAGATAGTGCCATGGCACGCCCGCGGCGGACACCTGTTCGCCGAAGTAAAAGCCGCCGCCAAGACGCGATGCGTTGTTAAACAGCGCGCCGATCAATCCACGGATCGGGTCATGCCATAAAAACGGCCAAACGAGAATCAGGATCAAGGCCAGGACAAGCAGGTACGCGGCGCCAGACGCGACTTTTTTCGCGGTGGAAATCCGACCGGCGCACAAAAACACCATGGCCAGCGCCGGCATCATCAATCCGAACGGCCGCATGCTGATTAAAACGGCGGCCGACACCGCGTGAACGCACAGTCGGGGTATCGTCCTCTTTTCCAGCAGTCGCAGCAGCGTCCACGCGCTCATGGTGAAAAAGAGCATCGCCGGGACATCCTTCGGATTATAAAAACCGTGCGCAAAAAGGCGCGGACTCAGCATGAACATCACGCTTCCAAGCAGCGGCGCCTTCCAGCCGCCGAAACTCAATATCGCAATGCGGTAGAACAAGACAACAGTCAAAAAGAACATCAGAAACGTGAAAAAATGCCTCATGAACCAGATGTCCGCTCCATCGGTCAGGCCGAGCGCAAGTTCAATCCCGCGCATCATTACCTGCGCGACGGGATTGAAAAAAGCCCAATCCTGCCCGGCCGGCGCCGGCCCGCCAAGGAAAAGATACGCAAACGAGTCATTGCCGAATTTGCGCATCGCAGGTTCGTCGGCGGAAACGCCATAATCGCGGAACGCGGCGACGCCGATCACAAGGAATATTGCAAAAAAGCAAAGAGTCAGAACGGGCCGCAGCCGTTGTTGGCAAAGCCGGCAGAAGTTTCTTATCTCCATAACCGGCTGGTGATGCTGGCCGCAGCACATTCTCAAGAAGGTCATTATCCGCTATAATACAAGGATTGCAGATTGCGCAGATGTTCGATCCGGCTTCAATCGCAGGCCAAAACAGTACCCTCATTCCGACCGGTGATAAACTGTACGACATGCTCATGCGGAGCATCGAGCCGGATCTCATGACCGGCCAGATTCCGCTGCTTGACGCAAAGTACAAAAACGAAACGCCGGGGGAAGCCGCAGTGCGAGCGGAGCGGTACAAGAAAGCATTCGCCGAGTACGACCTGCAACTCTCGGCGTATCTCGCAAAACTTCATGCCAAAGCGCGCGAATACCAGTCAACAGCGCGAAATTCCATCGAAAAAGATGAGCGCACAAAGGAGAGGCGGGCGCTCTCCGACATTGAGAGTGCGATTGGAGCGGCATAAGCAGGCAAAAGAGACCAACTGGAATGTATCAAATGCCGAGAGCGCGGCGTTCCTTCGCGATCGCGGATTTTTTCATCAACAAATCGGCGCCTATCTCGGCTTTGTGCTTGCGCGTACCCGCTTCGGCGTCGCGCTTTCTGTTCATTATGTCGCTATTCAGTTGAGCGAGCCGCCGCTGTTTTTCCGCCAGAAGATCGGCGCGCTTCTTCTGCATGGTTTTTGTCAATTCATCCAAACGCGACTTGCCTTCCGGCCCCATGGCAAGAAGTCGCGTATTGTTCCGCGATTCCTCGTCATACAACTTACTTTCCAGATCGCGAAATTCCCTTGCGATCCTGTCGCGCTCGCGCAGGCCGGCGCTTTCAATTTCGTTCTTGGCGCGCAGTTCTTCCGAATCGGTTTTAAGCTTCGCCTGATATGCGTCGCGTTCGATGCGCAGCATTTCCGCCTTCAATTCCTGGTCTTTTTCGTAAAGCTTGCGCTCCTTTAGGGCCTTGGCTGCCGCGGCAGCGCGGAATGACAAGAAAAATTTTCGTTGTTTGTCCTCATTCTCCCTTTTATTTTTCCGCTGCTCCTCCAGCGCACGGGCGACGTCCGCCCTGCGCTGCTTATCACGCGCGATCTCTTCCTTATTCAATTTCTCTTTTGTCAGCCACAGCTGATCATGCCGCTTCTTTTTTTTCGTCGCGATCTCCTCTTTGATGATGGCTTCCTTGCCGCGTTCTATCAACAGATGCTGGCCTTCTTTGCGTCCGGCTGCGGCGGCCTGTTCCGCTCTTTGCAATTCCCCGGCTTTTTTCAAACTCTGTTCGTGGAATTTCCTAAAATCTTCCTTCCTCTTTCGTTCCGCGTCGGCTGCGTGAGAGTCATCCATATTATGAATCGCGAATCTACGGTTATTCTTCAACGATACTGATTCCGAGTTCCCGCAACTGCTTCTCCGGCACGGACGACGGGGCCCCGAGCATCAAATCCCTGGCTTTCTGATCTTTGGGGAAAGCGATCACCTCGCGTATGTTCGGCTCGCCGCAAAAAATCATCGCCAGACGATCGAAACCCCATGCGATCCCGCCGTGCGGAGGCGCACCGTAGCGGAACGCGCGCAGCATGTGTCCAAAACGCCGCTCGGCTTCCGCGTCGTCTATGCGCAGGATTTCGAAAATTTTCTTCTGCAGGTCGTGCTCATGAATCCGCAGCGAGCCTCCAGCTATCTCGAAGCCGTTGAGGGCGACGTCGTACGCCTCGGCTTTCGCTTTAAGCGGGTCGCGGTCGACCATCTCCATACTTGCAACATTCGGGCGCGTGAACGGATGATGAACCGCCGAAATCTCCCCCGTGTCCTTGTCCTTCTCGAACATCGGAAAATCGGTGATCCAGCAATATGCGAATACGTCCGACGGGGCCAGGCTGCGCCTTCGCGCAATCTCCGTCCTGACGGCGCCGAGGCTGACGCATGCGGTATAAAACTCATCTGCGGCAAAAAACAGCAAATCCCCGTCCTCCGTGCCAGCCGCGTTTGCCATCTTCGCCGTCGCGTCCCCTCCGAGTTTTTCCACAGGGACGCCATCGAATTTCCTTCCATTCTTCTTTATCCAGGCGAGCCCCTTGGCTCCGTGGATTTTCGCATGCCCGGTCAGATCATCAATCTCCTTGCGAGAGAGCGCGGCTCCGCCCGGGACTCTCAAGCATTTTACAACGCCGCCGGCCTCCGCGGCCTTCGCAAAAACGCCGAATCCGCATCCGCGCGCCATGTCTGTCATATCCGTGAAAGTCAATCCGTAACGGAGGTCCGGCTTGTCTGATCCGTATGCGTTCATCGCTTCGTCGTATGTCATGCGCGGGAAAGGCACCGAATGAATCTTAATGTCCCGCCGCAGCCCTACGGTTAAAGCAATTAGCGCCTCTTCGGTCAATTTCATGACGTCTTCCGCATGAACAAACGACATTTCGATGTCAACCTGGGTGAATTCCGGCTGGCGGTCCCCGCGCTGATCTTCGTCGCGGAAACATCGCGCAATCTGCATATAACGGTCGAGTCCTGCTATCATGCAAAGCTGCTTAAGCTGTTGCGGGGACTGCGGCAGCACGTAAAACCGGCCACCATGCAGCCGAGACGGAACCAGATATTCGCGCGCGCCTTCCGGAGTGCCTTTTATCAGGATCGGCGTCTCAACCTCGATGAAATCGCGATCATAGAAGAATTTTCGCACAGCCTGCAGAAGACGATGACGGAGCATCACGTTCCGCTTCATTCGCTCGCGCCGGATGTCGAGGTACCGGAATTCCAGGCGCAGCTCCTCGTTTATGCCGATGTCCTGATCAATTTCAAAAGGAGGCGTTTTTGATTCGCTTAAAACGACGAGGCTCGCCACCTCCACTTCTATTTCGCCGGTTGGATTCTCCGCGCGTTCTGCTCCTTCCAGCCTCCTTCGCACCTTGCCCTCGATTTTCAAAACCCATTCCGGCCGCGCGGCTTCCGCCGCCAAAAAGGCGTCGCCGCCCGGCGCGACGACTATTTGCGTAGTTCCGTACCGGTCGCGCAGATCAATGAAGATCAGTCCGCCGTGATCGCGCCGCCGGTTCACCCATCCGCAGAGAACCGCGCCTGTTCCGATGTGGGAGGCGCGCAATTCGCCGCAGGTATGAGTACGAAGCATGCGTTGAGTATATAGTCATTTGAACAGCCTCCCCAATTCTTCCTTGAACTCCTCGACGTCTTTGAATTCCCGATGAACAGACGCGAACCGGATGTATGCGACCTGGTCGAGTTTTTTCAGTTCCCGCATCACGTCCGTCCCGATTGTGGAGCTGCTAACCTCCTTTTTATTCGCCGCCCATTTCTCCTCGAGCTTGGTGAGGAGACGATCAATATTCTCCTGCGTTACCGGTCTCTTTGTGCACGAAAGCCAAATTCCGCGCTCTAATTTGCCACGCGAGTACGGCTCGCTGGTGCCATCGCGCTTTACCACGATCAGCGAACTCAATTCCTGTCTTTCAAATGTTGTGAAACGATGCTGGCATTTGGGACATTCCCGACGACGGCGAACGGCACGGCCCTCTTCCGAGAGGCGGGAGTCAATGACGGAAGTGTCTCCGAATCTGCAACGCGGACAAAACATGCGCAGAGCGTAGCGGAAAACCGCGCTTTTGCCAGATCAAAAAATCACCGAGATTTCCTCAAATCCTTCATCAGTCTGTAAAGCTCAGCAGCCTGCAGATTTGGAGGCAAGGAGGCGGCGGGCCGGTTATCTGTCTGTTCGGCGGGCTTCTCCTTATCACTTGCGCCAGCAATCCGTTGCACAGCTTCGATTGTAACAGGTCCTGGCTCATTACATTCCGGTTTGGACATAAAAATTGGGGTAAGGCGCGCGGCTTGTACAAACATAACTTAAAAAGGTCAAGGCCTGTCGCCGCAAATGCCATCGCTAGTGCGCGATTTGCGCGTCATTAAAAGGAAAAATTATCGCAGATCTCAAATTCTACGGTCAAATCAGCCGTTCTTGCGGATTCACGGCGCCGCGGCGGAAAAAACCGCCAATCGGCTGTGTTAGATCAACGACTGTCGAGGGCGGATTAATCTGAATGGCGCCGGAATCCAGAATTAAATCCGGTTTACACGCCTGATGCCCGAACTGTTCCAAAATATCGGACGGACTGTACGTGTTCGGCCGGCCGTGGAGATTGGCGGAGGTGGTGCTTAAGGGACTTGCGAACTCCATGACCAGCTGTTGAGCAAGGGGGTGGGAGGAGAGGCGGATACCCAATGTCGGGCTCGGAGGCCGGCTCGGAGATGGCAGAAGAGCGGAAGTTTTTCTCATCGGGAGAACGATTGTAAGGGGCCCCGGCAGATACTTTTCCGCGAGCTTATCTGCCTCCACATTCCACTCAGCATATTTCTTAGCCTCCTTTATGGAGGAAAATAGTGCGCTAACCGGCTGGTCCGGCGGCCGCTGTTTGATTTTAAAGAGCTTCGTCACCGCGCCCGGATTCCGCAGGTCGCATGCAAGCCCGTAGCAGGTTTCGGTTGCGTGAGCGACGACGCCGCCAGCGCGCAAAACGCTCAAAGCATTGTTAACGCCTTTCCTGTTTGGGAGGAGAATCTTCATCGCAAGTGATCATACACATCCGTCGCGGCCCGAAGATCAGGGAGGATCCATCGGCGCGGTTTTTCTCATGCTTATTCGCGCCATCTCCCGCAGAGACATTATCTCGTCATATCGCTTTGAGATATGCGGAACAAAGTGCAGCGTCATGCGCGTATCTTGCGCCTCGAGTATCAGACTGCCAAAACCGAGCAGATTCTGAACAGGCCCGCGCTGGCGCTTGTCTATTTCCTGAAGCACCCAAAGGTCCACACATTCGTGCTCGTCCGTCGTCAGTATGGTTTTTTTGATGCGGTGAACGCGACGGTCGGTTATGACGACGATGTACAGGAAATAGCGATAGAAACGTATGAGAAACTCAAACTGGATCGTCAGCAGGAACAACAGAAGGAACATGAGCATGAGATGGCGCGGGGTATTCTGTTCAATGCCGACAACGAGAAAAGTCAGGATGCCGATTATGACAATTATCAACGTCAGCAGGCACATCTTTACAAACGGCCAAAGCATCCGAATCCAATGCTGCCGGAACGAGGACTGGAATGCTTCCCGCGGGTCTTTGCCTGGGAAGTCAGTGCATGCCGCCGGATCATGACGATGCGCTACCATAAAAAAAGAAACGGCAAAACAATTATGAAAATCATGAAAATCGCATGAAGAACCACGCACACGCGTATGCGGGTCACGGTGAACACCCTCCGCCCGGTGGTGGAGGAAAGATGCAGATGCAATCCCTCGGCCCGGCGGAGAAAACATCGCCACAGCGCCCATTCCATGGCGATGATGCCGATGACTATCGCCGCCGGAATGATCCAGATTGGCGCCATGGCCGCCTATTTTACCATTATCTTGTGCTTACTCATCACTTCCTCGATCTTTTTTTCCAGAATCGTTGACATCGTGATCGTCATAGGCACCGGCACCAGTTGCCCGCCGATTTTAAGCTGCACGCGTTCCTTGCCAGGGAAGGTTTCAAACATCCGTTTAAGATCAAGCAAAAGTTGCCGGGGCGCCCGATCCGGCAGCTGAATCGTATGTATTGAAATTCGCGACGACAATGAAGCCGCTGATGCTGATTCGTCGCGGGTCGCTGGCTTATCACCACTTTCATCCGCCGTCGCCGACGCGTTTGGCTCTTTGGCCGTTCCTATTTCAATTTCATCCGTCTTCATGCCCTCCACAATCCATTTCCCCAGCGGCCCGAGAAAATCTTCGGTTTCGCCGTTATCGGCCGCGATTTTCACGGTTTCTCCGGCGATCACGTTCCCCTCTTCGTCAATCAATTCTATTTGTTCCGCTTCCCTTTCCGTGGCTCCGCGATGCAGGCCGGATTTTGCTTCTTCTTCGTCAAAGAACCCCTCTTTTTTGGCATTCTGGACCATGGTGGACAGCGAAGCGCGCTTGACCGCTTCGGCGCGGATTTGCAATTGTCCGCCGCGCAAATCCAGCGTCCCGCCGATGACCAGAACGGTATCCGCCTGACCGAGAACGGAGGCGGCGTCCGCGAAGACGCGCGGGAAGAGCGTAACTTCGATGCGGCCGGTTGGATCTTCGATCGTCAGAATCGCCATGGCTTCCCCCTTCTTGGTCGTGAGCTTCTTAACACTCTCTTCGATTCCGGCGACGGTGATGCGTTTGCCTGCGTCCTTCGCCGTAAAATTGGCGATAAGCTGCGCTTTCTTCCCTATGTATTTCCTCAACCCGGCAAGCGGGTGACTGCTGACGTACATGCCCAGAGCCTCCTTTTCCCACTTGAGCTTCTCGTGAGGCGAAGCCGGCGTCGTTTTGGGAAGCTCCATGCGCGCGTCGGCAATGCCGCCCATGTTTGCCCCGAACAAATCGCCCTGCGCGGCCCCCGCTTCCCCCGCCGCCTTCGAGAATGCAACGATTTTCTCGTAATTCTCGATTATTGCGCGCCGCTCGCCGAGAGAGTCGAAAGCGCCGGATTTGCTTAGAGCTTCGATCATTTTCTTGTTGAGCGTCTTCGCAGGCATGCAACGCGCAAAATTCTCGAGAGACGAGAACGGCCCCGCGCCGTCACGCGCGACTATGATCTGCCGCACAGTGCTGTCGCCGATTCCTTTGATGGCCGACAATCCGAAGCGAATGGAACCGGGATTGCGAGCCGCGTGCTTTGAGCCGCGAGCTCCCGGGAAAGGAATCGCGGTGAAATGACGGAGAGACTCATTGATGTCCGGCGGCAGCACGCGTATGCCCATCGAACGACATTCCTCGATTTCAATCATCACGCGCTCAGTCACGTCCGCGTCGGAAGAGAGAAGAGCGGCCATGAATTCGGTCGGGTAATGAGCTTTGAGCCATGCGGTCTGGTATGCGATAAGGGCGTATCCGGCTGCATGAGATTTGTTAAATCCGTATCCCGCGAACGGCTCCACGACGTCGTCGAAAATCCGCTCGGCCAACTGCCTGCCGTACCCTTTTTTCTTCGCGCCACCGATAAACTTTTCACGCTGCGCCGCCAGCTCTTTACGTATTTTTTTGCCTATAGCGCGCCGCAAAAGATCCGCTTCTCCCAGCGTGAATCCGGCGAACACCTGGGCTATCAAAAGTATCTGCTCCTGGTAAACACCGATGCCGTAAGTGGGTTCCAGTATTTGACGAAGATCGTCGTGCAGATACTCGACGTTCTCCTGGCCGTGTTTCCTTTTGATAAAACTCGACATCCATTCCATCGGGCCCGGCCGATACAGCGAGATCATCGCAGTGATGTCGTCGAACTGAGTCGGCTTCAACTGCTTGAGATAACGGCGCATGCCGGCAGATTCCAACTGGAACACGCCGGTGGTGTCGCCGCGCTGGAGCAATTTGTAGGTTTCCGCGTCGGCGATCGGAAGGGACGAGATATCAATTTTTTCCCCATGCAGACGCTCTATGATTTCCAGCGCCGTCTGGATCACGGTGAGGTTGGTCAATCCAAGAAAATCCATTTTCAAAAGCCCCAGAGCGGCCAGAGGTTTTGCGGAATACTGGGTGATTATCGTTTTCTCGTCTTTGGGCGCGCGCTGAACGGCGGTGTATTCCACGACTGGCTTGTCCGAAATTACTACGCCGCACGCATGCACGGAAATATGGCGCGCCTTCCCTTCCAGTTTAAGAGCGGTGTCTATGATCTTGCGGTACGTCTCGTTGTTTTCATAGACAGATCTGAGCTCATCGGCTCCAAGCGCGTCCGCCAGTTTCGTGCCAGGGCGTTCCGGGATCAGCTTTGCCAGCGTGTTCATCTCCAAAAAAGTCATGCCGTACGCGCGTCCAACATCTTTTACGGCTGCGCGCGCGGCGAGCGTGCCGAAAGTGCAAATTTGAACGACGCGATCCCGCCCGTATTTCTGCCGCACGTACTCCAACACCTCGTCTCGGCGATTGTCCGCAAAATCGAGATCAATGTCCGGAAGCTCCAGGCGCTCCGGATTCAAAAAGCGTTCGAACAGCAATCCGTGCTGCAGCGGCTCTATGCCGGTTATGCCCATGCAGTAACTCACAAGCGATCCCGCCGCGGAGCCGCGCCCCGGCCCGACGGTAATGCCGCGCCTTCTGGCTTCGTTAACAAAATCGGCGACTATCAGAAAATATCCGGCGAAACCGACCTGTCCGATTACGGACAGCTCGTATCGAAGTCGCTCCTCCTGCTCCCGCATCGCGTGAGGATAGCGCACGCGAAAACCCTCTTCGCACATGCGCGTGAGCTCTTTTGCCTCGGTGCTTCCGTCAGGAACCGGAAAACGCGGGATTTCATACTTGCCGAACGTAAAATCAACCGAGCATCTGTCGGCGATTTTGCGAGTTGCCTCCAAGGCCTCCGGAACGTGAGAAAAGACTTTTTCAAGCTCATCGAACGGCCGCATGGAAAAATCGCTGTCGCGCATCGAAAACCGGCCCGAGTCGTTGACCTGCGCGTTTTTCTGGATGCAAAGGAGCACATCGTGTGCCTCGGAATCCTCCGGACGGCAGTAATGACTGTTGCATGTAACGACCGTCGGCGCGCCGAGAATTTTTCCGTGCTTGATCAACTGCTGATTTACTTCGCTCTGTCCGGAAACGCCCGGCAGGTCCATCAATTCAAAGTAAACGTTCCTGTCGCCGAAATATGATCTGTATTCTTCGGTCAACGACGCGATTCGTTCCCCGTCTTCCGCAAGCGCCGCCTGCGGAATGGCGCCGCCGATGGGGCCGCTCAGCGCGATCAATCCTTTTCCGAATTCCTTAAGAAGCTCCTTGTCCACGCGCGGTTTGTAATACATGCCGTCGAGTGCGGCGGCGGAAGCAAGGCAAAGCAGATTCTGGTAGCCCTCACGCGTCTCGGCCAGGAGCGTAAGCGGGAAGCGCTTCGTATCCACGCCGCTTTCCTTGTCGTGCCGTGTCCGGGCTGCAACGTATGCCTCAATGCCAAGAATCGGCTTCACGTTCTTCTTTTTGGATTCCTGATAAAATTCAATGAGCCCGTATGTATAACCCTTGTCGCACAGCCCCGCGGCCGTCTGACCAAGCTCCGCCGCCCGCTCCACGATTTCCGCCGGGCTTGGCAGGGCTTCGAGAAGCGAGTAGGTCGAGTGGCAGTGCAGATGGACGAAATCAGACGATTTCACCGCGGCATGATAGCACCGAAAGCCAGGCGATTTTTCCCAAGACATCCGTGTTTTTTCCTCAATTTACGGCCACAAAACGCCAATACTGCATCCGGCGCAGTTTGCGTTCAAAGAAAAAAATTGACATCCGGAAACTATAAACTACCATCCTCAGCCATTCGTCCATGTTTATGAGAAATTCAGAAACAGCAAAGGCGGGAAACGGTACAGTTATCTCCGGAAAACCAACAAGAGCAACCAGGCTCAACAAGTGCCTGCAAGATCTTAACAAACTTGCCGGGCGTCCTGATCCCGCTCAAAACACTGGTTTGAATGGTACCAATGACACTGACGATATAGTGAACGCTTCAATGATGTATGTAAGTCATGTCGAAGAAGGGTTATCGAAGGTGCAGCTCGCCACTCAAGAACAAATTATGCATGCTCAATACATGGCGCGCATCGGGTATCACGGTGTGTGCGAGTACTGCAACACGGAAATCCCAATCGAGCGCATTGAGGCGCTGCCGTATGCGACAAATTGCATTGAATGCGCCGCGCTCAATGAGGCAGAAAACGGCGACGATGTCTCAAGCCCGCGAGGACAACACCATGAGGGATGGAGCCATTGCCGGAATCAGGAAGATGAACCATCCGGATCTTTGGACAGGGTGCGAAGATAAAGAAAATAATCGTACTCATTTTCACTGGTTTTCCCCGGACAATTCTGCCTCTTCCATGCACTTCTTCCACTGAGGATCGTCGCCGGTCGCCTTGGCGTATTCGCCGTTCCCGTATGGGAAGCAAGAATCGCTGAAGACGAGCTTCAGCACCGTATCGAGCCGCGCGTTGCACGGTCTGTCCAGACAGGAACGCCTGAGGAAATAGGCGAAATCGCGCACAAAGCCCCGCAATCCACCGTCGAGCGAATTTCCCAGCTTGACGAGCGCGCGGACGCCTTCATGAAGTTTTTTAAGCGCATTGCCGACGGCAGGGCCGGAATCGGCGCCGGCGGCGAACGTCGCGCTTTCGAGAGCCGCGCGCTTGCTTGTGAATTCCCGGATGATCCGCCGCTGATCGTTTAGGAGCGCGTTAATCGCAAACATATCCTCGCCGTCCTGCAGATCGTCGGGCGCGCGGCGCTCTTCATCCGCCTTGATTCGAAACTCGCGGAAGGCGAGCGCGAGCGAGGCGTCGTCAGGATCAATCGCAAACGGGCCCCGAATGGAATGTAGAACAACGCCAGGTTCGACGAAATCCACGCATCCCGCCTGGTTTTTGTGTACGCGCGACGAGCCGCCGGCCGGAGCAGCAGCGAATTCATCATCTTTCGGTCTGCCGCCGGTTGCCAGATCATCAACGCCTGCCAGGAAGCGGCCGAAATTTTCCTCCGCCGCATTCCGGCTCTCTATTACCTGTTCGACCAGAGTTTGAGCGCGGAGTTCGGACTCGACGGCCTCACGGAATGCGCCGGTGTCCTGCGACAATTGCCCCATAATCCACCGCAGCGTTCCGGCATCGCACCCATAGCCCTTTGCGCCGGCCGGCGCGTAATCGCTGTTATAGAAACAAAGTTTTTCGTCCGACGAAACGTCAATGTCGTCCTCTATGAACAATGGGATTGCCCATGTCTCGTCCTCGCGCACTTCCGGATCCACCCCGCCATGTTCCAGCGAATCAAGCTCGCCGGACAAAAATTCATAAACCTGTTCGAGCGGCAGAACGACAGATGCGTCGTTCGCGTCCGTCTCCATGTCAATTTTCTCCCGAACCTCGTTCATTTTCCGTTCTATGAGCCACTTGTCGTAGCGGAAACATGCTGTTTCCCGTAGAAGGTTTTCACGCTGTTGGACTATCTTACGTCTGGTGTCCACTGGCTCGAACTCCGCAGACAGCGCGTCGCCGGTCCATTCCCAAACAGAGTCATCGTCGAATGTTGCCAGAAAATCCGGGTCCTCCGCCTCGGCGATATCCATGTCCGCGCGTCTCAGGACGAGATCCACGGCGGGGGAAAGCGCCTGTGGCGCGTACGCGGCGGCGTGGGCGGCGGGCGATGGCAAGACAAGCTGGAGCAAAATCCCGAATGTCAGGATCGGGGCGGCCGCCGATAGGAATCTGCGGCTGCCGACATTGGCCTGCGGCGTAGAAATAATCTTCATAAGGAAGAATCGCCGTCCGGAACGAATTCCCAACTCCATTCACTGTTGTTCGCATCAGGCGCGGGCTCCGATTCCATAGGTTCGGAGTCTCCATGCGGTTCAGAGTATTCGGCGGGGCCCGATTCGGCGCCGGCGCCGCACATCGCAGTATCCAGGAGCCCGGTGCCGCCGGCGTCATTCATAGGGCAAAGTACGGACGGGAATTCAACTTTGGTAAATTGCGAAAGAAGAGAAGCGGCCGCCGCAGTGAACTCCGCGAGCCTTGCTGTTTTCTTCTCCAGAAAATCCCCGTACAGGCGCGTTCCGATGCGGATTCCGATTGCTTCGCCGAGCTGCTGCAACGCTAGTTTGGGTTCCAGGAATTCTCTGGCCTGTCCAACCAGGTCTTCGCCGAATTTCATCGGCTCGGTAAGAGGGAGAGTCATTCGCCGAGCCGGATCGAAAGCGCAGAGGGGACTCCCGAGCGGCAGCCCGGGGCATATAGCCTCTTCCAATTTCCGCAGCAGAAACGCCGGACGATACGGCGGCGGAGACCATCCCTGCTCTCCGGACATCGTGGGGATGATTTTTCCCAACTGACGGTCTTCACGCATGCAGACGTCGAACGGGAACGCCGCGTCGCCGGTGGTCAGAGGCGTCCTGCCAGGTATGACCCGGTGATCTTCGAACGATTGCTTCCAGCACCGGTTTATGAAACACGTCGTGTTGCCGATGGTGTTGCGGAAGGATGTTTTTCTGGCGGGAGTGCACACGTCATCGTCGTCGGCCTCTCCGTCCTGCCATGAAGTTCCCTCGCAGGCGTCGCCTCCCTCCTCTGTTTCGCGAGTGGCGTCGCCGCCGGGACATCCAGAAAGCTGTATTTCGTCGTGCAAAGCTGCAACATGTTCCGCGCAGTCGTCTTCTTTTCCGGGCGATTGCGGTGAACACAGCAGTCCGGCCCGCATGAGCGGGTGGATGCACAACGGCCGCGCCTCTTCCTTTGGAGGCGGCGGATACATTCCGCCAGGAACCGGCTCACAGGAAGTTTCCTCATTCCCATCATTTTCATCAACCTCGCCTTCTTCATCGGTTTCACCCTTGCTGCACAGCGTCAACGGCGCGGGTTCGATAGGATGCGACCATTGCAGCCCGGCGTCGCCGCTTATAGAACCGTTCTGCAATCGCTCGATGTACGCCCATGCGAGCACGTTCTTCGGAAGAATATTCTGCAGAGATTTCGGCAGCAATGCGATAACTGCCTCTCCTTTGACCGGAGCGTGCGATTTATCGGAGATCAGCGCGCCAGCCAGCGATTCCAGGGCGTCCTCAACATCCGGGAAACGATGTTGGATAAGCTCGCGCTCGCTCCCTTGCGCAGGAGCGATGAACTCTTTGGATGGCGGAGGAAAATCCGTGAGCCTGCCGCGCATCCATCGTGCTCCGGCGAAACGGTAGCGGCCTACGGCGGCGGATATTTCATCATCCCCATCCAGCGCTGCAAGCGCATCGCCGAGAGCGCGGAACGCGCTTTCAATCCCCGGATTTTCCTGAATATTCTCCATGCTGACACGTGACATTCCCGGTTCCGACAGCGAGCCATCGTCTTTTGTCTGCACGGCGATGTCCGCCCGCCACATGCGGGCGACGCCGTGGACTCGCGACATGAACGGCAGGGAGAAGCCGGCTCTTCAAAGCCCGAGGCGATTATCTGAAGATCGCGCCCGAGGGTCCGCGTCCTTTCCTCCCGCGCAACCATCTGCCGCGCCGCGATCCGTGCGCCCTCGCACTCGCTGGCGATGTCCAGATTGTCGCGCTCGCAAATCCCGAAGCCTCCGTCAAGGAGATCGTCCATCTCGTCCGTGTTGCCGGGGTTCGGATTCTTGACGTAAGGGAGCCATTTTTCAATCGGTTCCAGAATCGCCGGTTCCGGAGCGAACACGCTTTTGTCGTTTAAAAACAGTTCGCGATGCGTGACGTTCAGCATCTCGTCGTAGAGCGAGGCGGCCGCGTGCGCCCCCTGTCGCGATGCGGAAAAAATCGCAACTGCCGCAAACGCCATAAACGCGGTGCCAGCGACGCGTCCGCGCGGCCCGCGCGAAGTTTTTTCCGCCGATCGTGTCCGGAATGTTTTCATTTTGAAAATAGAGTGCGTAACGAAGTTCTCGCGTCCCAAATCCTCGGCATGCACGAGCTGGCTTCGGCCGCAAGATCAAGAGCATTGCGTATGTCGAGCGTCGCGCCGATCAGGCACTGCAGCGCGCCGTTCAACGAATCGAATCTGCCGCGACCCGAGAGGTAAGTTAGAGTCCGGTGCATCGCCGGGCGCGCGGCGAGCAGTTCCACCGCAATTGCGCGCTGTTCCAGCTGCGACGCAGCTTGCAAGTCGGTGACGGCATAGTCCTGATCTTCCGCGCCTGCAAACTGTTGCAAGGCCGATTCCTCCGCCCGAAGTTCCGCGATAAGCGATTCCTCGACCAGAGCGCACTCGTATCGTTCCAGAAATTGAAGCAGCAGTGCGGGCATTTCTTCCGCGCTCGCGTCCGTTTCGCCCAAATCCCGCGCCAGGCTTTTGAGAGATTCCGAAGCCGCAATATGCGACCGCCCGTCGCACGTCGCATTTCCTTCCGATTGTCCGAGTCTGTCATCAACGATCTTTCGGACGCGGTCATGGTAGAGCTTCGCCCACCCTTCCACGATCGTCCGTCCCTCCGGAATATCCACGTTATCCGGAAAGAGAATTTCGTCGCGTTCGCATGCCGGAAGCGCCGGAATGTTTTCTCCGGCTGCGGAGCCGGTAAGCGAACGCCCCGCTGAAAACAGAGAAATCGTCACGAACGCCGCGATCAATCCCAGGAGCGGCGCAGCGCGGCAGGCGATGCCGATCATGACGCGGCGTTCATTCATTGCATTGGCTGGAAAAACATGGGATGCGGCCCAGTTTCGAGAGGAGAGGCATCGTTTGTTCCAGCGGCGCCAGCACGTCCGCGCGCAATGCACGCAGGAACTCGTCGAATGAACCGCTGGATTGCATGAGCGACCGCACGGCCGCGTCGTAAGATACGGCGACGCGCAGGAACGCGGCTTCCCGGTCGGCCAGTTGTTTTACGAGAGGCCCGCACTCAGTGCGCACCACGGTTTCGGCAAATCCATCCGCGCTATTGTGGATTTTGTCGCCCTCATCCGAATCTGCGTTCCCGAAGCGACATTCCGCGATCGGTTCCGCGACCATATCATCGCATCCCGGAGTGAGTACGCTAATAAGCCCTTGCTCGTCTGGCTCTTCCAGAAGAAAAGATCGGTACGCAGTTTCGCACACCATGGCGGCGCGGCATTGGAACGCTCGGAAACTCTGAGTGAGTTCGGGTATCAACTCGGAAGTGATCTGCTGTTTCTGCTCGAATATGCCGATTCGCTCAATCCGATTTCCCGATGGATTTTTTTCGTTCATTCCTTCCCATTCGGTCGTGCTATCAATCTGGGCGTCGTTTCGCGCGGCTGGATCATTTCCTTTCGCCGGCGCGCGCCAGACATCCGGTTCCATCTTCATCCACGAGACGCCATTGGCGTCCCAGCGCACGGAATTCACAGGCAATTCGGACGCCGCCTTCCGTCCGAACCAGATTTGACGAAGAATGCGCTGCTGCTGGGCAAGCCGCTCCCTGAGAGCGTTGTTGCATGCCGGGGCGGAAACGACCGCCGCGGGCGCGGCTTCGTCCTGCGCGATGACAGCGGAAGGCCGGAGAAAAATGCCAAAAATCAAAAACCAGAAAGAAAGCATGAAACATGAAAAAATAAAGAGATTTATGATTTTTTTGCCGGACAATTTCGGGGAATGATGCGTCATGGTTCTTTTGCGGGAGGGGCGAGGTTGATGTCTCTCGGAACATCGAATATCCGCAGAATCTGCTCCGCAGGCATGCCGTAAGGCGCCGGCCCGTCTCCGTCATCCTTCAGACCGGCGCCGTTCGTTATAGTCTCCCGTCGCAAGCGCGAGCGCAGTTCGTCAAAAATTCCGTCATCATCCGCCGTTCCCGACTGCGACACGATCTGCCATCCGGTTGGCGGCGGATACGACTGGGTGTGCGGTTCAAGCGGGCATACGTGATCCCGAGCGTCGCATGCGGCGGCGAAGCCGCCAAAAAGGCCGGAATCATCCGAAACATCATCGGGCGCGTAACGGCGCGTTCCCTGTATCGCAAGCTGTTCACGAAGAAGAATGGCGGGCTGCGCGGTGATGCGCATCAGGCGTTCCTTCAAATCCATCTCGACGTGCACGCAGCGGCCACTGTCCCATGCGGGGCACTCAAGCGGATGCTCATCGTCAGGGACCTCCAGGCTGTCCCAGAATTTTCCATACGCAACATTCCTGTCTCGAAGTATCTGCGTTGCTCGGATCAGCGCCGCGCGCGGCTTTTCCAAATCGATCGGCGGCGGCGTCTCGATTACAGGCGGCGCGTCTTTTACGATCACGCCGGTTGCCTGCTGCAGCAAGGCCGGATCCATCTCCGGCACCGGAGGCAGGTCAGGCAGCCTGATAGCCTGCTCGTCGGGCGTGTCCCCGAGGAGGGCTGGGGGCGTCAGACGCTCAAGATCGAATTTCACCTGAACCGGATGCAGGACCGGAATGCGGAGCGACGCATTTTCGTCCAGGGAAAGGCGCGACAGATCAAACACGTAGTCGCGCTCTTTTGGAATGCAGAGAATCGGCAACGCGTCCCCCGACGAATCGCACGACATATCCGGCGACAGCCCGGGACGGCCCGGCCACCACGGATCAAGAAGCGAATAGATCGGAACGGTAAGCAGATCGACGCGGCACCATGGCATATTCACCTCGTCGGAGAATCTGGTTATTTCCCTCTGTGCCGCGTAAACGAGCGGCTTGAGTTCCAGGCGTTGCGCATTTTCCTCCAAATAAGCTTTGTATTTTTCCATGTTTTCCTCCATCCATTTCACCAGCGCCGCCGTTTCGTTCCCGCGGCGGCCGAGAAGGCCGGCGGCGGTTTCCGCCAGATGGCCGCGCAACGCGCGGTATTTCTCAATCTGAACCGCGTAATCGCCGAGTTTCGCTATCAGATCATCCACCGCCGCCGGGACCGGCATGCCAAGGTCATTCCGGCTTTTTTTGTATGTTTTCCACTGTGACTGCCGCGCTCTGAATTCTTGCGGGGCGCCGAGCGGAATCACCGCCGGTATCGGCTCTTCCTGCAACGTCAGATACTGCCTGGCGATCGCGAACACCTCTCCGAGAACGTCGTCGCTGGCATGGAGTTCGCGGTCAACCGATGACGCCATTTTATCTTCCAGATCGCCGGTTGCGGGAGCGGACACCCACGCGGCGGGGATCCTCAGCCTTGCGGCCGGCGGGGTCAGCAGGCGCGCCATATCCTGTTGCAGCCGCTGAATCCACATTGTCACGGGCCGCGCAGCCTCGTTTTTTTTGTCTTCATAATTCTTGTTGCTCACAGCGTCATCGGTTGCGCGAGACTCGCTCTCCATCGCATACGGCATATCTGGCAGGCGCTGCTCGATCGCCTGCAGCGTCTTCATGTCCGGTTTAAGCAATAACTGCGTTAAATCCATGTCGCTCTTTTCAATCGCCTTTTCCCTCATGAACGACATTCCTCCGGCGATTGCGTGCCAGACGCCGTCTTCAGGCTCTTCCGTTGAAAGCGGGGGCGGATCGTATGGCTGCGGCTGTCGGCCGACGTCGCCAACGGCGCTTTGATCTTCGCGAAGAGTTTTCCGCGTTAATGGAAACCCGATCACGCATCGCCGGTCGCGCGTCGTTGTCGCCGATTCTTTCGGGTCGAATTCATCATAGAATCCGTAACAGGCGACATCCATTTTCGTCGAGGAAAGCCTGTCGTTCCCACCCACTGTAATTCCGCGAACGGCGTCGCGCTTCGTACTGGCAATGTAACTGCGGAAAAAAGAACGGAAGATTTTTTTCCCGCGATGTGGGGCCGGCGCAGGATTCATCCGCCCGCCGCGTTCCGGCAGCTCAACGCAACCGGGCCCCTGGCATCTGCACTCGCTTCCGGCGCACGAAATACAGTTACCGGCCCATTCCATATTTTCTTCGCCTCCAATTTCGAGCTGCCCGTCGTTCTCCGGCGTTGCTTCTCCAGATGACGCTTCGTCTTCCCATTGCCATCCATCTTCCTGTTCCGATACCTGCGCGACCGGCGCGACCCGCCGTGGCATAAGCAACGATTGAGGCTTTTCAATCGGATTAAGCAATTCGATTGGTGCGGAGATTTCGGGATCCCATATCCACGAATTCTCCTCTTCCTCATCATTATCTTCTTCCGCTTCCACCATCACTTCCTCCTCCTTCATCACCTCCTCCTCTTTCATCACTTCCTCCACATCTTCTTCTTCCAGTTTCTCGTTATTTACATCATATTCATTATCTGAGGAGCTTGAACTGGAAGAGGATCGGGGGAAGCAGTAGCCCTGCACTTGTGTTTCAAACGGCGGAGCAACCCACTCTTCGGAACATACATACTTTAACGCGCGTTTCTTACAGCGGAATCCTCCATCCCCCTCCTCATCCCCCCCATTATTTTCATCATCCCCACCACCACCCACCCCACCATCTCCACCATTCTCTTCTTCGTCGTAGAGCCGACAGAAAACCTTGCAGTCGTCGTAAGTGTATTCTTCGCCGTTCAGCCGCGCGCAAAAGCCTGCGCAGGACGGAGCCGCGTCGTCGCCTTCCTCTCCCGGCAGCGCGCACGGAGGATCGTCAAACGACGGAACGGTCTTCATTTCAACCTCATACTTGCCCGGTCCCTCCCCATCAGGATCGCGCCACACCATCCGTTCGATCGCAGACCCTTCGGCCAGGCCTGATTCGCATGTCGTACTCCACCCTTTTGCGGAATCCGGGAACGAAAATCCATTTTTACCCTTCGACAAAGCGCGGCTGCTTGCCGTTCGAAGGCCCTGAGGGCCTCTCAGGCCCGAATGGGCAGCCGCGTCATGAATGATGTTGTCCTTCAGGGGCGAGCTCAGGGTGAAGCGCGGCCCCTTGGGGCCGCGTGCTTCACACTGCTCTCCATCCCTCACGCCGTCTTCACATTCGGCCCGCAGCGCCATGCCAGACGGCCATGGAGTTCCGTCATTTTGCAGCGGAAGACCATCCCGCCCCGGAACTCCTTCCACGCGGGAAATGGAACTCCCAGGGCCGGGCGTCCAGCCGACGGATTGTTCCCTGCTCCATCCGCCGCATTGAGCCTTGCCAAGGGCATCCGGGAGCTCTTTGCCGACGACCAACTCGATGTCTGAAAAAGCCGCTGGCGGAGACTCGTGGATGCGATACATTTCCGCGCGCGCGGACACGGCAGCCGCAATAGGCGACAAGCTCATTATAAAGCCGAAAAGTCGAATGTTGGCATTCATCGTAAAATCCTTCTATTGTAGCATAAAATCGGACGCACCTCACTGTTGCTATGCTTCCTATTTCAAAAGATAATGTGCTTCCGGCAAGTGAACCTCGTTGCACATTTTTCCGACGGGTGTACAAGTGTACCCCATTCCCCGGCAATTATGTTCTCCCTGAATCGCGTGCAAATCATCGGCTACCAGACGCAGCCCGTACAGGTTCGACAAACCCCGGGCGGCATAAGCGTTGTTGACTTGAATCTCGTGGCGCCGTACATGTTCAAAGCCGAAAGCGGCGAGATGATTGCAGGCAAGGGATTTCACACAGTCACCCTGTGGGGGCCGATGGCCGAAGTGGCGGGCAAATTCGTCCGGCCGGGCGCGCAGCTCTTTATATCCGGACGACTGCAAACCGACAGCTGGCAGGATGAAAAAACCGGCGAAAAGAGATCGAAAACCAAAATCGTCGCGCAAGACATGATTTTTCTCGATTCCAAAGACGGCCAGCGTACGCCGCCGGAAGGCGCAGGCGCGATTGCCCAGTGCCTCAACCGCGCAGACGTGGTTGGCAACGTCACGCGAGATCCGGAGATGCGCACCACCACCGGGGGGCAAAAAGTCCTTACTTTGGGGGTCGCGAGCAACGAACGGTGGAAGGACCGCAATTCCGGCGAGGATAAGGAGCGGGTAGAATTTCATAATGTCGTCATATGGGGCGAGCTGGCGGATCAAGTGAGCAAGGCGATCAAAAAAGGCAATCGCGTTTACGTCACAGGCCGCGTGCAGACTCGAGCGTGGGAAACAAAAGATGGCGCCAAGCGCACCACAACCGAAATAATCTGCGAATCGCTTTTGCTGCTTGGCGTCAGCAATCCTGCCGTGCAGAACAATATTTCCAACGAAGTGCGCAGTTTTTCCGCTCCAGCATCGGAAGCAGCGCACGCCGCGCCGTCGTCCGCGGATATTAATGTGGAGATTCCCGCTGTCACATACGCGTCGGAGATCAAAGCGGAGGATTTGCCGTTTTAAGGCAGGGAACCTCTGAAAAATGCCTCCTGCTTCGTCATCTGCGCCAAAATTTCGCTCAACGTATGCCGATACGCCTCGCAAAATTTTGGCTTGCTTCCTCGCATGAGGCGATTTTTGAGAGGTTCCTTCCCATCGTGATGTTTTGGTGATGCGTATTTATGAATTTTTCCGCGCCCTCCACGCAAAAATCATCAAATAACGATTGAAATACTCCTGTGTGTAAATAGCAACTCCGTGCGCTGCGATGTCTTCGCGGAGAAAATTGTGCAAGTGAGCGTCATCTCCGTGGTAAATATTATGCACGGCAAAGGAATACGGATCCTGGCATGAGCCGGAAAATATATTTTCCGTTTGAGCATCGCCCAATTCCCCTTTTTCAGGATGACAGATGCCTTTCCCATGTCGCAGTATCCACTTGATATGTTCCCAGGCCCATCCGGAAAGTTGGCCGTCTTCCTGCAGATCCCATCGTCCGTGCATCCTGCGCAGGGAGTTTATTTGGTCAAGCACGAATCTCCCTATGTCTATATCCAGCAGAGACATCTGCGGCGAATCCTACTGTAAGCCGGTTCTATTGCCACAAATTTGCGCCGTCTTCGCCGTAAAGCCGCATCTCCACGCCCTCAATCCGCGGCGCGGTTTTTTTGACGAGTCCGATGACGGCTTTGACGTCATCAAATGTCCCATTATCGGTGTTCATCAGGAAGTTTGCGTGTTTTTCGCTGATCTGAACGCCGCCGATTTTTTCCCCGCGCAATCCGGCTCCGGCAATCAGCTGCCATGCCGGCGTTCCGTCGGAAAGCGATTTGAAGCACGATCCGGCCGTCTTAAGATGCGGCTGCGTTTCGATTCGCTTCTTCAGCAGACGTTCTATTTCCATCTTTACATCGGCTTCCTGACGCGATGGAATGCTCAATGCAATCTCCCAGATGATTACCTGGCGCGATGCATACGCGCAGGTCTTGAACGCGCTGTCCCTGTACCGGAATTTACATTCATCGCGCGTAAATATTTTCCATCGCCCATCCACGTATGCCGTCACTGATTCGACAAAATAATCAATCCATATGCCGCTTGCCCCCTGCCCGGCATTCCCGAATATCGCGCCGCCGACAGTTCCCGGAATCCCGGTCAACGCCGAGAGGTCCAGGTTGTTCACGGCGAGATTGTTTACAAGGCAGCCGAGCGGTTTCCCCGCTCCGACGACGATCCGGGTTCTGCGCCCATTCGAATTTTCCATTGTCATGTTCTCCGATTGGATCCGCACAACCAACGCGGCGATCACGCCATCCGCAAAAATAGTATTTGATCCGCCGCCGAGGACGATCAGCGGAATTTTCTTTGACCGGGCAAATGAGCAGGCGTCCTCCGCGTCTTTTTTCGTAAGCAATTCCGCGTACCACCGCGCCTTTCCGCCTATGCGCATTGTGGTTTTTGGGCCTAGGGGAACGAGTTCCTGGATTAACATGAGAACGTGAACAATCATTGTATTGATCGCGCCGTCCGTCGCAGGCGCTCCATCGTTTTCGTTTTTCCCAGCGCTTCCGCAACTTCATACGCGCCGGGGCTGTAAGGCAAGCCGGTCAGGGCAGCGCGAAGCGGCCAAAGCAATTGCCCCTGACTGAAATTTCCCAAGCCGGACTGCACGGCGGCCTTCAGGCCAGTGACAGTCCATTCTTTCTCAATGACATTTCCAAGAACCCTCTCAAGCGTCATGAAAATCTCCGACAGTTGCGACTTTTCGATTTTCTGCTTCTCGTTTGCGATCAGTTCGGCGCTTGCGCGCGGTTCCTCGTAGAAAAATCTCATCATGTCCGGAGCTTCGTGGAAGAACGTGATGCGTTCCTGGATAAGCCGCGCTTTTTTGACAAAATCAGGATCGGATTTGGCGAGTAAAAACTTTTCCGCCACGAGCGGCAGTATCCGGCTCGCAAAATCAGAAAGCCGGATTTTCCGCATCCATTGGCCCTGCAGCCAGTCCAGCTTCTCCAGATCAAATATCGCCCCCGCCTTCTGAACGCGTTCCAGGCTGAATTGCTCTATCAATTCCTCCATCGTGAAAATTTCCTGAGTCGTTCCGGGATTCCATCCGAGAAGCGCGAGAAAGTTAACCATTGTTTCCGGCAAATAACCTTTCCTCATGTACTCCTCAACGGTTACGTCGCCGTCGCGCTTGCTCAGCTTTTTTCTGTCTTTTCCGAGCAGCAACGGGACATGCGCGTATCGCGGCGGTGTCCATCCAAGCCATTCGAAGAGCAGGAGATGTTTGGGGAGCGAACTTAGCCATTCCTCGCCGCGTATCACGATGTCCGTCTCCATCAAGTGATCGTCCACTACATGCGCGAGATGATATGTGGGAAAGCAGTCGCTTTTTAGAAGTACCTGGTCGTCAATCGTATGCCCCTGAAAATTGAGCTCTCCACGTATTTCATCCGTGAATGTGATGCGGCGTTCATGCGGAATTTTCATGCGAATCACGTGCGGCGCCCCATTTTTCGATTTTAAAGCCGCGTCCTCCGTCGACAGTCCCAGGCACCTCCGGTCATACATCGGCGGCTGCCTGAGTTCCTCCTGTCGTTTGCGCATCTCCTGCAGGCGCTCTGGCAGACAGAAGCAGCGGTACGCGCGGCCTTTAAGCACCAGCTCGGCGGCGTACTTTTTGTAAAGCGGCAAACGTTCGGACTGGAAATACGGCCCCCGGTTTCCTTTCTGCATTACTTCGCCCCCCGGATCCAGCATCACTCCTTCATCCGGCGAAATACCGACCCATGTCATGCCGCGAAGCATGTTCTCCACTGCGCCGGGAACCAGCCGTTCGCGGTCAGTGTCCTCAATCCGCACGAGAAAATTCCCGTTCGTCCGCCTGGAAACAAGATAATTCATCAGCGCGGTGCGAAGGCCTCCAACATGCAGAAAGCCCGTCGGCGACGGAGGGAAGCGTGTTCTCACGTGTAAAGCCTATCAGGAATCCTGCAAGAAGGTCACTTAACCTCCGCCGTAAACGTCACAGGCTCATCAGGCTTGTCCGTCGCGGCATCGCGCGGAACATTGGCGATCGTATCCACGACATTCATGCCCTCAGTGACGCGACCGAAGACGGTGTGTCGCCCGTCGAGCCACGGAGTGCTATCCCCGTGTATGACGAAGAATTGGCTTCCGTTCGTGTTGGGACCCCTGTTTGCCATGGCGACTGCTCCTTTTGTCATCGGAAGAGACTGTAGTTCGCTTTTGTAAACATATCCCTGTTTTTCGTAGAATTCCTTGATGGTGACATTCTCGAATTCCGGCGACAGAGGCTCCCCCTCCGCTGCGTCTTTCAGGGTCTTCTCGCCGAGACCGTAGCTATCCGCGTTGATCTCATCCTCGAAAGTCGGCCCGTAAATGCTCTCGCCCCCTGTGCCGTCCCCGTTCGGATCTCCTCCCTGGATCATGAACCCCGGAATCACGCGATGAAACGTCATGTTGTCGAACGTTCCGGCCCTGGCGAGGACGACGAAATTCGTCACTGTTTTTGGCGCTACATCCGCGTCCAGCTCCATGGTGACGTCGCCCTTGTTCGTATGCAGAATTACTGTGTGCTTTCCGGAAAGCATATTCCCGTCGAAGTTTTTCCGCGCTTCCAAAATTTTGGCGGACGGCTCAGCAATGACTGGAGAACCAACATCAGGAGCGGCGACCGGCTCCGCCGGCCGTTTTGCGCAGCTCACAAGAAGAAAAGCCAGCGCAAAAAGCGGAATAATGAATTTGTACCAATGGTTCATACAGCCGATCGAGGATACTCAAAAGAAATCGCAAGCTCAAGGCACTCCGCCATATTCGTGCGCAACTGCCAATAGAATGTCTGCCGTTTTTTTGCCGGCGTCAAGATCGGCAAGAGCACAAATATTCCTGCGTATTTCGCTAAAGAAGTTTGCATCTGTCCCGAAACGGACGATTGCGCGGAGCAATGCACTCCCGAGCGCATCCTGCTCGATAACGACACATGCGCCTTTCTCTTCTGCTGCGCGGGCGTTCTTTTCCTGATGGTCGTGCGCCAGCCCGCGCAGCGGGACCAGCATGGGGACTATGCCCAATGCAGCGAATTCGCTTATGGCTCCGGCTCCCGCACGGCTCAGGGCCATATCGGCGATCGCGAGGAGATGAGGATAGTCTTCATGCGCGAATTCCCGCGTCCAGTATCGTCCGGTGCGCGGAGCAGCGCCGCTCTTGCCGGCGCCTGTGATATGGACGACGTCAACCAGCGATAAAATAGCATCCAGTTGCGCGGTGATCGCGTCATTCAACGCGCTGGCGCCCTGGCTTCCGCCCATGACCAGCAGAACCGGCCTGGAGCCGGAAAGTCCCGTAATAACAAATCCCTTCTCTCTTGAACCGGAAAAAAGCTCCGGCCGCACAGGGTTGCCGGGGAACCCGCGGCAGACGCGTTCGGCGAAACGCGACAACAGCCTTGTCGCTCTTCCGGGCACTGCATCGGATTCATGAATGACGAGTGGAATCCCCATTGCCCGTCCGGCGAGCGCGACAGGCACGGTCACGCCTCCTCCCTTGGAGAATATTACGTCCGGTTTTACGCGACCGAGTATTTTCCACGCTCGCAAAATCATCATGGGGAGCGACCAAGTCGTCACTCGCCGCCCGCACAGGGCTGTGAAAGCGGCTCCTTCCGTTTGCAGAAATATGAGATCTTCCTTTCTGGTTGAGCAAATGAAATGCGTCTGCGCCCGCCGATCGAGCATCTGCGCCGCACGCCACACCGCGACGCACGGGGCGATGTGGCCGATGGAGCCGCCGGCAGCGAACAGGATTTTCGCCATGGGGAGCGCATTATAGTCATTTTTACGCTCCAAGCGCCCATCTTCCGAGTTTTTTCCTGTTCTGTCTTCTTGCGAGACTTGCTTCCGTAGTCGAATGCATTGAGATGTTCAACAGAATTCCTATCGCGGCCAGCAGCGACACGAGCGACGATCCGCCGTAGCTGATGAAAGGAAGCGTGATGCCTGTAAGAGGGAAAAGTCCGATGTTAACGGCGATATTGATCAACGTCTGCACGGCAATCCACGCGGTGATGCCGATAGCCAGCAGAAAGCCGAATCTGTCGGGCGCGTTCTCCGCGATGCGATACCCGCGAAACACAAGCAGCCCGTACATCGAGAGAACTATCATCAGTCGGAAGAATCCAAGCTCTTCGGCCATGGCGGAGAAAATCATGTCTCCTTTCACTTCGGGCAGGTATCCGAACTTCTGGATGGATTTTCCGTATCCGACGCCAAAAAACCCGCCGCTTCCGATCGTTATCAGCGCCTGCTTTATCTGGAAGCCGAAAGTTTCGCGTATAGACGGATCGTCCGGAAACAGGAAAGCAACGAACCGGAGCCGGATGTACGATTTTTGCAGAATGATCGGGAGTCCGACGAGGGCAGTGAGCCCGCCGCCGAGAATCATATGCGACACACTTCCCCCGCCTATGAAAAACATCACCGAGGCGATTGTGCAAAGCACGAGAAACGATCCGAGATCAGGCTGAATCGCGATCAGAAAAGTGCTTATCAGAAGCAGCACGGCGAACGGCACGAACCCTTCCTTGAAAGTTCCAATCAGCTGCTCGCGTTTTTGCAGCCACACCGAGAGGTAGAAGATCATCGTAAGTTTCAGAAATTCCGACGGTTGCACCGAGAATGGTCCTATTCGCAGCCAGCTCCACGAAGTCCCCCATCCGGCGTTCACGCCGGGAATCAGAACAAGAACAAGCAGGAGAATCGTCGCAAAGAACAGGAATTTAGCCGACCGTTCCCAAAAGCGATAAGATATTACACTCGTGCAGAACATCACTCCCATGCCGAACAGGACATGAAGAAATGTGCGCCATAGATAGAACGAGTTCATCCCGCGTCCATAAAGTCTCAGCGTCAACTGGTAACTCTCATATACCGACACGCTCGCCAGCATAGCCAGTCCGAAAAGCGTCAGGACGACAGTAATGCCGAGAAGCAGCAGATCAATGCGACGAAACATGCGGGGCAACTGAGTATAGAGCCTGAGCCGGTTTCGGAAACAGAAAGCCGGCCGGCAGTTTCACATATTTATTCTGGCCCTGGCCCTGGCTCCGACCTTAGGCTGTGTGCGTGCTGACCCTGACCGCCGTTCTAAGTTTTACAATCAGCCTTCTCGCCAAGTTCGCGGCCGATCATCTGCTGATAGCTAGGATTCCCGTTTTTGGTTCATTCGCCGGTTTGCAAATCGCGGAGAATTCCGGCGTTGCATTCAGCATCACATTCCCGTGGAAACTGCAAAACATCCTTATAGGTCTGGCGCTGCTTTGCATAGCAGTGGCGGCAACAAAGGCAAGAACGAAGGCCGGGAAAATCGCCTTCGGAATGATCATCGGTGGAGCGGCCGGGAACATCGCCGACCGCATTAATGACGGGAAAGTAACTGATTTTTTCCAGGCGGGCTCGTTCCCGATTTTCAACGTTGCCGACAGCTTCATAACAGTTGGAGTATTTCTGCTTCTGCTGGAGATGATATGGCGATGGTGGAACGGCTGACTTGCGTTACAATGCTCCTCCCCTATGGAAATCACATACAGAGTCCGCGGCGGCATACCACTTGTCGGCGATGTTGCCATCGGGGGATCCAAGAATGCCGCTCTGCCTCTGATCGCCGCCGGCGTCCTCGCCGCAGAAGGCGAGACAGTCCTGCGAAACGTGCCGCAACTGCGCGACGTGCGCATGATGCTGAATATTCTTGACTTCCTGGGAGCGGAAACGAGCTTTGAAGAAGGCACAGTGCGCATCCGCGCACAGAAGCTCCAGAGCAGGCCAATTCCGGCCGAACTCTGCGCTCCTATACGGGGGTCAATCCTGTTCCTCGGGCCGCTGCTTGCGCGGTTTGGAGTGGTTGAAATGGCTTATCCGGGCGGAGATGTGATAGGCAAAAGGCCTGTTAACGCGCATGTCGAGGCGTTCACGCAGATGGGAGCCGAAGATATGAGTACGCAGGATATTTTGCATTTGCAGGGCACGCTCGAATCGGGACACGTCATCCTTCCGGAATTTTCCGTCACGGCCACCGAAAATGCGGTAATGGCCGCGTCGCTCCTTCCGGGGGAGACGCGCATTGATCTCGCCGCGAGCGAGCCGCACGTGCAGGAAGTGGAGCGATTCGTCGGCAGCATGGGGGCGAAAATCAGCGGAATCGGACAGCATACGGTCGTCATACGCGGCTCCAGAACTCTTCACGGAGCCGAGCATTACGTCACATTCGATTACCTGGAGGCGGGAGTATTGGTCCTGGCGGCCCTGATCACGCGAGGCAAACTCAGACTGCATGGCATAGACCGCGAGCATCTTCTCTCATTCCTAGATTCGTTGCGCAGGTTCGGCGCCGTGTGGAAGTACGATCCTAAGGAACAGGCGCTGCTGATTGACGGCGAGTTGTCATCGCTCCGTTCCATGAACGTCCGCACCAATATTTTCCCCGGATTCCCGAGCGATTTGCAGGCGCCGATGGGTGTTGCGATGACGCAAGCGCAGGGAGTAAGCCGAATGTTTGAACGGCTGTACGAAGGGCGCATGGCGTACCTGTACGAACTGGAGAAAATGGGGGCGCATGTTGAGATTCTTAACGCGCACCAAGCTCTGATCATCGGGCCCACTCCGCTGCGCGGCCGCGTCGTTGCCAGCAACGACATTCGCGCCGGCGCCGCCATGGTGCTTGCCGCGCTCTGCGCCGAGGGCGAAACGACGATCACGGATGTGCGTTACATCGAGCGCGGATACGACAAACTTGATCAGAAATTGCGGGGTTTGGGGGCGAAAATCGAGCGGATGGAGGCGTAACCTGCCTCTGATTCGCCTTTGCCCGCTGCACGGTTAGTCCTATTATTCGTCCGATGCTGACGTTTACATCCGTTTCGCCGACGTCCTTCCGCCTTCAAAACGGCGATGCGACGCTTACTGTGTTTCCAAATCCGTCCGATGCTGCGAAGAGCGGCAAGAGCGGAATCACGCTTGCGGCCGTTCCGGAAGAGGAGGGGTCACAAGGCGTCATATCCTGGCCCGGCGAGTACAATATCAGCGGCGTCTCCATACGGGGGATCGGGCACGATGACGGCAGGCAGGTGAGCTATGTCGCCGACCCGGACCATATCCGCTGCGCATTCCTCTCTGAACCCGTAAAAGACTGGACCGATCGTCAGATAGAAGCAGTGGGAGACGTCTCGGTGCTTGTGCTCCCTGCAGCGGACGCGAAATTGACGCAGAAACTAGTTGATGAGTTCGATCCGCGCGTGCTGATTCTGCTCCCGGGCAAAGACAAAGACGCGCTGAAGTCGGTTGAGAAGATAATCGGAGTAAAAGAGCGGGTTGGCGAATACAAAATAAAAGGGTCTCTGCCGGCGGAAGGAAGGGAAGTCGTAGTTTTGCAGTGAGAGCATTGAAGGGCCGCCCTTCGACTCGCTTCGCTCGCTCAGGGTCATTCGATCGCACCTGTAGTAAACGCACTCTAAACCAGTACGAAGGATCATGAGGAGCGTAGCGATCGAATGGTGAGCGAGATGGAGGGGCAGTTCGACTCGCTGCGGCTCGCTCACTGTCATTCGCCTCGCGCCTCATAGAAAGTGGCCCGAGCCGCGAAGCGGCGAGGACCATGAGCGAGCGCCGAATTGCGCAGCAATGAGGCGCGAGTCGAATGGTGCCCCTGGCAGGAATCGAACCTGCATTTATCCCTTAGGAGAGGATCGTTCTATCCGTTGAACTACAGGAGCAATGCGATTGGAACGTACAGGACGTCCGCTGCGGCCAATAATAAACGCATTATGGAACGCACGGCGGGAATTTAAAATTCGTGTTAGATTGCAAGTACGCGCTCATTATACTCCAGGCGATGCGAAAATCCCCATTTTTATCCTTACTGATCATCATTCCGGCATCCGTTGCCGCTCTCGATTACACGGACGTGAGCGGCCGGTATGCGGATGCTCCGTTCAATGTGCCGGAGTCTGCGGCGATCAGTTTGCTCACTAATCGCGGAGTCGTGAGCGGCAATCCCGACGGAACATTCGCCGCGAACAGCACGCTAAACAGGGCGGAATTTCTTAAAATCGCTTTGCTAAGCAATCCGGAAGTCACAGTAGGGCCATCGAATTCGGAGGACTGCTTTCCGGACGTGCGAAAAAATGACTGGTTCAGCCGGTTCGTGTGCCATTCAAAAGCCGCAGGGATCGTAAAAGGGTATCCAGACGGCTTCTTCCATCCTGATAGAAGCGTGAACTATGCCGAGGCGTTAAAAATACTTACTGTTGTTTTCGGATACGAAACGGCTCCGGCGCCGGATGAACCGTGGTATATGCCATATGCCAGAGCCGCGCAAAAACGCGGCACTGCGCTTCCGATAGGACTTGCATTCGACGGATTGCTGACTCGCGGCCAGATGGCCCGGCTCGCATCGGCATTCATCGCCGAAATCAATTCCGATTTGCAGAATTACCGTCGCGCGGAACGCGGTCTGCCGCCCGCGGATCAATCTTCCGCAGGCAGCTCCTCGTCATCCGTTTCCGATGCGCATGTTTCTTCCTACGGCGCTTCTTCAGTCCCCCGGACTTCATCGGCTTCTCCGTCCGCCCTCTATGATTTTCCGGCGCGCAGCCGGTTCCTGCTCGCCGGCGAGAGATCGCAGCCGATAGCGAGCGCGATGTTCTTCGCCAATCTTGAACCGATGATCGTGCGCAGGGCCGAAGTGAAACTGGAAAACAAAATTGACGGAATAGACAGCATGTACGTCGTCGCGGCCGATGGCACGGAATTGGGCCAAATCGTCCTCGACAAGGCATTCGATTCTTCCGAAAAAACGTGGCGAGGGGCGTTAACCGGCAATTACCGCATCGAGAAGGGGGAACAGAAGGCGATTGGCGTCGTCGTCCGCATAAAAGCCCGCAACCAGGGAGGCGTTTCGGAAACCATGATCGAGGTGGATTCTCTTAAGCTTACTGTTGAAGGAGAATGGTCCGCCGACACGATTGTTTCCGGAACCGACGGCGGCCCGTATCCGAAACATCAAACGGCGATGGGAAGAATCACATCGGTGGTCAATGCCCAGGAAAGCGACGGGATTCTGCCGCTCGGCCCGGGCCAGCAACTGGCGTCGTTCACAATCGCGGGGTCCGCCGTCGAGAACGTTGAACTCAAAATCGAACATATGTTTTTCCAGGTGAACAAGGCGATTTTCGTGAACGTGAACAACTGGCAACTGGGAATTGCCGGGTCAAACGAACGCGCAGATTGCTCATTCAACCCCGACGACTCCGCCGTAAGCTGTTCCAACCTGTCCGATTCGATAGGAATTTTGAGCGGAATGTCCAGGACGTTCCGGCTTTTTGGCGACGTATCCCTCGCGCCGGATGCGACCGCGAAAAACATGCAGATCAGCCTGAACCGGGCCGGCAGCACCGAAACGCTCGGCGCAGTCCGTTGGACCGACCAATCGGGGCACTTCAATTGGGTGGAATTGGAGGAGCCGCTGGCGAGAGGCACGAGGTGGAAATGACAAATGACCAATGTAAATCAATGAAGAAGAGCGAATAACGCCTTGATAACCGCGCTTATGTCGTTGATTATGAACATACATGCACTTTGCAGACGCCCTGATAGAAAAAGTGAAGAAGACGTCTCCGGTATGCGTCGGACTTGATCCACAAATGAGCAGGCTTCCGGAGGGGGTATCCAAAAATTATCAAGGCTTCCGGGAATTCTGCACTGGCATTATTGACGCTGTGGCTTCCGTCGCCTCGTGCGTGAAGCCGCAAATGGCGTTTTTCGAAACGCTCGGATGGGAAGGAATGAAATTATTTTGGGAAATCTGTACGCACGCCAAGCACCGCGGGCTGATGGTGATTGCTGATGGCAAGAGGAACGACATAGGTTCTACGTGTGAGGCGTATGCGGATGCATACTTGTCGGCAGGCAGTCCGATTGATGCGCTTACCGTAACCCCTTATCTCGGTTCCGACGGCGTGAAGCCATTCATGGAGCGATGCGTGAAGAACAACAAAGGCATTTTCATTCTTGTTAAGACAAGCAATGCAAGCTCCGGCGAATTGCAGGATCTTGCGGTGGGAGACGAAGTCGTGCACGAACATCTCGCGCAGCTTGTAGAGAGCTGGGGAACGACGTGTCTTGGAAAAAAAGCGCTCTCATGCGTCGGCGCCGTTGTCGGAGCCACGTACCCGGAAGAATTAAAATACCTGAGGACGCTCATGCCGCACATTCCATTTCTCATTCCGGGATACGGAGCGCAGGGCGGAAAAGCGGAGGATGTGAAATATGGATTTATCGCGGACGGTACGGGTGCAATCGTAAATGCTTCAAGAAGCATTATCTATGCTTCCGAAGGAAAGGATTGGAAAGAGGCGGCGGGGAGGGCAACGGAGGAGATGGCGAATAAGCTGCGGCAGATAATCGGAAAATCATGAAATGATAAATCTTGCGGATGCTTCCATGTAATTGTCATTAGTCATTCTTGTAGGTTCTGCCTGTACTGCAACGCCTCCGCCACGTGCGCCGTTTCTATCACGTCCGTTCCGGCCAGATCGGCAATCGTTCTCGCCACTTTTATCGTGCGATGGTATCCCCTGGCCGAAAGCCCGAGCCTGTTCACCGCCTGCAACAGCAATTTTTCCGACGCCCCGTCCAGGTCGCACAGCGCGTCAATCTGTTTGACGTGCATTTCCTTGTTCGTGCGCATTCCGGTGCCCGCGAATCTCGCCTGCTGTGTTTTGCGCGCCCTCAGCACTCGCGCCGCTATTTCCGCCGATGTCCCGGCCTCCGCCGGCCGCCTGCGTCGCAAGTCTTCGATTGGCACGGCACGCACATCCACCGTCAGGTCTATCCGGTCCAGCAGCGGCGCCGAGATTTTCCTCTGCGACTGCGCAGATGCGCCTACGGCCGAGAATTTCGGCGGGTTCATCGCCGCGATCAGAGTGAAGTCGGCCGGAAACGTGATCGAGCCGCGCGCGCGGGTGATTGTTATCCGCCTGTCCTCCAGCGGCTGCCGCAGGACCTCCAGAACGTATGCCGGGAACTCCCCGAGTTCGTCCAGGAACAGAACGCCGCGGTGCGCCAAACTGATCTCTCCCGGGCCGGGAATCTGCCCGCCTCCGACTATCGAAACGCCGCTGGCGGTGTGATGCACCGCGCGGAACGGGCGCTGACGTATAAGAGGCGTATTTTCCGGAAGAAGGTTCGCCACCGAGTAAATCTGCGTCACTTCGATGGACTCTTCGCGCGTTAGGGGCGGCAATATGTTCCTGAACGCGCGCGCCAGGAGCGTTTTGCCGGATCCAGGCGCGCCCGAAAGCAGGACGTTATGCCCGCCGGCAGCCGCGATCTCGAGCGCGCGCTTCGCTTGTTCCTGTCCGCGCACGTCGGCGAAATCAATCGCGTCACGCAATGCAGCGCAGTCGTCCTCCGGAAAAGAGATCGGATCTGGTTCCCTCTCGCCATGCAGAATCCCCAAAAGCTCATGCAGGCTTTTCGGCGCGATCACGCGCACATCCGGTATCAACGCTGCTTCCGGGCCGTCCGCTGCGGGAACAACCAGGGTTTTTACTCCAAGTTTCTGGCATGCAATGGCGGCCGGCAGAACGCCGGTCACGTGCCGCAATGCGCCGTCGAGCGCAAGTTCTCCGAGAAATGCAGTCGTTCGCAGCGTCACCTCCGGAATATCAACCAGCTCGTGCGCGATAAGCAGGCCAAGCGCGATCGGCAGGTCGTACCGCGGGCCGATTTTCCGGATATCGGCCGGCGCCAAGTTGACGATTACCATCCGCCCGGTCGGGAAGCGGTATCCGCTATGCCGCAACGCGTGCGAGACGCGCTGCCTGCTTTCCTGAACGGCGGTATCTGCCAGCCCGACGATGAAGAATTTCCCCTCCCCTGGGGTCCACCCGACCTCGACGGTGATTTTTTCGCATGAGAGGCCGATGCCGGCGAAGGACGTCAATTGGGTCAGCATGCTAGACAGACTCTTTCGGCGTCAATGCCTTCGCAAGATGGCGGCAAGCGGGTCTTGATCGCACGTCGGGACTATTTCGCATCGGCAAGCCGCACCGGGATGTTCCACGCCCTCATGGAACGTCCGGGTTCGGCATAGATAAGAGAAAATCACCGATACGACAAAATCGATCGGTCATACAGGCCATTCCGCGCGGTTCTATGTTCACGGAATGTAGCTGCATGCACTTCCCTTTCCTAAGCAGCGATCGTGTCAGTCCCCTGCGTTCCGCAAGGCCGCCCAAACATCTGGTTCTGGGCGCGCACGGCGAAGGCATCGCGTCCGAATATCTCCGTTCCATCGGCTACTCCGTCCGGCAGCGCAACATCCGCCTGGGCCGCGACGAAATAGACGTAATCGCGTGGGATCCGGAAGATCAGGTTCTTGTGTTTGCGGAAGTAAAGACGCGCACGGAAAAAACGCGCTCGGGATTCAACCCGGACAAAACGGCCGCGGCGGACAAGCGCAGGAAATTGCGTCGCGCGGCGCGGCGATGGGTGGCGGAACACAACTTCGATGGGGGTTACAGGATTGATCTGGTGTGCGTGCAGGAGGGAAAGGTGACGAATCATTTTAAGGAACTAAGTTGGGACTAAAGCTACTGCAAAATGATACGCATCACCAAAACATCACAATGGGAAGGAACCTCTCAAAAATCGCCTCATGCGAGGAAGCAAGCCAAAATTTCGCGAGGCGTATCGACATACGTTGAGCGAAATTTTGGCGCAGCTGACGAAGCAGGAGGCATTTTTCAGGGTTCCAAGCCCTATTGCATCCAAAGCAGAGTATTGCTGCCGGTTTTTATGACAGTTTTCCCCGGCCATCTTCTGCCGTTCTCTCCGCTCCCGGTCATTTCCTCCAACGCGCGTTTCTTTCCCGCACCTCTCAAAAAGAACACTGTCCGGCGCGCCCGCTCCAGAACCGGCATGGTCACACTGACGCGATCTCTGATTGCGAATTTATCGGTAGTCGTATGAATCGCGAAATCCGGGCCGAACGCGGAATCTTCCAGGGGAGGAAAAAGCGACGCGATGTGTCCATCATCGCCCATTCCGAGCGAAATGATATCGGGAGAGCCCTTGCGCAAAAGGCTTCCGAGGCGTTTGTCGTAGAGGTTCACGCATGCTGGAATGGGGAGTGTCGTGTCGGGAAATATGATCTGCGGTGCCGGGACGGCGGCGTTTGTCAACAGCGTCGAACGCGGCAGCAGGTGGCGTCCAATCAATGTTTTTGGACCGGCCAAGCGCTTCGTAAATCGCGCGCGGGGTCGAGCCGCCGGAGAGCCCGAGAATGCCAACACCGCTCGCGCCGATCCCTTCCAGGACTGCGCTTTCAAGCAGCGCGGTCCCAGCCTCAACGAACTCCGCTTCGTTGTTCATTGCGCGAACTTCCATGCTGCCTGCAGCGGGGCGTGCGTCCATTTTCTGGTAGAAACAGCCGCCAGTATAGCTCCGATAACTCGTAGCCGAGATCAGCGATGCGTTCCATGCATCTCTGTCCCAACTCGAACACGCCGAATATCCCGAGCCTGTCTTTTGAACTTTCCGGAGCGCGTTGCTTGTTGCTGCTGCTGGTCACGCCATCCACTTTACACCGTCCTTCGCCGCCCACTCAACCGCTTCCTGCGGCCCATTCCCCCCTGCGGGATACAAATGGAGCGGAGTGTCCTCTTTTTCCAGATGATGCTGCAGCGGATCAACTATCCTCCACGAGGCGCGCACTTCGTCTGGCGTAAGAAACCACGTCTGCTTTCCATGAATCGCCTCAAGCAGCAGCAGGCCGTGCTCCGGAAGGCAGTCGCCCATGCAAACCAGCGGATCTTCCAGAATCAACGGCCGGAACGCCGGCGTCGTGCCTCCGATTTTGGTTTGCAGATGCAGCCGCATGCCGGCCTCGCCCTGCAAAATCACGTCCATCCGGTTCGGCGCGCCCCCCTCCCCGACTACGTGCGGCTCCCGGAACTGGATGCTGATTCTGGTTTCCTTTTTACCCATCCGCTTGCCAGACCGCAGATAAAACGGGACGCCCTGCCAGCGGAATTCGCGCGAAAGCAACTTGAGCGCGACGTATGTGTTGGCACGGGAGTTATCCGGAATGTCATCCTCTTCGCGATAGCCGATCACGGTCTCGCCGTGAGTCTTGCCTTTCGTGTATTGCCCCTGAAGAATAATGTCGTTCAAGTCGGCCGCCGGCGGCAAATATAATTGCTTGAGAGCGTTCAGGCGGCTCTCGCGGATCGTGTCCTCCGACTCCTTTATCAGCATGGTCAGCAGCGACGCCATCATCAGTAGGTGGCTCTGAAACATGTCGCGCAGCGTGCCGGTGTGATCGAAATACCCAGTCCGTCCCTCCAATCCCAGAGATTCCATGGCCGCGATTTCCACGTGGTGAATGAGCGAATTTTTGAATAGGCGCTCGAAAACCGGATTGGCGAAGCGCAGATAGTAGACGTTGCGAACCGCTTCCTTTCCGAGGTAGTGATCGAGCAGGTATATTTCTTCGTTCTTGAAAAATCCGAGCAGCTGAGCCTGCACCGCCTCAAAACTTTTCAGATCGTGCCCGACCGGCTTCTCGACGATGCAGCGGAACGGGATTTTTTTGTCGTGCACGCCTCCGGCGAACATGTTTTCGAGTACCTGCGAAAATACCATCGGAGGAACCGAGAGGTACGCGAGCCGGACGCTGCAATTCCATTTTCTCTCCAGCGACCACAGCTTTTTAGCCAGTCCGGAAAAATCCTCTTTGTTGTCGTATCGGCCGCCCGCGTAGTGCACGCGCGAGAGGAAAGACTCCAGAATTTTTTCATTGACTTCCGGAATCTCGGCGCGGACCGCTCCCTCCACGAATTTGCGGAATTCCGCTTCTGCCATCTCTGTCCGCGCGAAGCCGACTATCGCATAATCCCCGGGGAAGCGTTTTTTGAGTGCGAGAACGTAGAGCGCGGGGTAAATCTTGAGTTTGGCCAGGTTTCCCGACGCTCCGAAGATCACGAGCGAAAACGGCGACGGGGCGGAAAAAGGTTTCATTGAGAGCCGATTATAGCCCCTTTGCACCCGGAATCACGCAATGGTCATCGCGTTGTGCGACGCAGTTCCGGCCTGCTACTCTTTACGTCAAGATGGCTTTTACCCGACAAAGAATCGCGATGCTGGCGTCGTTCGCGGCTGTGGTCGTCGCGGTTACGGCGATGAACGTCTGGGGGCCGTGGAATTCCGGATATGACAGGCGCATTCTGCAGGCCGCGGTGGATGACTTGTCAACATCGGCTTCCTCTCCTGGAGGGACGTGCGGAGACGGCACGCAGGATGAGGGAGAACAGTGCGACGACGGCAATACAAACAACGGAGATTGCTGCTCCTCTACATGCTCATTCGAAATCAATGGCAGCTCTTGCGGCACGACTGAAGCTTGCGATATCCAGGATACATGCGACGGCGCCGGATCGTGCAACGATAACGGCTTCCAATCCTCGTCCACCGTATGCCGTGCCGCCGCCAATGAATGTGATGTAGCCGAGACTTGTTCTGGTGCCGCAAGCGCCTGTCCGGCAGATGGATTCGCCGCGACAACCGTGAGTTGCAACGGCGTCGCGGGAGACTGTGAAAATCAGGACAAGTGCAGCGGGTCAGCGGCGACGTGCACCGATAACGGCTTCAAATCCTCGTCCACCGTATGCCGTGCTTCCGCAGGAACGTGCGACACAGCTGAAAATTGCACAGGATCCGCGGCCGCCTGCCCCGCCGACGCAAAGAGCACCGCCGTCTGCCGCGCTTCGGTCGGAACCTGTGACACAGCCGAAAGCTGTAACGGAGTCGCAAACACCTGCCCCGCCGACAGTTTCACCGCCGCGGGAACATCGTGTCGCGCCGCCGCAGGAGTGTGCGACACAGCTGAAAGTTGCACAGGATCCGCAGCCGCCTGCCCCTCCGACAGTCTCGAATCCTCGTCCACTGTATGCCGAGCGTCCGCCGGCATCTGCGATGCGGCAGAGGCATGCACCGGAACCGCCGCGGATTGCCCGACTGACGTATTTCAATCGGTCTGCACGACGGTCTCCGGAGGACTCAGGTGCGCCGGAACCAGCGCCACTGCCACAACCACGACGTGCACGGTCAGTTGCGGCAACGGAATTATTGATACAGGTGAAGAATGTGACGATGGCAATCAGATCAATCAGGACCATTGCACAAATGCATGCGCGCGCGCGCGCTGCGGCGATGGAATACTCCAGTCTGTTGCGGGGGAGCAATGCGATGACGGAAACAGCATCTTGGGCGATGGATGCGACTTATGTGTTGTTTTCAGTAGCGGAGGAGGTGGCGGAGGCGGCGGAGGAGGCGGAGGCGGAGGAGGAGGAGGAGGAGGGGGCGGGGGCAGCGGTAACGATCAATTTGTTTTCAGCAGCAGCGCCGGCAGTTCCGTCGAAAATGACTGCGTTCCGGTCACTGCGACGGAAGGCGAGCCGGAGCCGGACGGAATTGTGGAGAAAATAATCTCCGCTGCGTTTGTAAATCCTCTAATGATGATTTTGGAGAGCATCGGAGTCGCGCCAGAGCCGGTCGCCAGATGGAACTGCGCAGGAGAGATAAAAACCGCCTATTGTTGCGACATGGACAGCAAATCTGTGACGCCGGTGCGCGAAGCTCCGGGGACGTTTTTGCAATCTCTTAGGGTGAAGATTCAGGGAGGAAATCCGTGCAAAGCAAGCATTTTTGTGTCGAATGAGTCGCAGGCGCAGTCACGCTGCGGATTGTTGTGGGAGAAATAGCCGCGCGCAACCGGAGTTTGCCAATCTGGACACGGCTCCGTTCCTCGTCAAATATGTTCCATTGGCTTTACACAGCCGTATTGCTTGGAGTGATGTTCACGAAGAAACGGAGCCGTGTCTGGAATCGGGAAAGTGTATTATGGGGCGCGTGGCGCACCATCCTTTCCGAACGACTCTCATTGCATCCCTGGGGGCGGCCGCCGCGACGGCTTTCCTGTACTACGGGATAGCCGCGCGTTTCGCGGCGCAGACCGGCGGGGGGTCTTTCGGCGGAGGCGGAGCGGTATGCGTCAACGGGGCGGTTGCCTGCCCGAACGGCGGAACGCCGACCTGCCTCTACGGCGGCGCGCCGCCGATGTCGTGCGTAAACGGCACGCCAATATGCAGCAACGCGTCGGAAGGGGTCCCGCCTCCTTATGTCATCTGCTCAAGCCAGCTTCCGTTCCAGCCGGTTTCATGTAACGCGGGCTTTTTCTGTGATGTAGAGTTTAATAACGGAACCTGCGCGGCCGCGCCAAACCCCTGCTCCGGCGGGGAGACGCCAGTCTGTTCCCGTGCCGTCGCCTGCACGGTCGCCCAGTCGTGCAGCGGCGAATGTTGCAGGTGCCCGAACGATGGCGGAAGTTCCCAGTCGTCCTCCTCCTACGCCGCCTCGCAGGGAGGTTCCAGTCCGTCTTCAATGGGATGGTGCTGCGTCTCCGACGGCAGAGCGTGCGAGCTTATGTCGCTGGAAGTCTGCTCTAACGGCAAAATCGCGTTCGCGCAGGACCAGATGACGTGCGATATTCTGTGCGATGCAGAAGGCGAAATGAGCAGCAGCTCCGCGGACAGCAGCACTAGCGGCACATCATCCTCCTTTTCCTCCTATTCCTCTTCCAGCAGCAGCTCCGCGGACAGCAGCACTAGCGGCACATCATCCTCCTTTTCCTCCTATTCCTCTTCCAGCAGCAGCGCCACATCTCCTTCGGTATGCAGTTTGTTCGAATGTGCGCTTGGAGGCAACGACGAGTGCATATCGCTGAGAATGGGATGCAATCAGCTCACTGTCTGGCCGTGCTGGCGATGCCAGGGGCTTTGCGGGAACCACGAGCTCGATTACCCCGAAAAATGCGACGACGGCAACACACGCGACGGCGACGGGTGCTCGGCGCAATGCGAGATTGAAGACAGTTTCTGCGCGCAAGGCGGCGCCGGCCAGCTCAACAACCAGCTGAGCGGCGGAGGAATATCGCCAGCCGGCTCTTCCGCGCAGTCGCCCACCGCTGGAGCGCCGCCTTCTCCGTCCGGCGCTCCAGCGCCTTCTGGTTCCATGGCCGCTCAGGCGGGCCCCGTCGGATCCATAGTCACTACGGTCGGGTGCCAGTGTTCAAGCGCATTGCCGTGGCAGTCAATGAACTGCAGCATTCGGGCGCTCAATGCCGGCAGCGACCCCGTCCGCGTCAGCCGCGTTAGTGCCGAACTTCCGCAGCCGATGCACTTCGCCGCCGAGCAGCGGCCCGGCTGGCCATACATGACTTTGTGGGCTCCGAATTCCTCGTTACTCGGAGAAGCGACGGCGAACTGCGGCATGGATTTCGACTGGCAAAGCTCCGCATGCAACCGACTGGACTGGAGCACGAATGTTACTGTTCCGCCGGGCGGCTACCTGCTTACTGTTGTAGGCGTGCTCAACTTCCCGCAACAAGGCAGCGGCCCGCTCGCCATCACCGTAGCCGCGCCGGGCCAGCCCGATTCGCTCGGCAGCGCGGCGGTGCCGACCGCGGTTTGCCGGTAAATCACCAATGTCACAGCGCAACGCCATCACCGGCCTGATCCCAGCGGCGTCCATAGCCGCCGCGCTCGTCGCGATAGTCGTGCTTGCAGGAATCTCTTACGGCATTTTCGGCGGCTCCGGCAACTTCCGCGCGCAGACGGGCGGCGGCGCACGTTCTTTAGCGTCTTCCGCCGGTTTCTGCGGCCCCGTGTGCGGCGACAGGATAATAATGGAACCGGAAGAATGTGACGACGGGGCAAGGAATTCGGACGTCCTGCCGGATGCGTGCCGGACAGCATGCGTCAAGGCTCACTGCGGGGACGGCGTCACCGACAGCGGCGAACAATGCGACGACGGAGCGGGCAACGGAAATGCCGGTGGCGGCTGCCGCACAAACTGCACTGCAGCGTCGGGCGGCTCGTCATCCAGCACGGTTCCTGGCACGCACATGGCATGCTCCAATAACCGGTGCGTCGCGGCACAGGGAGCCGGAGCGGACGAATGTTCAAGCGACGCGCAATGCGGAGGGAATAACAGCAGCACCAGTAATAGCGGCAACAGCAGCAACGGTGGCAATAGCGGCAACAGCAGCAGTGGCGGCGGTGTTTTACAATGCGGCAACGGCGTCTACGAGCCCGCTTTGGGAGAAATGTGCGACGACGGCAACACAAGCGACGGCGACGGGTGCTCCAGTCTCTGCGAAACCGAAGACGGGTGGATGTGCTTCCCGTCCCCATAACTCCGTTCCGCTGAATAATGGATTTTCCGGAAAATCATCCGATGTCACACAAGCGTTTCGCCGCCGGCATGCTGCTCGGAGCGCCACTGGCGCTCACAGTCGCCGCGACAGTCGTTGTTGCCGGCGTCTCTCACGGCATCTTCGGCGGCCCCGGCAATTTCCGCGCGCAGACGGGGGGCGCCTCGGTGGGAGGAACGGCCGGCGCTTGCAACAACGGGATGAGCATCGTGGAATATCCTCTTGCTATCCCGACCAGCATGCCGAGCGGCATCGCCGCGGATTCCGGCGGCGGCGCGTGGTTCACGGAAGCAAACGGCAACAAAATCGGCAGGATCGCACCGGACGGTTCCATCGTGGAGTTCCAGATTCCAACGCGGAACAGTTATCCGAACAGCATCGCCGCGGATTCCGGCGGCGGCGCGTTGTTCACGGAATCAGGCGGCAACAAAATCGGCAGGATCGCGCCGGACGGAACGATAACCGAGTTTTCACTGCCATCGTCCAATAGCGGACCATCTGGCATTGCAGATGGTCTCGATGGCAACGTCTGGTTCACGGAAATATACGGCAACAAAATCGGCAGGATCGCACCGGACGGTTCCATCGTGGAGTTCCAGATTCCAACGCAGGACAGTGATTCGACTGGCGTAGCCGCGGATCCCGTCGGTGGCGCGTGGTTCACGGAATCAAACGGCAACAAAATCGGCAGGATCGCGCCATGTTCCTCTGCCGCTTCTTCTTCAATTTCTTCTTCATCTTCGTCATCTCGGACGGTTCCATCGTGGAGTTCCGGATTCCAACGCGGAACAGTTATCCGAACAGCATCGCCGCGGATCCCGTCGGTGGCGCGTGGTTCACGGAATCAAACGGCAACAAAATCGGCAGGATCGCGCCGGACGGTTCCATCGTGGAGTTTTCTACTCCCACTAACGGTAAACCGTGGGGCATCGCCGCGGATCCCGTCGGCGGCGCGTGGTTCACGGAATCAAACGGCAACAAAATCGGCAGGATCGCGCCATGTTCCTCTGCCGCTTCTTCTTCAATTTCTTCTTCATCTTCGTCATCTTTCAGCAGTTCCTCCAACATCGTGACGATTGATCCGGCTGTCGCCTGCTGCACTCAGTCCGGCCAGTGCAGGCAGGAGCTAGGCTCGTTGTGTCCTGCCGGAGAAACGAAATACAACACAATGGCGCAGTGCATGGCCGGCTGCGGAGCGGGTTCCTCGTCGTCTGCGTCTGTATGCAGCGCCACGACGTTCTCTTCTTACAGCGCACCAAGTCTTTCCGGCGTATCGGATGGAGCCGCGACCGGCCCCGACGGCAACCTTTGGTTCATTACCGCGAACGGGACAACGATCGGCAAGATGTCGCCGTCCGGAATCCTCGTGGGGTCAGACATCCGTCTTCCGGAAGGATGGCAGGCGAACGAAATCGTTCTCGGTTCCGACGGGAACCTCTGGCTTTCCGCCAACGTCGGAATCCTGCGCATCAATCCGGACGACGCCGCAACCGCAGTCCCGGAACTCTTCACACTGCCGGTTGCAACTCTTGATTCCTCCGCCGTTCCAAATGCCATCGTCCTCGGCCCCGACGGCAACGTCTGGTTCACCACATCATCAGGAACCTTCGGAAAAATCACGCCCCAGGGGAACTCAACGCAGTACCCGGCGCCCGGTACGCCGTACGACATCACCGTTGGCTCAGACGGCAGTCTGTGGTACACATCCGAAGGATCAGACAACAATGAAGTCGTGAACATCGCCCCGGACGGCGGGCGCATCGCTTCCTACCCGATGCCGCAGGGCGTCACGCCGGGCCGCATCATCGCCGGCCCGGACGGCAACATGTGGTTCTTAGCGTTCGCAGTATATGAGGGCGTCGACCACAACAGAATCGTGCGCATCAAGACAAATGGCACGATGGACAATTTCCCGCTGCAGGCCGACGAAATTCCTGGATTCCTCGCCCCCGGTCCGGATGGCAACGTCTGGTTCACGTCGAACGGGGGAGAAGACGAAAACGGAGAATGGACGTCGGCCGTAATCGCCAGCATCACGCCTTCCGGCTTCATTACCAGGTACGACAGAATGCCGACCGGCCGTTTTCCCCGCTGGATTGTCCCCGGGCCGAACGGCAATCTTTGGGCCGCGGAGATGGACGGCGTCATCACGGAGATCGCCGCCTGCCGGGGTTCCTCCGCATCCTCTCAAGACGGCACTGTTTGCGAACCGATCTGCGGAGACGGAAAAAAGGTGGGGCCCGAGCAGTGCGATCTTGGCCCGCAAGCAAGCGAGACCGTCCAAAAGCGCACAGCTCAGGTCAATTTTCTGCCGGCGTTCATGCTGAAGAATGTGTCCATGGCCTGCCCGACCGGCGATGACTGCAAGATACTGGCCCAGGAACAGCAGTCGCCGACAATGCTCTTCATTGATTGCGACGACTCCTCATGCTCGCAAAAGACGATCACAGAAATTCAGGCGCCCGACGGAATGGAATCCGCGGAACTTTCGGGCGCGCCCGGAGGCGAAGGCGGCGGAATTGCTTGTCCCGAAGAGGATGCCTGCATGTTCTCCTTCATCGCTCTGGAGGGCGGGATAGTGCCGAATCTGTTCGTCGTGCGTTGCCGCGATTCATCCTGCGAGCAGCGCACAATCGAGCAAATCGCCGTACTTGACGGTTCCACTGTCATGGAAGCGCGTCATCTTATCGCCTGTCCAGCGGAGAACGACAATATGTGTAACATCGTCTTTCACGGATTTGACGCATTGTCAATTCCTGGAAGCGCCTCGTTCGCAAAGTGCATGGATCCCGGATGCGCGGACAGGCTGATTTCCAGCATGGAAAGAGGCACGGAGATCGCCGCATTTGCCTGCCCGGCGCCGGATGATTGCAAGGCGTCTTTGTTCATAAGGCCCCCCGAAGTCACGGATCCAGGGCAACTGGAGACGTTGCTGCTCGATTGCGACGATGCCGAATGCAGCCGCAGCACTAAAACATCGCTGCTCACAGGCAGCGATGCGCGCGCTCTTTCGTGTCCAACGCCGCAACAATGTCAGCTGTTCTACGACGACAATATGCAAATGACGCTGCTGCAATGCCGCGACGGCCGCTGCCAAAACCGGTCGGAAGTTTCTCTAGGACAAGCCGTCGAATCGCCGGGAGAGGAGGGAGTTGGCCCCATGAGCGTCTCCTGCAAACCCGGATCCTGGTGCAATATGAGTTATCTTTTCGCAAGAGCAGGCCCCCAGGGCGCCGCGGATGACGAAGTGAGGTTCATCCACTGCCTCTCGAAAGACTGTTCCAAGCGCCAGCCCGAACTCATAGAGAAAAACGCGGATGTTATCGGCATGTCCATGTCGTGCCCTTCAGACGATCGCTGCATGGTGGCATACCTCGCGCATCTGGGTGGCGAGCTGCGAATCGCGGATATCTCCTGGAAAGTTCCAGGGCAGCTTTGCGAGAGCGGCGCCTGCAACGCGTGGACGTGCCGATGCGAGGCCGGCCAGACGCAATCATCCTCCGTATCCTCTTCCTCTTCATTTTCTTCTTCACATTCTTCGTCTCTCAGCAGTTCCTCTAACATCGTTGTGCTTGATCCGACCGTTTCCTGCTGCTCCCAGTCCGGCCAGTGCAGGCAGCAGATGGGCTCGTTGTGCCCTGCCGGAGAAACAAAATACAACACAATGGCGCAGTGTCAGGCGAACTGCGGAACCAGTTCACAATCTTCCTCATCCACAAGCTCGTTTTCTTCCAGTTCCATTTTTTCAAGCAATCGCCCGGTTTCCTGCCCCTCCGATCCATGCGGCGAAGGCGGCAAAGAGCTTTGCGGGGAACAGGGCCGTACATGCGTCAGGGACACGGCCAGTCCCGATTGCATAAGGTGCAAAGGCGGATACCAGTGCACCGGCGACGAATGTGGCGTTATCGGCAAAAAATACTGCGAATCGCTCGGCAAATCGTGCATTGCGAACAAACAGAGCCCGCTGTGCATCTCTTGCATCGAGCCTCTTGCCTGCCGCGGAAATGAATGTGCGCAGAGGGGGAGCAAATATTGCGCCGAATCCGGCAAAGCCTGCATCAAAACCAACGACGGAATATGCTTCGAGTGCCGCCCAGAGCCTCAGCCGGCATGCACCGGAGAAGAATGTAAAGCCGGAGGCGCCGCTTATTGCGCTCTCTTCGGCAAGTCCTGTGCGCCGATAAAGAGCGGCATGTGCATAGCCTGCGCGGACGCCGGCATACTCACCCCGCCGCCTTTCTGCCCTTCCGATCCATGCGGCGAAGGCGGCGATGAACTTTGCGGGGAGCGCGGCAAATGCGTCAGGGACACGGCCAGCCTCGATTGCATCAGGTGCGAATTTTCCACAGAGAAACAGGTGCAATGCAATGGAAACGAATGCCGCGCCGGAGGCGCGGCATATTGCGGGATGCTCGGCAAAGGATGCAGGAACACGGGGGGCGATCTTTGCTTCAGCTGCATCGCGGAAGGATGCGCCAGCTCCATCGAATGTGCGGAAGGCGCGCAATGCGACGGCGGCAGATGCGTGCAGCTTTGCGGCAACGGGCGGCTTGATATGGGGGAAGCGTGCGATCCGTCCGCCGGGCCGGGCTCCGGCGGCGGCTCATGCACTTCCAGATGCCTGCTCAAACAGAACCAAAAGTGCACGCACGATGCGGAATGTGGGAGCAGGCTGTGCGTAAGGAACGCTTGCGTCCCGTGCTCCGCGGATTACCAGTGCCAGAGCAAGGATTGCCGCAAAGGCGCATGCGTGAATTTGTGCGGCAACGGCAGGATTGACCCCGGAGAAGCATGCGACCCCGGAATTGGCGACGACGAGAGCAGGTGCACGCGGAATTGCCTTCGATCCGCGGACGCGGAATGTGCGCGGAACCGGGATTGCCAGACTGGACTCTGCCGCGATGTCGGCGGATCTAAAGTCTGCGATGAATGTTCCGGCGGCGATCAGTGCTATAACGGGCTGTGCGTATCGGGCGTATGCGCGGACTTGTGCGGCAACGGCGTCGTTGATCCTGGAGAGCAGTGCGACGACGGCAATCGCGTGACGGGCGACGGTTGCAGCCGCTTCTGCGAGCGCAAATCATTGGCAATCGGAGGCGTCGCGCCGTTCAGGCAACTGGGAGAGGGGGCGTACAGTGGCGACGTGCGCGGCATGAGCGGTCAATACGACGAGTACGGCAATTTCGTGCCGCTGGTGGTCGGGGCGTACAGTGGCGACGTGCGCGGCATGAGCGGTCAATACGACGAGTACGGCAATTTCATTCCGCTGGTGGCCGGGGCGTACAGGGGCGACGTGCGCGGCAGTCAATACGACGAATACGGCCGTCCCCTCGTCGCCGGCCACGCGGCCGCCGGCAAAACCGGGCCCGCCGCGCTTATGGCGATCGCCGGAGGCGCCGCGGCCGGGTGGGCATGGATCAGAAGAAAGCGTAGAGCGGACCGCTGATCGTTGAATCCGTGTTTTTGTAGTTTTTCCGATGACAAAGCCAAGCAAGCCCGCCGGCAGTTCGATGCCGGTCGGCAGCGTGTTGATAATTCTGTGTGTGGCGGCAGCGGTGTTTACTCTTACGTCGCGCGCTTTGCGCACAGCGCAGGCGCCGGTCGCCCAGGCGCCGCCTGCAATCTGCCCAAGCCAATGCGGCCCTCCTGGAACACTCAATTGTTCGCCCGGTTATGGCGAGATGTGCGGAGGCACGTGCGGCTACGAAAGTTGCTGCCAGTGCGATCCAACATCGCCGTCTCCCGACTGCGCTGAGTCGGGCATCGCGTGTGTGACTGACAGCCAGTGCTGTTCCGGAATGACATGCGAGAACGGCTTGTGCCATGCCGACGAATGTTCTTGTCACCAATTCGATTATTCCGCCGAAGTGTGCGGACAAAACGCTCAATTCTGCAGTTGGTCGTCAAACGGATGTTCGGGAACTCTGCCAACGCGGCCGTTTGACGGCGGCGCGTGCGACGCCAACGCCTGCGTTGATTCCGGAGGAACATGCACCAGCGACATCCAGTGCTGCCCGCCTGCGACATGCGCCCTACCGCCGCCTCTTCCGCCGCCCTGCACGCCGCTCAATGGCGCCTGCAATGTCAATGCCGATTGCTGCACGGGGTTGGGATGCACTGGATTGAAGTGCGTCGTTCCAGCGAACGGCTTTTGCGGCGACGGAATTCTGGAACCGTCGGAAGGAGAAATGTGCGACGACGGCAACACGGACATCACTGATGGATGCGACGACGATTGCCGGCTGATCAGCGACTGCCCCGACATCATCGTCCCGTACGGGACGATGCAGAATACCCCGCATTACTTCCCCATCCCCACGGCCCCGAGCGATAACGGCTGCGGCAGCTTCGGAATATGTTTCGATTCGTGCATGGAGGAGGATTCGGACGGCGACGGCAGCCCCGACCTGTGCAAATGCGATCAGCCGATGTGCTCGGCAGGCGAATCGTGCCAGTTCGTGCCGGGGATGGGCGAGCCCGCGCAGTGCGTATTGTGCGGATGCGGCGACGGGATCGTGCAGGAATCAGCCGATGAAGAATGTGACGACGAAAACCTGATTTCTGGCGACGGATGCTCCTCCGCTTGCAAAAACGAAGGCCAGCCGGCTGGCGTTTGCGTATCCTCTCCACAATGCCTGATCGTCGGCTCCACCTGCGCCAGTTCGTCGCAATGCTGCTCGGGTTTTTGTTACGGAGGAATTTGCAAGCTTCCGCCTAATCCTCAGCCTTTGTACATTATAAGTGTGGATGATGGCCGTACGACCGTCCAGCCGGGAGAGACGACGGCGTACATCATCAGGGTGATGAACGTGTCTGCAGTATCCCCTACGACGCCGATTCAGGTGACATTCGCCGTACCTGTGCAACTCAATCTTAATATGACAAGCGTCATTGCGAGCGGCGGCTCGTATTCGTTGCCAGGCATAGTCACCTGGTACGGCATTATGCCGGCTCCGGGCTCGCCAATCGCGTTCACCATCGGCGGCTCCATCCATCCTTCGGCGCCGTCCGGTGGGATCATCATCGCAATCGCGCAGATCATCGGCGGCCCGGCGGCGTTCGACAACACAGGGATACTGGCGCCTTCTTCTTCTTCGTCATTTTCATCTACAAACTCCTCCTCTCCTCCACATTCCTCCTCTCCTCCACATTCCTCCTCTCCTCCACATTCCTCCTCTCCTCCACATTCCTCCTCTCCTCCACATTCCTCCTCTCCCCCGCACTCCTCCTCGCTCGGAATAACGATTACCGATTACCGAAGCACCGTAACAATTCCGCCGCCGCAGCCTATGAATTATGACATCGTCGTCACAAATATGTCCGCGGTTTCAGCGTTTGGGATCGTCGTCGGCACGGATCCGCTCAATACATCATTGCTGTCGCCGATCGCCGTGGGCGGATCGTACAACAACGCGACGCGCGTAGCCTCCTGGACAATACCGTTCATGGCGCCGGGCAGCAGCGTCGTGCGGCGCATTCAGGCCGCAGTCGGCGCGACGACCGCTGACGGAACGCAGATAGATACCAAGGCGACAATCGTGAGCATGGGCGGAGTTTCCACCGGCGCTCCTTCCGCGACAGATAGCACCAAGGTAAACGTTATAAGCACGCCTCTCACCGGATGCATCCGGATCATCAAAACAACCTTCGATGAAACGTGCGAACTTTTCCAATTGCCGGCGGATACCGCGCTGCAGATGTGCGTTCCAATGTCTCCCGTTCCCCAGGCATGGTTCATCTTGACCGACAACATGTCTCCGATTTATTCCACGTCTCCGATTTATTCCACGAATGTGCATGGCTACGCCGTAATCTCAGGCCTGCCGCCGGATGAATACGTGATTACGGAGCTCTTTCCGCCGGGTGTTACGCCGGGCATTGCTGAAGTATATCAAAATCCCGTTAATCCGGTCTCCGTTTCGGACGGCGAATGTACGGACGTGCGTGTAATCAATATGATAGCCACCCCGCCGTTTTCATCTTCAGCATCATCTACAAACTCCTCCTCTCCGCCTCACTCCTCATCCCCTCCGTATTCCTCCTCTCCGCCTCACTCCTCATCCCCTCCGTATTCCTCCTCATCCAGCGAACCCTCGGGAACTGCGAAAGAAAACCTGTACTGCGACAGACGGCTTATACAAGCTCCCACAACAGAGGGATACGGAATCCAGTGCTGGCTCCGCGATAAAACCAATGCAAATCAGAGTCCGCTATGGGGAACGGTCTTTTTCACTCCGGCCTTCTACAGCATAGAACCGCGCGATGCCTACGGAGTGTTGCCGTACGGGAATCCAATACCCAATCCTCCGGATTACAGCGGCGAAAAGTGCGAAACCCGCTGCTGGGAAGCGATGGATTATGGAGCATGTTGCATTGACCCCGATTTGCTGGAATCGGAAGACGACCAATGCATGGTGATGACCGTTGAAGAATGCGAAGAAATCGGAGTGGTCCTGGCATTTATGGATTATCATTCAGATTTCTGTTATGCGGCGGCCGAAATGGCATGCGATATCACTCCGTAAGCGCTAAGCACTAAAAACGATGAGGGCCTTGCGCATGAAAAATTGTTTAGCTAGAGTGCCGTCACATCGTCGCCTATCAAGAGAAGCGTCAATGGGAACTGGCCCGCTCGAGACGCTCCCCAACCTCCGGGAAACCGGAAAGGTGGGACCTCCAGCCCCAGACCGGGGAGAGATAGCACTCACGCAGCTCTTCCCCGACGCGGGAAGAGATTTTTTTATCACCGTCAACTTTCCACTTTCAACTTTCAACTTTCAACTTTCAACTTTCAACTTTCCACTTTCCACTTTTTTATGTCCCACTTTTTCACATCCGAATCCGTTACAGAAGGCCACCCGGACAAGCTATGCGACCAGATCAGCGACGCGATTCTCGATGATGCGCTGCGTCAGGACCCCGGCAGTCATGTGGCATGCGAATGTCTGGCTACGACTGGTCTTGTGGTCGTGGCCGGCGAGATGCGCACAAAAGGATATATTCCAATCGCCGAAATCGCGCGCAGGACGATCAAAGAAATCGGCTACGACGACGCCATTTACGGATTCGATTATCATGCCTGCGCGGTCGTAGTAACAGTCGGAGAGCAGAGCGCGGATATCGCGATCGGCGTTGACGGCGATACAAACAAAGAACAGGGCGCCGGAGACCAGGGCTTGATGTTCGGATTCGCGTGTGACGAAACGCCGGAACTTATGCCTCTTCCGATTTCTCTCGCTCACGGTTTGACTAAGAAGCTCGCGGAAGTGCGGAAAAAGAACGGATTGAATTATCTTCGTCCCGACGGAAAGAGCCAGGTTACCATCCAGTATTCCGACGACGGGCGGCCCGAACGCGTCGAATGTGTCGTGTTGAGCACGCAGCACAGGGAAGATGTTCCGCACGAGCAAATCTGCAGGGACGTCAAAAATCATGTAATAGCTCCTGTGTGCGGCAGGTATCTCGATTCCAAAACAAAGTTCCACATAAACCCGACGGGGCGCTTCGTGATCGGCGGACCCCCGGGCGATTGCGGTCTTACTGGCAGGAAAATAATAGTGGATACCTACGGCGGGTACAGCCGTCACGGCGGCGGGGCGTTCTCCGGCAAAGATCCGAGCAAAGTTGACCGCAGCGCGGCCTACGCCGCCCGGTGGGTCGCAAAGCACGTCGTCAAGGCCGGGCTGGCGCGCAAATGCGAAGTGCAGGTTGCTTATGCGATAGGCGTTGCCGCGCCGGTTTCAATTCATGTCGAGACGTTCGGGACCGGCAAAACCGGCGATCGCAAGCTGGAGCAGGCGATAACTAAAGTTTTCGATCTACGGCCGGCGGCGATCATACGCGATCTGGACCTGCTCAAGCCGCAATATCGCGCACTGGCGGCGTACGGGCACATGGGGCGCGAAGACCTGGGCGCGCAATGGGAGCGGACGCCGCGCGCTGACGCTTTGCTGAAGGCTGCTGCGTGAATTATTTTTTCATATTTCCTTTTTCATTATGAACGTCCAGCTTATAGACAGGCAGAATTACGATCAAGAGCACCCTAATTATCGGTATTCTTTTCTTGCCAAACATGCCGAGGATCCCAATTTGCGTGCTGCGCTTATCGCATTCGCGCAGGCATTATTTTGTTCAGCGCAGAACGAACAACAGGGCATGGAGCATATTGAAGCGGTGGCAAAAGGGCTAATGCATCTCAACAAAAACAGCTCCCGTGCGGAAGGCCAGGAAGCACTGGTTTCTATGGCGCTTACACAAAGCATGCGGGAAATCCTCGACATGTCCATAGAGGCTCTGATTCAGCAAAAACTTCACAATGTCGCGACGGAACTGAAAAATATTATGGAAGCGAACGATCACATGGCAAGAAAAGCGCGGCGGCAAACTGCATGATATATTCGTCGCACATGAGCTTTATCGCCGAACTCGGCCCGCAGTACGCCGCGCGCGCGGCAGCAGCAGGGTTACGCCCCGAAGATGTAACCGAGCATTTCATTCTCGGCTCCGGACACGGAGGCCAGCGCCGCAACAAGCGGGCGACTGCGGTTCAGCTCCATCACCATCCTTCCGGCGCCGCGGTCAGGTGCTTTCATATGCGTGACCAGCATCAAAACCGAGTCGCCGCGTGGATGCAGCTGCTGGAGCGCCTGGAAGACTGGAAAAAAGGCGTAGAGCAGGCGTTCAAGCGCGAAGAGCATGCGGAACGGCAGCGGACGAAGGGGAGATCGGAGGGGCTGAAGAGAGAGATGGTGAAGGGGAAGAAGAAGAGAGGGGAAATCAAAAGGCTGAGAAAGCAGCAAATATAAAAACCTCCAAAGGAATCTGCCCTTAAACACAGCGCGCCATTTTTTTTCATGTTCCCTAATGCATTTCATCCGCGGCTACCTTATTTCAATCTCCGTTCCCGGGTAGTAGTACTTTAAAATCTCCTCCGCGGTTCTTCCCTCCCGCGCCTGGCCGGCCGCTCCGCACCCCGACATTCCGACCCCGTGTCCGATGAGCGGCGTCCCGGCGCACCATGGGTCGTCTTTCGGCGTAAAAATTTCTGAGAACGGAAAATCTTTCCATCCGGCTTCCTGCGGCGAACGCGTTTTTCCGTCATCTGCGGAAAAGTATGGGGCGCGGATTGTCTCTCCTTTGTAAGTCAGAACTTTTCCCGCGGTATCGCGAACCGCACGCAGCCACTGCGGATTGCTCTGCTCAAAATCATGGCCGCGATATGCCTGGAATCTGGCTGGACTGTCGTCGCCGTCGTATGGCATGCCTGGAAATTTCCGGTGAGCAGGATCGGCGTAGTAATAAGCGTAGGTTCTGGCGGCGATGGCGAACGCGCGCTGTTTTTCGTAAGATTCTGCGTCCGGTTCCTCCGAAAGTCCCGAAAGATAATCCTCCATTGGAAGGGCGTTGATCAGCGAAAGACGGCCATCAATGATGCGACATTCCACTCTTCCGCGAAATGTCCGCGTCGAATTGAAATAGCCGGTAACGCGGACAACGCCGTCAATCGCATCTGTGCGCACCGGCGATCCTTCGCACGAGAGTCCGTCCATGGGCAAGTCCGGCGTCAAAAGGATTCTGATTGCCGGATTATCTGTATTGTGAGGCGAAGAAATGCGCGATTGCCTGGCCGCTCCCGCATTCTCCGGCAGCCACATGGCGCCGTTTACTGTATTCAGCAACTGCCGCGTTCTGGCGGCCCTTCCGGACATTTCAAAAGTGTAATTCAGCGATCCGACCTTAAGAGCCGCAGTTCCGCGATTCATCGGCAGACGCACGCGGATCCTTATTACAACTGACTGTCCCTTTTTCACGATTGGAACGGGGATGCGAAGATCTCGGGCGGGCGCAAGGGCGCCCTCTTTGTCCAGCCACACACCAAGCCCTGCGCTCCGTGTTATCCGCGCGATTCTGGTGTTGTGAGCATATGATTTTCTGGTTGCGCGGAACAATATCGGAATGGAAATTTCCCCTCCAGGTCGCCCCTCGATTATCGTCGCCTCCAGATTTGCCAGCCCGTCTTTACCGGTCACGATGCGGCCGTACACCTGTTTCCCGTCGCTTGCGACTTCCGTCGGAGCGGAAATTTCAATTTCAGGAAAGACAACCGCGATATTCACATCGCCGGTCATAACATGTTCTCGCACCTGGTCCAGCGCGCTCCACATGGCCAGGCCGGGGCAGTCGGTGGAGACCAGCTGCCTGTGTCCAACTATGGCAGGCAGCGCCTTTCCGTGAAATATGACATCGCGCGAAGTGTTGATGCCGTATTTCTGCGCCAGAATGTGCAGAAGCCACTGCAAACTTTTACCTTGCGCCTGCGTCGGCTGCTCCTTGTCGAAATTGCCCATCATCGCCACGCCAATCGTTCCTACGTTGTTGCAGTACACGTGCCCGCCAACAACGGAGTCGCCGCCGGCGCGCCCTTCGTATATCCTGCCTTCATCATCAATAACGTAGTGGTAGCCGATATCCCCCCATCCTCTGCTGGCGGCATGATATTGATAAAGAGCGCGCATGCGTTCGATTCCGGGCCTCGGATCGCCGCTGATCGCCATTGCGGTATGGTGAACAACCAGCAGACGCACTGACGGCGAATATTCCTGCGGCCAGCGCAAATCCTCTCCGGCGGCGTTCCTGGTAACAGGAGCGCTGGACGTGAATTCCGACGGGTATCTGGCGTACATTTCCTTGCAGTCGCTCTCGCGCGCGGAAAGCCGCGAGCCATTGTCGCCGTTGTCGCCGATCGCATCGGATTTGACAGTCGACCCGCCGTCGGTCTCCGGGTGGACAGCAAGCAGCGACTCATCGGCTCCCCACTCCGCGCGCGCGAATATCCGATGCTGATTCGTTCCGGTCGAGGCAACAGCGAATCGCGCGGGAGCGACGGAAATTCGGATTGGATGCACGTCTCCGTATGAAATTTTGTTTCTGAATCGTACAGTCGTCGCGCCCGGCGGAAGCATTACAAGATTCGATTCCCGCAGCGCCGGGTCCTGTTCGTCCTCCGCATGCAGATCCTGCCAGGAGGTCCAGTGACCGCCGTCCCGCGCGCTCACTGCCTGATTTGGCGAATCTGCGGAAATGCGAACGCTCAGAGCGTCAATTGGAGTTGCGTATCGGTATTCTTGCGCTCTGGCCGGCGCGCCGGCGCCTGCTGCGGACGGCAGCGTCGCCGAAATCATGCACAGAATGATCAATGTGGATCGGAAGCGCATGAACGGGAGTATAGTGGAGTCAGACGGAAGAAACGCGGCGAATACGGGAACGGCAAACAGAGTTTCGCCGAAGAGGAACGTCTTTTTGTTGACAGCGGCGCAATGTCTGCAAAGATCATGCACTATGGAATGTGCGCAATATAACGGAATATCCAACAACAAATGTCGGTCGCCACGAGTATGTTCCGCAACGAGCGCAAAAATCGCGTTTGCCATATGCGGCATCATGGCTGCAGCCGGCGCAGTTCCTTTTTCGCAGGCTCAGGAAGCTGCCGTAAAAAAAGACGCCGGCGCGGAGACAAAAAAAATCGGAGAAGAACTCCTCGGTCGTCTCGTAGCAGGACTCTACAATGCGTTCGTCAAAGAAGGGAACGCGGACGCGGCGTTCTCCGCTCTCGAGCGCCGCGGAGTTGACGGCATTCGCGCGCTGCTGATATATTGTTCCGATGCCACCGGATACAATTTCCGCACGCGCGCCGAACAATGGATCGCAGCCCGCGCGAGAGCAGATTCCGCGGTGCTCCAATTCCTCGTTGACAGTTTGTATTCGGAATATCTTGGAGATCACGCGGCGCGCATTCTGCCCCATGCGGGAGCCGGAGTCGCGGAACACGTGTTAAGCGCGATGAGCGGCGTCCTTGATCCGGGCCGCAACGGCGCGACCATGAACACAGCTGGAAAAAAACGCGCTGTTGATCGCGCGAAACATGTTCTCTGCCTTCTTCCGTCCGAGTACGTCGTAAATATTGTCTCGCAGAAGTTTCAGCGCGAACCAACCGGTTTGCACGAATTCAAAGAACCGACGACATTCGGAATCAATATGGCGTACGTTCTCTGCACGCGATCCGAAGGAATAGAGGAATTAGCGGGAATAGTGAGAAGACAACCAACGGAAAGAATCGGACGCAGCATATTGCGCGGCATGAAGCTCGTCCTGGATGAAGCCGGTGACAATCTTTTGGGTGACAACCAGAACGGCAACGCGGTGGAAAAATGCTGGCGCGGACTCTTCGCCGCGTTCAGCGCCGCGCCGGGGTGGAGGGATTCAGTGGAGCCTCTCGAAAAGAAATTTGAACAAATCTCCAAATGCCGTCGCGAGCGGATGGAAGAATCGCGCAAGAAGCAACCGGAAAAGAAAAGCAGCTATTCGCCTCCGATGTCGCCCAGCAATTTCGAGTATGCCGCGATCATGGAATCCGCGGAAAACACACGCTCCGCTGTTATGCGCCCGTTTTCCGACAGACGAGCGCGCAAAGGTCCGTCCATTGAACGTAAAATGGCTTCCCTAAGGGCTCGTTCCGAATTTGCGCGGCAAAGAATTGCATCATGACCGTCCCGCAGGTATCCGGCGATTCCGCACTGATCCGTAACGATCACCGGCGTTCCCGACGCCATCGCTTCAGCGACGACGAGTCCGAAAGGATCGTTGTCCCGGGATGGCAGGACCAAAACGTCAATTGACCGGTAGAACGCGGCAATATCGTAAATATGCGGAATAATCCGTATGCGGCCGATGCTCTGCATCTCAAAATCGTTAATCTGCCAGATCAATTTTCGCAAATATCCTTCATCAGGTCCTTTCCCCGCAATCGTGAGATCGGCCTCCGGCAAGCCGCCGACTGCCTGAATCAGCATGTCAACCCCTTTCTCCGCGCTTAAGCGCGCGACGCAGCCAAGCATCATCCCGCCCGTCCGGCCGTTCGGTCGATTGGGCAGGCAGTCCCCTCCCACACGTCTCGTTCCTGGCGAAGCCGATGTACTCGGAGGGGGAGATGGGGAGAATCGTTCCAGACCGATTCCATTTGGAATCGCCGTTATCTTTTCCGGCTTCCATCCCAATTCAAGATATATCTTCCTGCTGAGCTCGGACACGCACACCGTCATCACGTGTTCACTGAGCTTCCGGAGCATTGGCAGCCACGGATTCTTCCTCAGCCAATTTCCCACCCGGTCGTGCTCCATCCAAATAACTTTAATTCCTTTCTTCACCGCCGTTTCCGTAAGCAGCAGTTTCTCGCTCATACTGAGCATGAAGACCGCGTCCGGTTCGCCGAATTCGTTGAGCGCCGCCTCAAGCCTCCGCCGCATCTTCTGTTTCCTCCAGAAGAAGCCGATCGCCGTCCACTTGGAGACCGGCGGCGGGCCGATTTCAAGACTGGCATTGGGCAGCTGCGCCCGATCCGCTTCCCCAATCAACACCGGGCAGCTCCCCAAAAACGCGACGGAATGACCCAGTCCGCTCAGACCCTTCATGAGCGACATCGTCTGTCGTTCCGCTCCTCCCAAGGCGCTTTCCAGTGGGAATCGGGTAAATAGAATACGCATTATTTTTCGGGAGAATTTTGCATTATGACCATTCATCCTGAAGTGATTTTCTCCTGCCCCCCCATGTATGGCCGCAGCGCCGCCGGAATCGTCACGCTTCCATCCTGATTCTGATAAATCTCGAGTATGGGAATCAGAATCCTCGGGCTCGCAATGCATGTGTTATTGAGCGTGTGGACGAAGTGTTTTTTTCCGTTTTCATCCTCATACTTGATGTTTAAGCGGCGCGATTGAAAATCATAGAACGTCGAGCAGCTGTGCGTTTCCCCGTAGGCATTCCTGGACGGCATCCACGTCTCTATGTCGTTCTTGCAGACCTGTCCGCGTCCCATGTCGCCTGTGCATACGTCCACGACGCGGTACGGGAGCTTAAGCGCCTGCACGATCTCCTCGGCGTTGGCCAGAATCTCCTCGTGCATTTTCGCGCTCGCCGCCGGATCGTTTTCGCACAAGATCACCTGTTCCACTTTCTGGAATTGGTGGATGCGATAAAGGCCTTTAGTGTCCTTGCCGTACGTGCCGGCTTCGCGTCGGAAACAGGGTGATATGCCGCAATAACGCTTCGGCAAACCCCCGCGTTTAAGAACTTCATCTTTGTGGTAGCTCGTTACGGAAACCTCCGATGTTCCTATCAGATACGCTCCGTCCCCGTCCAAAGGCCCGTCCTTCTCGTGCTGCACGCCCACCGAATACGCCTGCTCTTCTCCGCCGGGGAAGTAGCTCGTGCCCATCATCGCGTCGTAATGAACCAGCAAAGGCGGAATAAACGGCGTGTAACCCTTTTTAATCAGGCGGTCCAGCGTGAACATCAAAATGGCGAACTCAAGACGGACGCCGTCGCCTTTCAGGAAATACGTTCGGGCTCCGGCTATCTTGACTCCGCGGGGAATATCAATGATGTCGAGCAGCTCGCCGAGCGTCACGTGATCCAGAGCGTCGAAGTTGAATTTCGGAAGCTCTCCCCATCTCCGGACTTCCTTGTTATCAGCATCGTCCTTCCCGATCGGAACATGCGGAAGCGGGATGCTCGGGAGCAGAAGCTGCAGGTGGAGCCAGCGCGACTCAAGGGCGGCGAACGCTTCTTCTTTTTTTCTAAGTTCCTCCGAAAGCACTTTCATCTCTTTAATCGTCTTGTCTTTCTCGGTTCCTTTCATCTTGGGGACCTCCTTGCTCGCTGAGTTCTTCTTTCCGCGCATAGCTTCCACGTCTTTTAGAAGATTCAGCCGTTCCTCATCGAGCTTCAGGAACGCATTCACGTCTACGTCAATGCGCTTCTTTTTTGCGGCGTCCTGATAAGCGGAAGGACGAGCGCGAAGATCGCCAAGATCAATCATGCTTTCATGGTAGCGCAAAACCGGCGCTATTCCATGCCCTGCCTTTTCAGTCCCTTCTGCACTGATCTAACATTTTCCAGAATATTCTGGATGTTTTCCTTATCCCTTCCTTTTTTGGGATTCAGCAAAGCCAGGGCGGACTGCCATGCCTGCAGCGCCTCGAGCGGCTGATTGTTGCGCGCGTACGCCGCTCCCAAATCCATCCACCCCTCCGCATCGTCGGTCCCGTGCTCAAGCGCTTTGCGATAGTAAACGATCGCCCCCGCCGGCTCGCCGCCGAGCGTGCAGTTGTGCGCTATTTGCAGACAAAACGCCACGTAATTATTGACGAAATGCGGCTCGTCCGGAACAAGCTCCATGGCTTCGCGCAACAGCCTCTCCCCTTCCGCGTAATGCGTTTCATCGGTGACGCGCATCGCTTCCTCCGTGAGTTCCACTGCGCGAGCGTAGCCGTCGTCGGAAGTGCCAGGCGACATAGTTCGGCTGGTTCACCGCCAGTCCGGCGATCATTGAACCATACCGCGGGCAGAGGTACAATCAGGGTTCGATGTCCCTAAAGAACACCAGCGGCAAACCGTTTAAGCTGCTTTCTCCGTTTCAGCCGACGGGCGACCAGCCGTCCGCCATTGAAAAACTGGTGACCGGCGTCAAAAAAGGGGAAAAACACCAGACGCTCCTGGGCGCCACCGGCACCGGCAAAACATTCACGATGGCCAACATAATCCAGCAGGCGCAGCTGCCGACGCTGGTGCTGGCGCATAACAAGACGCTTGCCGCCCAATTATGCAGCGAGTTTCAGGGATTCTTTCCGGAGAACGCCGTATCGTACTTCGTCTCGTACTACGATTACTATCAGCCGGAAGCGTATTTGCCGGCGACCGACACGTATATCGAAAAAGACGCCTCCATAAACGAGGAAATCGAAAAGTTCCGTCATGCCGCCACATTCAATCTCCTTACGCGTCGGGATGTGCTCATCGTCGCGTCGGTTTCGTGCATCTACGGACTCGGCAATGTGGAGGATTACGAAGCGCTGGCGATCAAGATCGAGCGCGGGCAGCACATAAAGCGCGACCAGCTTCTTCGCCGCCTGACCGATATCCAATACTGCCGTTCCGGAATGGATTTTAAACAGGGCATGTATCACGCTCTGGGAGACACAGTCGAGATTTTTCCGCCGGGCGGCGATACGGTGCTGCGTTTTGAGCTGCCGTTCGACGAAATCGAGACGATACAGGAAGTGGACAGCTTTACTGGAGAAGTGCTCCAGGAGTTGCAGGATGTAGCGATATTTCCGGCGGCGCACAACGTGACGACAAAAGAGAAAATTGACGCGGCGATCTTCGGGATTCAACAGGAGCTTAAAGAGCGCGAACAGGAATTCATCAAAAAAAACGAACTGGCAAAAGCGGAACGCATCCGCACGCGCACGGAATACGACATAGAAATGCTCAAGGAAACCGGATACTGCACCGGCATCGAAAACTATGTCCGCTATCTAAATCCTTCGAACGCAGCTCCGGCCGGATCGTCCGGACGCGCACTCCGCGCAGGCAAAGGCACCGCCGGCACCGCAGTTTCCACGCTGCTGGATTATTTTCCCGGCGATTTTCTTCTAATAGTGGACGAAAGTCACATCACGATCCCGCAGGTGGGAGGAATGTACGAGGGGAATTTCAGCCGCAAGCAAACGCTGATAGATTACGGGTTCCGCCTGCCGAGCGCGCACGACAACCGTCCGCTCAAGTTCGACGAATTTGAATCTCGCGTAAACCAGCGCATCTATGTCTCTGCCACTCCCGGCAAGTATGAATTCGCGAATACTCCAAAACAGAATCTTGTCGAGCAGATCATCAGGCCGACCGGCCTGCTGGATCCGATAGTTAAGGTTAAGGCGACGAAAAACCAGATTGACGACATTTTCGGAGAGATAAAAAAAACTCTCGCAAACAAAGAACGCGTACTGATCACGACTCTGACCAAGAAAATGGCGGAAGAACTTACGAAGTATCTGAACGAAGCAGGACAGAAAGTCCGGTATCTCCACAGCGACGTAGAAACGCTTGAGCGCATCGAAATATTGAGGCAGCTTCGCACGGGGGCAATAGACATCATCGTCGGCATCAACCTTTTAAGAGAAGGCCTGGACCTTCCGGAGGTCAGTTTCATAGCGATATTGGATGCCGACAAACAGGGCTTCCTCCGCTCGCGGGACGCCCTCATCCAGACGATCGGGCGCTGCGCGCGCAATGTTAACGGCCATGTCACGCTTTATGCCGACAAAATGACCGACGCTATGACGCAAGCGCTGGCCGAGACCGAACGTCGCAGGAAAATCCAGTCCGAGTACAACAAAAAACACGGCATAACGCCGGCGACGATCATCAAGGCCGTGCATGATATTGCGGAGGAAGGCCGAAAACTGGAACTCCGCCGTCCAAAATACGATCACACGAAAATTCCAAAAGACGAAAAGAAGCGCCTCATGGATGAGCTCGAGAAGCAGATGGAGATTGCGGCGCAAAACCTCGAATTCGAGAAGGCAGCTGATCTGAGAGACGAAATTGAACTTCTTCGAAGAGAGCTTAAATGAAATGGCTTATGCAGACGGTTCATCCTAACCCAGTTATCCGAGAACCTTCACTGCCTCTCTGTATCCCTCAGGCGTTCCGGTATCGAGCCTGGTGCCTTCAAAGACGCAGCCGTAAATTTCCATTCCGTTGCGCTGGATGAGCGCGTCTATGAGACGGATCTCGTCATGGCTTCCCTCTGCGATTCTATGCAGAATGTCGAACATAGATCGAGGGATAATGTACTTGCCGACAATGCCAAGGTTCGATGGGGCGTCTTCCGGTTTCGGTTTCTCCACGAGCTTCGTTACCTTCCTAAGCCGGACGTGCGGAGCCTTCCACGACGCATCAATGCCGACGATGCCGTACCTGGGGATCAGGCTGCGTTCCACCTCCTGCAAACAGAGCATCGTGGCGTCTTTTGGGTTCTTCAACGCAGCCAGTCCCTTAATCAGCTGTTGCAGGCCGTTCTCCCTCCCGACGATCAGGTCGTCCCCGAATAGTATCGCAAGGCTGTCGGTGGCGACCCAGCTTTTGGCCTGCAGCAGCGCGTGTCCGTCGCCCAGCATTTGATCCTGATATACGACGTGAAAATTGACGTTGTGGTAACGCGATAGCTCCTTGAGCATATGGAGCTTTCCCCGCTTCTCCAATTCGCGTTCGAGCGCAGGCATGTCGTAGAAATACTGCGGGATCATTTCTTTGCCGCGATTGATGACGAAACATATGTCGCGGATTCCTATATCCAGACATTCGTCAACGAGCAAAGCAACAATCGGCTGATTGCCTATGGGGAGCAATTCTTTCGGTACTACCTTGGTCCACGGCAGGAATCGCGTGCCGAGGCCGGCGACCGGAAGAATGGCTTGTGTAAGCTTCATATGCGGTCTCTCTGGAAAGGATGAGGAGTATAGAATCGCGCGTGGGTTTTGACAATCCGCGCCGGATTGAGTACAATGTCCCGATAATTTCCTCAAAACACATTATGACGACGACCGGCGCAGCGATAGAGCACATCCATAATTTGTATGTCATGCAGTCGCAGATCATTGACCTGCTTGATCGTGATCTGAGCACGCCTAAGGCGCGCAAAGAAGCGCGCGCCAACATACGCGAATTTCAAAAACTTCTGCGCGTGGCCGACTGGCGGTACATGGGCGGGGAAGATGTGCTGGAAGCTCTCAAATCATTGTCTGTGGAATTGCAACGGAGACTCAAGTCTCGTTAATTGGAATAATCCTCGTCTTCTCTTCTTTTGGAATTAGGACTTTTAACACGCAATCCTTGCTGAATGTCGCGCGGACTTTTTTCGAATCAATGATCCCTGGCAAAGTCACCGTGCGCGAAAAAGGGCCCCAAAAACATTCCTGCAGGTAATACTGATTTGCTTGAATTGCGTCCTGATGCCGTCGCACGCCGCGAATCGTCAGCACATTGTCGTTCACCTCAATGTCAATATCGCTCAGCCGCACGCCGGCAATCGGTGCGCGAATGATCGTGTAATCGTCCTGGTCGAAAATATCCACCGCCAGCTTTCCGCCCGCCCGCCCTGCCTTGTCGGCAGGCAAATGGAAAGACCCGGGCTCCGCATTTTCTCCTGCGCCGGTTTCGGACGACATGCCGGTCTCCGCCGCCACGGCGTCTCGCCGCCTGCCCGACAAAAACCACCCTCGTCTGCCATTCGGCTGATCCGGTGAGCCGAATATTCCGTGAAACGGCGATCCTGCCATGGAGGCCCATTATAACAATTCACACTGGGAGCGGGCAAAAAGACGATGTGGCGCAACGGGAGACTTGTTATGCTTTCATTTGCCGGCAATGCCATGTACAATCGGCAGCACGAAATAACCTGCTTGCCACGCGCGCGGAGATCAGTAGAATCCGACGGTTCACATTTCATTCCATCACAACGTCCATGACATCCGCACAACTCAAAAACTGCATCCGACAACTCCGTTTCGATCGCAGCATGACGCAGGAAGAGCTTGCGCTCAGAACCGGCGTGAGCCGCCAGACCATCATGAGCATCGAACGCGGCAAAACAAATCCGTCGGTATTGCTCGCACTCAAGATAAGCGTCGCTCTCGGCGCGGACGTCAATGAGGTTTTTATAATGGAAGGCAAGCTGGCTCCCGTGTGACGCCAGCAGAAACGCGCATATCGTCCAGAAGCAATTGAGGGGCTCGCGAGCCCCTCCAATTATCCGTGCCTATTCTGCACAGCAAATCAATGGGTTTGCCGGAAAATTCTTCCAAATGACCGAGATTGAAGCCGATCAGCTTCCGCCCGCGCACCGATGCTTGCAGGTGTTTTCCGCCGCTTCCCACTCGGCGCGCGCGTTCGAGTCGGACGTTGCTGATAAAAAACCTGGGCTCCGGATTCCCATGCCCGAACGGTTCCAGCGCGCGCAAAGAATCGCACAGGCCAAGCGTCACCTCGTCGGGGATGATGGCCGCATCTGCGAAAATACGCGGAACCAGCGACTTGGGCGGCACACAGGCGCGAATATCCGCCTCCAGGCGCTCCCTCAGCGCGTCAAAAGCTGCGTGACGAAACGTGCATCCGGCCGCCATGGCGTGTCCGCCGAATGTGATCAGCAGATCTGCCGCTCGTGCCAGCCCGGCCGTTACGTCGAAGGCCTGGATGCTCCGGAGCGAAGCGACGCAGACGCCGTCCCTTAATGCACCCACAAGAACGGGCTTGCCGAATGACTCGCACAATCTGCCGGCGAGAAGCCCGCAGACGCCGGGCGAGTAATCTTCATGAACAAAACAGAGCACGCTGCCATCATCCATTTCCGCCCTTGGAAGAAGCAATTCCAGATGCGCGCTCACCACTTCCTGGCGTTCCCGGTTGAGAGCGTCGAGAGAAAGCATCGCCTCCATATCGCCGAGCAGCGCACCAAGCGCGATGTGCGGGTCGGCCATGCGTCCGGCGGCGTTTATTCGCGGCGCAATGCGGAATGCGATGTCCCTGCTCGAATACGGGGGCCGAAGCCCCGAGTTCATGCACAAAAGCGCCAATGGGCCGTTTTTCAAGCGGCTTAGGGCCAGCAGGCCGCTATGCGCCAGAGTCCGGTTTCCGCCGCGGAGTTCAACGATATCGGCGATCGTGCCGATGGCGGCCAGAGCCATATCCGTCTCACGATCGTCCCATTTGGCGTCTCCCGATTCCCGTTGTATGGAGTTTACGACGCTCCACGCCACTCCGGCCCCGCACGGCGCAGGGACGATCGGAGGAGACGCAAGCGACGGGTGCAATATGGCGAACGCCGGCGGGAGCGCCTGCATCAAGTGATGATGATCCAAAACAATCACATCAATGCCTTCCGACAGCGCCAGAGTAATCGGCTCGATTGCCGTCGCTCCTGTATCAACCGTCAAAAGCAGCGTCACGCCGGCGTTCCGAAATTCCTCCACAATCGCCTGACGCAATCCGTAGCCCTCGTTCAGTCTGTGAGGGAGGCGCATAACCGGCTGTATGCCGCGCCGGAGCAAAAAGCGCGCCAGAATGGCCGTCGACGTTATGCCGTCGCAATCATAGTCGCCGAAGATGCCGATTTTCTCCCGCGCGGCGATCGCGCGCATGATCCGCTCTGCCGCTTTGTCGAAATCCCGAAAGCGCCGCGCGTCGTGTCCGAACTCGTACAACAGCTCGCCTTCTCCCAAAGGATCGAGCTGCCGCACGCGCAAAAGCGAATCGGCGATTGCTTCGCCGGTTTCCTTGGTCGCGCCAATCGTCCATGCGCGGCCGGTGAGGGAGAGGGAAGTCACTCAGGCACGTTAGCAGTCGCGAGAATCGCAGGCGATGGAATCGACATTCTTAGTAACGGGATTATCGCGACAGCAAGGGCTGATCGGATGTTCTTAATCAGTGTGGAACATCCACATTGGCCGACAAAATCCAAATGCGCCAATTGCAAGGAAATGATCAATAGCCGCAAAAAAGCTCAAACGGAACCTGGTGATTGATTCGTGAATATTTCTTCAAAACTCTCTCACGAATCTTTCCAAAACCCGCGCCCGGCGCAACGTCCACAGCGTGGCCGCAATCATCGCAATTATGGTTATAGCGGATGCCGTGCCGGTATCGGCCAGCGGCGCGCCGTTCGCCGCTGCAGTGGACTGCAACGCCGAACCGAGCAGGCTGTTCTGTTGTGCCAGTCTGGCAAGAAGTCGCGCGGTGACCGGATCAAGTCCGCCGTAGACGGGCGCCGATTCGGCCGGTCGGAAATCTCCCAAATATTCCGAATCGGCCTCCGTTGTTACCGGAGGCGGAAGGCCGTCGTCCCGCACGGGATCCCATGGCTCGCGATAAATCGCTGGATGACGATCAATGTTCAGTTGCGCGTTCATGTCGGAATTCCACTTGGCGCCGCGGGGGCCGCCTGGAATCAAGAACGCATTGTCATTTTCCTGCAGGAATTGCTCCGGAGTCATGTATGACTGCGCGATGCCGGTCACAGGAGCAAGAAAACCGATGACTGTGACGATGGTGAGGAGACGCGAATGCATCAGGATAGTATAGGGGAAAAAACCTGTTTCAGCAATCCTTCCTGGAATCCAGCAGGCACTTGTAGAATCGCACATCGTCTCGGATTCCGTTGCCGATGGTATCAATTTTCCTAGGATCGGATTCTCCAGCATCCACTCTGCCGTTCAGGTTTTTGTCCTCCCCAATCTGCATATCGTACGGAATGTCAACGCACTGCAAGCCTTTGTTGTCCTTGCAGGTTTTGCGGGTTTGCCCGTGGCGCGCAAGTCCGTCGGGCAGGCCGTCACCGTCGGTGTCCGGTTTGAGCGGATTGGTTTCTCCGATATCCCATCTGCCGTTGCGATTAGCGTCCTCGATGCCGTCCACAAGCCCGTCGCTGTCGGTATCGCGGCCCAGCGGGTCGGTTCCGCCGATCGTTTCTTTGCCGTCATTCAGACCATCGTCGTCGGTGTCCGGATTCCCGGGGTCGGTTTGGTATTGGCGCTCCAGCTTGTTATTCAATCCGTCGTCGTCATAATCAGCGCCGATCGGCAGCTCTTTCTCTGTCATGATGTAACATGTCATCATGCCGGTGAAATATTCAAGCTGGTGCCGCACGGGGTTTGCAGCCGCATGCGTCTGATTCAGCGGAATCGAAAGACGGAACGGCGACAATGCGTTTTGCGAATTCTCCCTGGCGGCGCGCCACGCTCGTTCCGCTTCGGAAAGGAACATTTTTCCGGGAAATCCAACACTCTGGCGCGGATTGGCGGAGTCGCTCTCGTCCGGGAAGCAGTATCCCCAATACCGAACTTTTCTCCCCGAGTTGCCGAGAAGAATTTCTCGTCCGATCCGGTCAATGGCCTCGGGAACTGTGAAAAAGGTGTGTGTGGACGATGGTATTGTGGCTCCGGACGCGACTTCGGTTTCCGTAAGCACTTTCCAATTGCTTGAGCCGCGTTTTTGCTCCAGGGAACGCGCGTGAGCGAATGAAGCGGCGAAGGGCAGCTGAATGGCCGTAACAGCAACAGCCGCGGCGATTACACCGCATAGAACTCCGCAAAATCCCGCGAAAAGTTTGTGTTTGTGCATTTCATGACAGTATACCAGAAATTATCTTTCGTCTGAAGGAGGGCGTAGGAATATAGGAATAGCAGGATATTGCGAGCCATAGCCAAAATTCCTGACTGCCATGTCCTAACGCTCAATTACTCTATTATCCTATTGCCCTATTGCCTCAGCCACATGTCCCGCGATTATTACGACGTTCTTGGACTTCAGGAATCCGCCTCCGCGGACGACATCAAGCAGGCCTACCGCAAACTGAGCAAGGAATGGCATCCGGACAAACACAAAGGTGACAAGAAAGCCGAGGAAAAATTCAAAAAAATCAACGAAGCATACGAAACGCTCAATGACCCCAAAAAGAAACAGATGTATGACCAGTTCGGAACGATGGGTTCGGGCTCGGGACCGGGCGCCGGGTTTGGCGGGTTTGATTTTTCCGGATTCACCGGCGGCGGGCACATGAATTTTTCCGATTTGTTCGAGGGGTTTTTTGGAGGAAGGGAGCGACGCAGCCAGTCGCGGGAGGAACGCGGGGATGATCGGGAAATCAGCATCACCATCGCTTTTGTGGAAGCCGTATCTGGAACAAATCGCGAGTTGCGCGTTAAAAAATTGGTTGCTTGCAAAACGTGCTCGGGATCTGGAACGGAATCTGGGGGCAGGCTGGTCGTATGCGAAAAATGCGAAGGAACCGGGCAGATCATCCGCCAGTCACAGTCATTCTTCGGTTTGATTCAGCAATCCGTCGTCTGTAATAACTGCCGCGGGTCCGGAAAAGTTCCGGAACATCCGTGCAAAGCGTGCAGGGGGGAAGGCCGCATTGCCGACGACGCGACAATCAAGGTCGCCGTGCCGGCCGGAATAGGCGACGGGCAGTCCCTGCGCATCCGCGGAGATGGAGACGCGGCGCGTCGAGGAGGCACACCCGGCGATCTCTACGTGCGAATTCGCGTTGAACAAGACAGGCGTTTCGCACGCGACGGGGACGATATAAACACGACTGTTTCAATCGGAGTCCCCGACGCCATCCTTGGCGCCGCCATTCCAATCGAAACGGTCCATGGGCCGATACAGTTGAAAATCCACCCCGGCACGCAATCTGGCCAGATTTTCCGCATCAAGCACAAGGGAATGCCGGTCCTAAACACAAGCAGGTTCGGGGATCACTATGTTAAGGTGAATGTGGAGATCCCTTCCAGAACAAGCCGGGAGGTGAGACAATTAGTGGAAGAGTGGAAACGCCTGTCCTAGACACGGCGCCGTTTTTCGTCAAACATTCATTAGCTTTACACAGCCATATTTCTTGGAGTGATGTCCACGAAGAAACGGCGCCGTGTCTAAATATCAAGATTCTCCAGTCCATCGTCCTGCGCCATGACCGGAGAGAGCTCTTCGCCCTGGGCGGCGTCCGGCGGCCGAGCACCGCGGACTTTTTCGTTTTTCAACTTAAGAACGATCTGACGATAATCACCCTCGCCAACGCTTTCGGTCGCGAGATCGCTCATGCCGGGGGTGTTCGCTATATGAAGATGCACTATCCGGCGCAAGTAAGGACTCATTGGAGCCAGGGCGATGCGCGAGCCGGTTCTGCGGACGAAGTCGGCTTTTTGCTCGGCGATTTTACGGACCTTGTCTTCCCTCATGCGGCAATATCCGTCCACATCAATTACGATGAACGGGCTTTTTTCCATATGTTCTTTTGCCCGGACTATTGACTTAACCAGATTCTGCAGACCGTTCAGTGTTTCGCCGTGCCATCCTATTATGCGGCTGGCCTGATTGCTTACGATGTCCACGCGCGTGATGCCTCCGTCTTCCTCGGCCACATTTATGGCGTCGAAAGGCAGCGAGAGAAACTTGAGTAATTTGCCGAGAGTGTCTTGAATGAAGGCATGATCCATGGCTGTCGGAGGATAACATAGGAAGGGAACCTCTGAAAAATGCCTCCTGCTTCGTCAGCTGTGCCAAAATTTCGCTCAACGTATGCCGATACGCCTCGCGAAATTTTGGCTTGCTTCCTCGCATGAGGCGATTTTTGAGAGGTTCCTTCCCATCGTGATGTTTTGGTGATGCGTATCATTTTGCAGAGGTTCCGAAGAACAAAAAAAGCCCCCGTTTTACGGAGGCTTCTGTCTTCGTATGCGGATTCAATTACCGGACGGCGTCCTTTAACGTCTTGCCTGCCTTGAAGGACGGAACCTTCATCGCTGGGATGGAAATTCTCTGGCTTGGATTGCGTGGGTTGACGCCCATCCTCGCGGCACGGTGGCTGAGCTTGAAAGTGCCGAAGCCGGTGATCGTGACTGGCGTGCCCTTCTTCAGGTTCTTCACGACTATATTGATAACGGCCTGGAGTGCGTCGCTGGCGGCGCGCTTGGTGATGCCGGCGGCGTCCGCAATTGCGGCGATCAAGTCCTGCTTGGACATATAAAGGATGGGGAAATGAGATAGATAGCGGGCAGTCTACCATTGTTTTCCGCTTATGCAAGCCAATACGCTGAATTTTGGGCTAATATAAGAGCCAAATATGAAATTGGCTTCACAAAGCCAAAATGTATGAGCACCAAAGATGATCGTATTGTTATGTTTGTTATGCAACTATAATCAAATTATCAGCCTGTCAAGATTTCTTCGCTACGAATAATCCAGTCATCCCATTGGTAAAATCAGATGCGACTGCCAATCAAAATTCATCACTCAGAATTTTTGCGTTTTGACAGCGGTATCCTCTATCACTACTGTTCGATTCCGATTCGCATGCCAAAACACCTCGTCATAGTCGAAAGCCCAGCCAAGGCAAAAACAATCAAACGTTTTTTGGGAAAAGATTACGACGTCGAGGCCAGCATGGGTCATGTGCGCGATCTTCCAAGCTCCACGATCGCGGTTGATGTTGAGCGTGATTTCGAACCGGAGTACGAGGTGCCCGATGAAAAGAAAACCGTCGTAAAAAAACTCAAAGACGCCAGAAAAAAAGCCGATGATCTATGGATTGCCACAGACGAAGACCGCGAAGGCGAGGCCATCGGCTGGCATCTGTGCAAGGTTCTAAAAGAAGATCCGAAAACTGTGAGCCGGATAGCGTTTCACGAGATCACGGAAACAGCCATCAGGCATGCAGTGGAAAATCCGCGGCGCATCAACATGAAACTTGTTGGCGCGCAGCAGGCGCGCCGGGTCCTCGACCGGCTTGTCGGATACACGCTTTCCCCTTTCCTGTGGAAGAAGGTCTATCGCGGGCTCTCCGCGGGCCGCGTCCAATCTGTCGCTGTACGGATAATTGTGGACCGCGAACGCGCCATCAAAGCCTTCAAGCCGGAGGAGTACTGGTCCATTGAGGCTCTGCTGGAAAATTCAGCGAAGCAGACGTTCACCGCGGCGTTGAGCAGGAAAGGCGGGCAGAAGTGCGAACCGGAGAGCGAGGCGGAGGTGAAGCGCATCCTGGCCGATCTCGAAGGGGCGCAATATGAAGTCTCTGCCATCGAGAAGAAAGAACTCAAAAAAACTCCGCCGCCACCGTTCACGACGTCAACCCTGCAGCAGGAGGCGGCCCGCAAGCTTGGTTTTTCGGTCAAGCAGACCATGGTGATAGCGCAGCAGCTGTACGAAGGCGTCAGCCTCGGAAAAGGAGCCGGTCACACTGGCCTGATCACGTATATGCGCACCGATTCCCACAATCTCAGCCAGAAAGCACTCGATGACGCCATGCGAACGATCGAAAGCCACTATGGGCGCGAGTATGTTCTCGCGGAACCGCGCATATACAAGAAAAAATCCAAAGGCGCTCAAGAAGCGCACGAGGCAATCCGCCCGACTGAAATGGAGCGTATTCCAGCCTCGATTGAAGACGTTCTTGATCATCAGCAACTCAAGCTTTATACGCTCATATGGAACCGGACAATGGCGACCCAGATGGCTGCGGCGGAACTCAAGCGCGTCGGCGTGGATATCTCGGCTCTTCAACAAGGCTCAGGACAGGCTCCGAATTATATTTTCCGTGCGACCGGTCAGACCGTAGTGTTCGACGGATTCCTGCGCCTGTATCAGGAAGGCCGAGACGAAGATCATGTGCGCAAAGAAGACGATGTTGATGAAGGCGATAAGCTGTTGCCGCCTCTCGAGGAAGGCGAACAGGTGGCTCTTGTCGAGCCTTTAAAAACGGAACAGCACTTTACCAAGCCGCCGCCGCGCTACACCGAAGCGAGCCTTGTGAAGAAAATGGAGGAAGAGGGCATTGGCAGGCCGAGCACCTACGCTCCGACGATTTCGACGATTCAGCAGCGCGGTTACATAGTAAAAGATGGAAAACAGCTCGTGCCGCAGGACGTCGCGTTCATGGTCACTGATCTGCTGACAGAGCATTTTCCGGACGTCGTAAATCTCGCCTTCACGGCGCACATGGAGCAAAAGCTGGATTCAATCGCGGAAGGCGAAGAAACCGCGCCGAAGTTCCTAAAAACTTTCTACGGCCCGTTCAAGATGCTCGTTGACAAGAAAACAGATGAAATCCGCAAGAGCGATGTGATGAAAGAGCGCGAGCTTGGAACCGATCCGTCCAGCGGCCTGCCAGTGATTGCCCGCATCGGCAGATTCGGGCCGTACGTGCAATTAGGAAGATTCGAGCCGTCGTCAAAGATCTCAAAAATGACAAGAGGCAAAAAGACCGCAGGTTCGCCAAAGGAGGCGAAACAAAAACTAAAAAGCGCGTCGCTGCCGAAGAACGTATCAATAGACAATGTCACTCTGGAGCTTGCACTTGGGCTTTTGAGCTTTCCGCGCGAACTTGGCGCACACGACGGCAACATGATAATCATATTCCTCGGCCGCTTTGGGCCGTATCTTAAATGCGGCGACGTCACCACAACGCTGCCGAAGGATCGCGACCCGGTCGCAATCACCCTCCAAGACGCGGTTGCTATTATGGCGGAGAGCCAGGCAGCCAAAAAGAAAGCAGCGGCGCCGCTAAGGGAACTCGGCGCCGATCCTATGACTGGAGCCAGGGTTCTGATCAAGGATGGTCGCTTCGGCCCCTATGCCACCGACGGCAAAACGAACGCATCGCTCGGCAAAAAGCGCGACCCGCAGACGATCACGCTGGAAGAAGCTGCGGACCTGCTCGCGAAAAAACGAATCAGAGGTCCGAGTAAATGGAGAAGGCGTTTTTGATTGGGCGAATGGAAATTGAGTGCATGCTTTCTCAATATTTCCTGACCTGCATCATTATGAGCACTAACATCACACCGTTCGAAGATTACAACATTCGCCGTCTGTACGACGAAGAAAAAGATATTTGGTATTTTTCCGTGACGGACATCATTCAGGCACTGACACAGCAAAAGAATTTTCAGGCGGCTCGCAATTACTGGAAAGTCCTCAAAAACCGCTTAAAGAAGGAAGGTAGTCAGGTGGTTACAGATTGTAACCGACTGAAATTACGAGCCGCCTGAAAAATAGGCTGGTGCTGACGAAGGGCTGCGTTCGAAAGGCGTGACCTCTGTATCTACGTTCGGAACAGGAACGAACTCTTAAGAATTTATTACAGCACGATCAGCGTAGACTCGACGCCAGAGTTTGCGCGCTCGGGCTTCCTTGAGAAGGCTGGAGAGCCTTGCAATCGGGTAGGCAATTTTATCATCAACTGTAGCAGCATTCTTCTTGCGATCTACTCCACCATTTTCTGGAGGGGTATCACCGGCATCCCAAGTTCCAGGTATTCTCACTCGAGAACTGGCCGGCTTCCAATCTATTCGCGCATCATACACTTTTCCCCCGGAAAAACCATCTGGACAAAGCAGGATGCGATAGGAGTCTTGTTTTTGGGTGAGCGCTGCCAAGACAAGCAGCCCCTCCGTGTCGCGTCCGAATGCCGTGAGAGAAAGATGACTGATAGCAATGGAGAGACCAGGGTGCTGCGCGATCAGCGCCAGTGCTTCTTCTTTGCACGCCGCACACAGGGCCTTTACACATATCGACTTTTCCACCAATTCCTGCAGAAACTCTGCCTGAGCGGGCTCGTCATGGGCAATCAATACTTTCAATTCCATAGTTCTGTATCCTACTCTTAATTATGTGGAAATGCAAAGTGACCATGGCCTCTCCAAGATCGAATGCCGTTTCTCAGATAGAAAAGAAGTTTGAAATTCGAATCTAGACTAAGCTAGCCTCTGTGCCCCAAAGGCAAACAGGTCATGCGTCCAATGTGGCCGCGTAAAGAACTGCGGCTTCCAACTTCGCTCTTTGTGCTATGAGGGATCGTTCAGAGGTGACTTACCAGCCGCCAAGCCAGCGAGACTTTCGATGATCCTTCTTCGTAACGGTGTCCACATATTCCCATTTTGCTTAATTGCTGATTCCCGCAACCTCGCCGCTCTTTCGCTAATGAACGCTTCATAGATCAATGGTCGAACCTTTGTAAAACCACTCTGTATTTCGGAGGCTCTGAAGCACGTAGAAATAGAACATAGTGAACTATGATGATCGTTTTCACGTATCTTTCAATAGCAGTGGCAGGCCACGGCAATCGCGATTGCCGTGGCAGGCGCGGCAGGGATCGAACCTGCGACCCCAGGGTTTGGAGGCCTGTGCTCTACCAACTGAGCTACGCGCCTACGAGATGATGGAATTGAAGGACCTGTGCTCTCCAACTGCTTGCCGGCCGTAGCTCGGAAGCGAAGGCTGGCCTGCCCACCGTAGCCCAGAGGCGAAGGTGGGAGCTACGCGCCTACGAGCGCATCTACTGTAGCCTCTTCAGAAGGTTTTTTGCATCCTGATTTCCGGCATCCATTCTTAATATCTGTTCTAATATTCCGCGTGCCCGCGCCGGATTGCTGATCAAAAGATGCTCCGCCAGCGCCGACATTATCCGCGGATCATCCGCGCTCAGCGCATATGCTCTTTCCAGCAGTTCCAGTGCCTCGCCGGTTTGCCGCTGCGAGTCGAGAATCAGCGAGAGATTGAAAAGCACGCCCTCCGTATTTGGATTCCATTCCAAAGCCGCGCGGAATTGCTCTTCCGCTTCCGCCGTTTTGCCCGTTTCGAGCAGCAGGCTCCCGAGTTTGTTCCTGGCAGAAACGTAGGAAGGATCAATCTCCACGGCTCTGCGATACTTCTCCATCGCATCGGAGATTTTCCCGTTGTGTTCATCCAGCACGCCCAGCGCGACTAGCGGTTCGGGATTTCCCGGCTCCAGCTTCAACGCTTGCAAAAACTGGTCGGCTGCATCCTCCACGCGGCCGATTTTGGCGTATACCGTCCCCAGCCCCATTCTTAGTTGCAAGTTGTCGCCGTAAGCAAGCCCGTCCCGCAGCAGCTTAATGGCGCGTTCATATCTGCCGGTCTGGCGGTCCATGGCGGCGAGCGAGTCGCGGGCGGCGACTGATTCCGGGTAAAGTTTCAAAGTATTGCCGAACAAAGCTGCCGGCGAGTCCCAGATTTTCGTTTGGAAGAACGATAACGTTGTAAGAACTGCAATGACTCCAACCCCGGGAACCCACATCCAAAAACGATTGTAGAGGCGTAGCACCGCTACATCCTGGGTCGCGGCCATCATCAACAAAAACACCAACCCCACCATCGGCAGGTACGGATACCGGTCGGACGCGAAGTACATCTCGCTGCCTTTGTGGAAATTGATGAAGGTCGGCGCGAGAGTGGTCAAAAAGAACGCGACGCCGAATGTCATCCATTGCATTCTGCGCGTCAGGCAGAAGGCCGCACATGCGATCAGCGCAATAATGATCACCGCCGGAAGAAGGAACGCTGGCAGCAGAATGTTTATCTCCCCGCGGTACGGATAAAAGACACCGAGATGAACCGGCATCAGAAATTTTTGCAGGTAGAACGCCGTGCTCCTGGCCGCCATCAGGGCCGTCTCGGTGATCGAATGATGCGCAATGATGCGTTCCTTCCCAAGCACCGCGACCAGCGTGAAGACGCCGGAAAGCGCCGCATACGGAATTTTGTCAATCAGGATTTTCCACGACCATTTGCGCCGTTCGATAAGAATGTCGGTCAGCAGCAGAACCGCCGGCAGCGTAAGCGCAATCACTTTCGACAGAAGTCCGAACAAAAAAAGAATCACGCTGGCCCAGTAAGCCGCGGAGCCTCGCGCGGCGCCTGCCATCCTCCGGTATCCGATGTATCCGATCCACGCCGATAAAAAAAACATCGCCGACAACAAATCCTTTCTCCCGGCGAGCCATGCGACCGCTTCGGTGTTCAGCGGATGCGCCGCGAACAGCATGCCAGCAAATATCGCTGGAACGAGAAGCTCCGCGACGCACTTCATTCGCGCGAGAAGTAACGCAATCCACATCACGAGCAACGCATTCCCGGCATGCAGCAGGATGTTCGTCAGATGGTATATCCACGGCGACAGCCCCGCCATCATGTAGTTGATCTGGTAGCTCACGAATGTGAGCGGGATATACAGCTCCGGATCGTAGGAAGTGAAGACGGTTTTTAGATTCCCAGCCGTCATTCCCCGCACGGCTCGGGAGAGTCAGCTGCGCGGGCCGGCGCGTTTCCATCGGTTGTCCCATGGAAGAAAGTATAGATGCGCATGCGACTGCCGCTCTCATTCGCTTGACGATTTCATTCCTCAGTATGCTTTTGGCGATCGCGGGATGGCTCAGATGGCGAAATTCTGCTATTATTGTCAGAAATGAACATCGAGATATCAATTCCGCGTCCAGGCGTCACTTTGCTTGCTCTTGCAGCCGCAATCGGATGGGGCCTGTACTTCACTTCGGAGAACCCGCAGACGGCATCTGTCATCGAGGTTCCTGCGACTCAGGCTCCACCGTCTTACGTCGTTGAGCCGGAAATAACGCCTGGCTCGCGCGATGGAAGTCCGGCTCCGGCCGTTGCCGAATCGTCGGCGGAAGAAGATCAAAACGGAACGGGCATTACGCAGGCGGAGATGCGCGTAAAATGGGCGCGCGCGGAGCAGGAGTTCCTGCGGAAAAAGCAGGACATCATCCGAGATCAGCTTGCAGGACTGCAAAAGGAGCGCGACGCGTTGGGGACGGCGGCGGACCCTGCGATCGAAGAGCAATTTCGTCGCAGCGTTCAACTTCTAACGTCTCTTGTCAAAGATCAGCAAAAAGCGGAACAATTCCTGCGCGCGTCATTCCGCCAGCAGTGGGAGGCGGAGGAACGGGGGATGACGGCCGCGAAAGGCGCGCCGTCCAAGGAAGTCGGATTTTTCTGGCCGGTGGAACCGGCAATCGGCATCTCGGCATACTTCCTGGATCAGGAATACAAGGAGCGCTTCAAGGTGGACCATTACGCGATAGACATCCCGACTGCACAGGGCACGGATGTTCTGGCGGCCGCCGACGGAATTGTCAAAGACGTCGTGGATCACGGCTTGGGATACAACTATGTCACGATTGCGCATGGCGACATCCAGAACGGGGCGCCGCACGGCGTAGCGGCGGTCTACGGACATCTGAGCGAATTCAACGTGCGGCCCGGGCAGCGGATTCATGCAGGAGACGCGATAGGAAAATCCGGCGGCATGCCGGGGCTCCCAGGCGGAGGGTCATCCACCGGTCCTCATTTACACTTCGGCCTTTACGTCAACGGATCGCCAGTTGATCCACTAAAGTATCTTCCGGAATTCAAGAGCTGATCATCGCATGGACCTTGCGTATGCGTCCGTCATTCCGGCGACATAATCCTTGACGGCTTCGTGGAGGCTGTCGCCGATGCGCTTCTGCAGCTCCAGTACCTTTGCAATAGGTCGCGCGTAAAACTTATCGCACAGTGCTGTTACGATTTCCTGCCCCTGCCTTCCGGCTTCCAGCACCCGCGCATTGGCGTACATTCTCTCGTTGAGAAAATCGTGCAATGTCCGGAGCGATGCGATCATGCCATCGGAGAATTTCACGATCGGCCGGAGCGCGGAATACACATCGTCCAGCGCCCTGATCCCTTGCGATGCAAGTTCCGCGTCCGTTGCCGCATAAAGATCATTCATGAGCAGGTTGATGAGCGCGCCGCGCATGGATGTTTTTCTTTCTCCACTCAAGTGGAGCGCTTCTTTCGCGAGCGGCACCGCACAGAGGTCGGTTGCCGCAAATAGTCCCGCCCGGATTCCGTCATCGCAGTCGTGCGCGCTGTACGCTATCTCGTCCGCGATGTTTACGATTTGCGCTTCAAGGGCCGGCTTGAGCCCGTCCGCAGATCGCTGTCCGGGATGCTTTTTTAGTCCTTCCAGCACTTCGCGGTTAACATTGAGCCCGTGATGCATCGTGGAATGTTCTTCCAGCAGAGTCACCGCGCGGAGCGATTGTTCATTGTGCTCGAATCCTGATCCGTATTTCTTCATCCATGCGTCCAGCGCCTGTTCCCCCATGTGCGCGAACGGTGGGTGGCCGAGATCGTGACTGAGCGCGATGCACTCAGCCAGATCTTCATTCAGGCTCAATGTGCGCGCCATATCCCGGCTCAGTTGAGCGACTTCCATCGTGTGCGTCAGCCGCGTGCGGTAATGATCGCCTTCCCCTGCGACGAAAACCTGGGTTTTCCCTTGCAGGCGTCTGAATGCCTGCGTGTGAATAATACGATCGCGGTCGCGCTGGAAAGGGAATCGTGTGTCGTCTTCGGGTTCGGGTTCGACTCGACCCAATGTTCCCTGAATAGGGACCGCATGAGCGGCTAGAACGGAATTTGCTTCCTGGATTCGCAGAGACAGCGGCTTCATGGGCTTATTGTAACCTTGAGTGCAGCCGGCAAACGTTATTTCCTTATCACGCATACCAGCATGTTGGCATGGCCGTTTTTTACAGCCTCGCGATCCCCTCCCCTGTATGTCCAATACAAATCCGGACGGCATCTTGTGCAGTCCGCATGACGTTCGATCCGGTCCGGCCGGACGCCCAGATCAAGAAGCTGCTTGGTTGCGGCTCCCTGAAGATCGGCGGTCTTTCCATGAATGAATTCTTTAGGAAGCGGCGGCAGTTCTAGAGTCGGATCGCTGAAATCCGCGCAAGCCAGACACAGTGACGGGCCCCCGGCTGCATAGACCTCTCCAGGTTGGATGCCCCATTCTGCATTCAATACGCGGAAGAATTCCGGAATGGCACCGGCGATCAACCCCCTCCAGCCGACGTGGAGGACTCCAGCCACACTCCGCGCAGGAGCGTAGATCAGGAAGCCCTGGCAGTCCGCGACGCGCAGGCATAGCGCGAGACCTGAAACATCTGTGATCATCCCGTCGGCATGCTCGGTCCTGTTGCCGTGCTCGCGAATCACAACGGTGCGGTTTCCGTGAATTTGCCAGAGCCCGGCAGCGCGATCGGCCCCGAGCGCTTTCATTGCGGTTTCATCGTTCATGATGTCATCTTCCTTTGTGAACAACGCGACATGCAAATGATCATCAAACTGTCGAAACAGAGAGAATGGTGAGATGATCATCGGCATAGGGCTCCGATTTTCATATCGTTAGAGGGTATGGAGTAGATGTGAAATGGTTTCAATGACTCTCCTGGTTCCGTACGCATTCCCGTATTCGGGAAATAAGACCGTCCCTGCCCGCTTGATCACAGTGCTCGCAGTTTCGCATGCATCGACTGGCTTCACACCCTGTGCTACCAGTCCCGCGATCAATCCCGCGAGCACGTCGCCGGTTCCTCCTGCGGTCAGCCCCGCGTTGCCGCCGCTGATTTTTCGAATTTTCCCGTCCGGACCTGCAATTTGATCAGTCTTTCCCTTCAGATGGATGACGATGCGCGCTTTCTTCGCGACAGCGCCCAAGGTTTTCGCGTGCACCCCCATCCGTTCCAGCTCGCCGAGGTGCGGCGTGAGAACCGCGTTTTTCCCGCGTGCGGCGTCAACCGTCCATTCCTGAATCGCGCTCGCATCCAATATCAAAGGGCATGGAGCCGACTCGATCATCTCCCGTATCAATTTGAGCGTCGCCGCACCCCGGTCGAGGCCCGGCCCGACGACGGCACAGTCAACCGTCGCGAGCATTTCCAGCAATGGGCCGATGTCTGCGTTTTTTAATTCATCTCCTCTAAACGGGTGAACCTGGAAGTTGAGCGAATACATTCTGGCAACATGCTGATGTACATTCGGGAGCGCCAGGTACACGAGATCCGCGCCGCTCGACTCGGCTGCCAGAGCGGAAAATACAGGCGCGCCGTGCTGGCGCAACGAGCCTCCAATGACCGCCACTATTCCATTTTCCCCTTTATGAGAATCAGGCGCTCTTTCCATGCAGGTATCGTACCACCGCTTTCTCCACCTCTTTTCCGACTTTCTCCCGAAACCGTTCGGCTGCAAACTGCCTCGCGTGCCTCCGAATTTCCGCGCGATCGAACGACGCGGCGGAAAATCGCCGGATCGCGCCGGCGAGCGATTCTTCGCTCTGCTCACCAAAAAACAATCCGGTTTTTCCTTCTATTACGGCGTCCCTGACTCCCCCCTTTCCGTATGCGATGACCGGCGTTCCGCACGCCTGCGCCTCGATCGGGACAATGCCGGCGTCTTCGTGAGCTGAAAAAAGCACCGCTTCAGCAGAAGCGTAAAGAGACGGAAGTTCATTGTCCGATACGCTCCCGCGGAACTCTATTGTCGGGCCCGCCATCGCTTTCAGAGATTTCTCTTCTTGCCCGGAACCGGCGATCACGAGAGGCAGGCGCAACGCGTTCGCGCAACTGATCAGGATGTCGAAACGCTTATACGGCACAAGACGTCCGACGGCGAGGAAACCCGTTCGCGGACGCCGAATATCTGATAGAAAAAAACGATCGTGGGCTGGCGGAGGAATTACGACGGATGATCTCCCGTAAATCCGTTCGATGCGCGCCGCCGTCTCGCCTGAATTCGCGATAAAAGCGTCAACTCGTTTGGCAGTGGAAAGATCCCACCTTCGCAGTTTTACAAGCTGTCTTTTTACCGCTGCGCGGAAAATTCGCGGCACATGAAAATCTTCGAGATACTGATCTTCCATCTCCCATGCGTAGCGCATGGGGGTATGGCAGTAGCATACATGGACAGAGCCGCTTGGCGGGATGATCCCTTTGCCAACCGCGTGCGACGAGCTGACGACGACGTCATGTCCGCTTAAGTCCGCGTCCTCAATCGCGCGCAGCATCCAAGGCAGCAGTAATTGATGTTTTCCAATTATGCGGTAAATACGTTGCAGTCCGGATTGCCGCACGTCCGCGTTTCGCAGGCCGTTCGGCAACGGAGTCCGCGCGACAGTCGTATATATTGGGCTTGCCGGCCACAGCGCGCTCAGTTCAGCCAGCGCGCGCTCCGCGCCGCCGGAGGCGGTGAGCCAGTCGGCGACCAATGCCAATCGCATGAATGGATTATAGGGCGAATGCGGCAGATCACACATGTGCTGTATTAGAATGTCTGCCGTGCTCCAGCGTCCGACCTTTCCACTGCCGCGCAAATTCAATCGCCCGTTGACGCGTCAGACGCGAATATTCGTCGAACGTAGGCATAAAGTCGCGCGGCAGCGTCGCAGCGAGCAACGGAGAAGATCAATCCGCAAGTGGAGGGCGACTGTCGCGGAGCGGATGTCCGCGATGAGAAAATGGCTTAAGTTCCTGGCACTCGCGCTCGCCGCATTCGTTGTTTTCCTGCTTCTGTTCTCGCCTATTCTGCACGTCAGGGAAATCAGAGTCATACGCTCCGAGGGGCGGATCGCCCTTCCGGCGGTGTTGCAAGCCCTCGCGCCCCTTTATGGCAGGCATTTGCTGATGATTTCCACGCATGACGCAGCAGAGCGCGTAAAACTCGCCGTCCCCGACGCCAGCGATGTATACGTCCGGAAGCAATACCCGTCGGAGCTGGTTGTGCGCATCGCTGTCTCTCCGCTTGTAGCGCGAATACTGATTGATCCGCCAGGAGCAGTGGCCGAAGACAGGGCGAGTGCATACGATGCCACGCCTGGAGTAGCCGGCCTTTCGGGTTCCGGAGCGATAGCAAGCGAGGCAACCGCGGATTTTCTAACAGCCAACGGCATGCTCGTGTCCACTGTCCATGTGACGGTTTCGCAGCCGATGCCAGTAATTCGCGTGGTGGATTGGGCTGCTTTTCCGGTGCCGATGCATCCATTGCTCACGCCCGAATTTATGGACCACATGAAACGTGCGGAAGAGGCGCTGGCACTGGAGTTTGGCCAGCAAATAGCGACTAGGACAGTTTTTTTGCGGGCGCGCGAATTTCATCTCGATTCGCCGAAGGTCGGTTTCTGGTTTGATGTAAGAACACCTCTTGAGGATCAGCTGCAGCGCCTGCGAATATTTCTCGGCAAGGTCAAATTGCAGGACGTAAAAAGCCACGTGGACCTTCGATTGACGGGGAGAGTTATTTATCAATAGGTGCGGGAAATCGCAACGCTGGACAAAATACGGCGCTTCCGTGTCGTAGTCTCTCCTTGCTGTTACTATAGCCAGGATGGAGAGTCTTAATTTCCTCCTGTCTGTCTTCCTGATGGGGTTGCTTCCTGTTGTGCCAGGCGGCGCGCCGGATATTGTGATGATTGATGACATGCCGCTGTCGCCTCCAGTAATCGCCAGCCGCAAGGCATTTCCAAGCAAAAGCCTGTCGCACGCACTTTCCGCATCCGGAGTCGTTATCCTAGACATACGCAGCGGACAGGCGATATTCGCCCGCAACGAGGATCGGAAAAGACCGATCGGGAGCCTTACGAAGATCATGACTGCAATAATCATTGCAGAGTCTCACAAACTTGATGAAATCGTTGCAATCCCGTCCGATATATCGGATACGGACGGGAGCACCGCCAGTTTGCCTCCCGGGTCGCATTTTACAGTTGGAGATATCCTTTCTGCTCTCTTGATCGCCTCAGCAAACGACGCAGCGGAAACGCTGGCAAGGTTCCACAGCGGTTCCAGCGCCGCGTTCGTCTATGCAATGAACGAGCGCGCGAAATCCCTCGGTCTTAAAAACACCTCTTTTGCCAATTCAAGCGGCCTAGACGACGCGGCACAATGGTCCACTCCACGCAACATCGCGTGGCTGGCTTTATACGCATTGCGCAATCCTGCACTTAGGAGCCGCATGTCCACAGCGAAGGCGTCCATTAGCAGTGTAGAGGGGCACGAAATCAAGTTGGAACACACGCACGCGCTCATAGGAAAGGACGGGGCAGTAGTTGCCGGCAAGACCGGCACCACCGCGCTTGCACGGCAGTGCCTGCTTTCTCTCGTGAGTGAAAACGGGCGGGAATACCTGGTTGTTTTGCTTGGTTCCAACGAGCGTTATGCCGACCTTCGCGCGATTTTGCGAATTCTACGATCGTTTCTCGTCTGATGACGATGCGTACCCCGCTTGTCCGCTGGCTTAATCTGCGCGTGCGCGTGCTCTTGATCCTGATCTTTCTCGCAAGCGCGCTGCTTCCGCCGTACGTGCAAACATCGGCCGATTCATCGAACGAACTGGAATTTCCCGCTCAACAATTTCTTTTCGTGGAGGAGGGCTTTCTGATGAAAACTTCGTCGCTTGGCGAACAAGGATCGCGCCTGGCATTCAGCGAGAGTCTGGTGCACCGCGTCAGGGAAGGCGAATCGGTCGAGAAGATCGCAGCACGTTACGGCATTTCCGCGCAGACGATCCGTTGGACAAACGGTCTCACCGAAACATCCACAATCCGGCCGGACCAGGAGCTAATTATTCTTCCAGTGGACGGAGTGTTGCACACGGTGCGCCGCGGCCAGACTCTCGGTCGCATATCGCAACTATACGACGTTCCACTGGAAGCGATTATCCGGCAGAATCGCATCAAAGGGAGCTTTGTAGTAGCCGGAGATCAAATCATCATTCCAGGCGGCAAGCCTGTGATTGGCGACACGTCCGTAGCCTCGTCGGACCAGGTTCTGCGATTCGCCGACTCTCTGCCTGCAAAAGATATCCGGCTGCCCATCGGATCCGTCTCCGAGCCGTCTCCGGCCGTGGCGCCATCAGTAGGCGCCATTCTCTCGCAGACGCTGCTGCAGATGCCGTGCAAAGATTGTTTCTTTACGCAGAAGTATCACCCGGGGCACTATGCCGTTGATCTCCAGACGCGTGGCGGCGGCCCGGTCTTCGCAGCCGAAGATGGCGTGGCAATCCGCACGGAAATCGGCTGGAACGGAGGATATGGGAACGTAATTGAAATTGATCATGGAAACGATCTCGTGACTCTTTATGCGCATAATCGCGTGCTCTACGTAAAAGATGGCGACTCCGTCAAGCGCGGCCAAGTGATAGCCGAAATGGGCAACACAGGGCTTGTTCACGGCCCGACCGGAATCCACGTCCACTTTGAAGTGCGGGTGAACGGCGTCAAAAAAAACCCCGGACTTTATCTGGAGTGAGTATTTGCGCCGATATTAAAAAATGATCTATTGTTGACATGTGCGCAAACAATTATATTTTTGCCAAGCAAAGATCGAAAAATGGAAAAAAATGCTAGCCGGCATGGAACGCAGGTGGAGAAACCCCGACATACGCGTCGCAGCATTGCTGGTGATAGACATGCAGCGTTATTTCCTGGACAAATCTTCTCATGCCTATGTACCGGCTGCGACTGCAATCGTGCCCGGCGTACAGCGGCTGATTCGACTGTTCCGCAAACATAAACGCCCGGTTGCGTTCACGCGTTTTGCGGTTGCAGACGACGAAAAAGATCCGGTCGGGACATGGTGGGGGCGATCAATTGCGGACTCATCCTGCGACGGCATGATTTCAAAGCATGTGCGACCGAAAAAGGAAGAGAAAGTTTTCCGAAAGTCGTCGTACAGCCCGTTCCGCGGCACGGATCTGGAGCGGCATCTCCGCAAACTCGGAGCGCGCCAGATCGTCATTGCCGGCGTTTTGACAAACCTTTGTTGCGAAACCGCGGCGCGGGAGGCATTTGAACTCGGCTTCGATGTTTTCCTGACTGCGGACGCCACGGCGACATACAACGAAAAAATGCATGAAGCGACTCTACTGAATCTATCTTGCGGGTTCGCCACGCCGGTGCACGCTTCGGATTTGCGTCCTCTGCGCCCGACGCCATGACGTACGACTGTGCAATCGTAGGCGCGGGGCCTGCCGGAATTGCCGCCGCCGTGCAGCTTAAAAGATCAGGAGCGGGAATCGCTCTGTTCGAGTGCCGGGAAGTAGGCGGCCTTATGCGCAATGCGCTGCTTGTGGAGAATTATCTTGGGTTTCCTGCGGGTGTGGATGGAAATAAACTCGCGACTCTGTTCATGGAACAATTGGAATCACTTAGCATCCTGCCTTTTCATGAGGAAGTTATTGCGATTGCAGAGGATGCTGAGTCGCTGCTGATCCGCACTGCCAACGGAAGCCATCGGTGCGCAAACGCAATTATCGCAACAGGCACGACACCGCGTCGCGCCTGCATTGACGGAGAAGAGCAGTTGGAAGGGAGAAGCCTTTTTTACGAAATACGGGATATGCCGGAAGACGGGCGCGGGCGCGCGGCGCTTGTCGTCGGCGGCGGGGACATCGGTTTTGATTATGCGCTGCACTTGCAAAAACGCGGATACAAGCCTCTGATCGTTGCCCGAAGCGGGCCGCGCTGCGCCCCGCTTCTTCGGCGGCGGGCATCGGAATGCGGCATCCGATGCATCGAAAAATCGTTGCCAAAGGCAGTGCGTCAAACCGGCGGAATGTTGGAAGTGAGCCTGGACGACGAACTCGTGCCGACGGATTATATTCTGGTCGCCGCGGGCCGGAAGCCGCGCCTGGTTCCGATCTCCGCGCGCAATCGCGCCGCCGTGAGTTTCGCCGGCGACGTGCGCAACGGACTCAAGCGCCATATTCACATCGCGTCCGGCGACGGCGTGCGTGCGGCAATTAAAATGCTTTGCAGAATTTCCAAGCTATCAAATGCGAGTAATTGAACGACATGGCGACGGCCGGATTGCAACGGTGTACGTCGCGGAAACCGGCGGAGGCCGCATCGAATTCGCCGAATCCGTGCAGCCGCCGGCTCCGCTGTCCGACAAATGGGTTCTGATTATTTCCTGTATGATCGGGTGCCCGGTCCGCTGCCTGATGTGCGACGCCGGAAGGCGATGCGCAGGGCTCCTTACAAAGGAGCAGATGCTGGAACAGATTGATTACATGGTCCTGACGCGTTTTCCGGACAGATGCGTGCCTGTCAAAAAGTTCAAAGTGCAATTCACGCGCATGGGAGAGCCCGCCTTCAACCCGGCGGTTCCTGATGTGCTGGAGGAGCTTCCGGCGAAATATCGCGCACCAGGGCTGATCCCGTCTGTTTCCACCGTCGCTCCGATGCATTGCCAAAAGTTTCTGGCGAGGCTGGCGGATACCAAAAGACGTCTCTATTCCGGCGGACGATTTCAGCTCCAGTTTTCCATTCACACGACCGATGTATCCAGGCGCGACGAGCTTATTCCGATCCGTAAATTGAGCTTTGCTGAGATCGCAGAGTTCGGCGGGCGGTTTTTCGAGCCCGGAGACAGAAAAATCACGCTGAATTTCGTCGTGATGAACGGCTATCCGATAGATCCTTCATTGCTCAGGCGGATATTCGATCCTTCGCGTTTCCTTATAAAACTTACGCCGCTAAATCCCACTCGTGCGGCCGGGAAGAATGCCCTTTCGACGGCGCTGGATCCTAACGACGAAACGTCTGTCACGGAACTGGTCTCAAACATGCGCTCCTGCGGATTCGAGACGCTCGTGAGCATAGGCGCTCTGGAGGAGAACGCGATTGGAAGCAATTGCGGACAGTACGTATCAGCGTGAAATTGCGATTTGCAAGTTTACAAAAAGTATTGTACAATATCAAAAACACATTTATGCAAGGAATCTCAGCCCGAATCGGCAAATTCTCGCTCTGGAACGCAGTTCGCGACGCGCGCGTCCGCTCCGGAGTTTATCTGTGGTTCCTGATAGCCGGTCTATGCGTTATTCTTGCGAATGCCGTGGCGGCCGGCATGTGATTGTAATGCGTGGATCCGTAGCTCAGCTGGCTAGAGCGCTCCCCTGTCACGGGAGAGGTCGCGGGTTCGAGTCCCGTCGGATCCGCCAGAATATTTCAACTTTCACCAACGCCGCCCGAAGTCAAAAACTTCCTCCGAGACCCGGCGTAGTGCCGCAGAACGAAGAGGGGCCGTCTTGGTGAGGGGTATGATCTGTGACTTTATGCACTACACCTACGTTCTCCGTGGCTCGCGTTGATGACGAGGGTGGGAAACTGCGCCTGCAGACTGTCACTCATGCCGAGCAGGATGTGAACAAGTTACGGAATATTGTGTTGACATTGTTTACACAGATAATCTAGAATAATCGCATGACAACACTCCATGTCCGTCTGGATGACAAGCGCAAGAAACAGGCACAGAAAATCTTGGCACAACTGGGATTGGATCTTAGTCAAGTGGTACGCCTGTTCATTCATCAAATTTGCATTACCGACGGTGTACCTCTGCAGATTCTTACAGAAAACGGATTCAGTGTTGATGAGGAAGAGGTACTTCTTCATGACGCGCAAGCCGCACGTGCTGGTCGGGCGGTAAAACGCTACAAGAACGTTGATGATCTTTTCCGCGCCGCTTATGCAACTGCTGACGATCGTCACGCGGCCCAGATATGAACGCGACCTCGGCCGTTTCTTGCATAGTGACAGAGCTGCGAAATTTCTGCCGAAACTCCGGACGGCGATTCTCCATTTGCAGCAACGAAAAAGATTGCCGACTACATTTCGTGATCATGCCTTGAAGGGGCGCCTACAACAGCTGCGTGAATGCCATATCGACTACGACTTGCTGCTCGTCTACGAAATCGTCGAGGAGCGATTGGAATTGCTTCTCTTGCGTCTATGTGATCATGACGAGTTACGGAAGATAGCCCATTGATAGTGCAGCCACCTATTTCATAGAATCATTGCTTCCACTACCGCTTCGTCTGCATCCACCCGTTCGACGACGGCAACGGCCGTATGTCACGACTCCTCATGAATTTGCTCCTCATGCAGGCAGGCTACCCGCCATGTGTGGTACGAAATACCAAGCGCAGAGAGTACCTCCAGAGCCTTGAGCGGGCAGACACCACTGGATCCACGGACGCGTTTGTGCGCTTACTTGCCGGTGAGCTCATCCAAACCGAGGAGACGATGCTGAGAGTGCTCGAAGGCAAACCATTGCCGCCCATTCCAGGCGAAAAGCTCCACCGTGAGGCTCGTAGGGAGCTCATACTGAAGGCCATCGGTACGGATACGCTCTCCATCGGACAGATCGCCGACCGCGTATTGCGTATCAAGCGACCAACACTCAAGAATGATTTGCGTTTGCTGGTTCGTGCAAGAACGCTCAGAAAAAAAGGGATTGGAAAAGGCGTGACCTACACGCGCTCTGAAAAGACCTGATAGTATTCTTTCGGCTTAGGTTGGCTGCAATTCAAACCTGCGCAGATCAACGTTTTTGAGCAGGGAGATGCATCCATGTCAGGAATGTGACAATACCGGCACTCTTGATGCTGGTGGAGTCGGTGCCTCTTGTCTAAGTCGTTTATCCTGATCGCGTTTCAGAAAGACAACAAGCCCATCCCATGCTTCTCCGTAAGTCAGATTGGATCGCTCCTTGAATTTCTTCTTCTTAAGAACCGTTTGGGCGGGGCGAATTCCGAAGGAATGAGTTATGTTATGTCTGCTGCAGAATTCACCGACATCGCTTTTCCCCGTGAATGATTCCTTCTCCTGGAACGAATCATGTTCATCAAGTGCCATTACAGAGGCAACATTCTTTTGGCCGAGTGCTTCTGCCAATTTTGGTGCATAAGAAAAATGCATACCGTCGACACTCTCTATATGCCTGCGACTGGAATCGAATGCAAAATCAAATGACGGATGAGAAAGCATGAATACCTTGGCCTGTGGCTCTTCTCTCATAAGCCTCGTCAGGTACCTCACTTGTTCGTCGAGTCCCAATTCGCCCGATAACTCAGTTCCAACAAGAGTGAATTGCAACCCCGGAAGTTGCCTTACCTGTTGCAGAGTCTCTCTCAGCTTGGTTCGTTCATCTTTGCAGTGCTTGTAGGTATCTTCAAGAAAAATAAAACCTGCACCACAGAGCATAGAGACAACTTCTATCGAATCTTCACCGTCGAGGAATCTTTCAAATACATGCTGGAGTTGCGGTGGGATGTGAAGTGCCAAATGAGAAATTTCTGTGCGGCCGGTCATATCTGCCATAAGATTCGGCAATCTGGTGATCGCCTCATCAGTAATGCTTCTTAGAAGAACTACCGATGCGCCATCCTCAAAAAAGTCAGCAAGCAATTCCGCAGGAGGACGGCCGTGCTCTTTGATTTGCTCTGCAAAATTATGTGCTTCTTGCGTAGTAAGTAATGGTTTTGTGTTCACCCCCAACACTCCCTCGATCAATTGACGGTTGATCGCTGCGGATACACGTGCCGTTTCCGTTCGATCACTCTTTTCCATTATGGAAAGTACGGCATGGGCGTTTAGAGCCAGACGTGCATCGGTGAATCGCTGTGCATGCTTCAATAGGCTCCGCAATTTTTGAATCCATAGCCGGTAATCCTCTACTCCCAGATATTCTAGTAGATTCTTTCTCAGTGTTTTCCCATCGCGGGTACTGCTTTGCATTGCAAGCCTATCAAAGACGATCGAGCTATCATCAACTGCTTCTTGGCCGCGCATCTGGGCATCAAGAGCATAGATGGCTTTTTTCATGAGTATCACTGTGCGTGCTTCGATATCGTGATCTTCTTCAGTTTCCTTCCCGGAGAGCAATGAATGTGCCTTCTGCAGAAATTGTCTTATACCAGGATCGAAAATTAATTTTGCGTCTTTTTTAATACGCAGCTCAAGCGAAAGAATAAACGCTTGTAAAACCGCAGGAGATGCATCTTTTGTTTCGATGACAGAGCAAAATAATTTCTGTACTTCTGTGCGTGTAGGCCATTGACAGGCCATGATCTGTGCAAGTTCAGCTTTCAGCTTACCATCCGTGGCTTGTTCATAGGCTCTTAGAAAGTCAGCAAATGCTCCATCTAATTTTCCTATTGAGCTCATAGTTTTTCTCATGATTGTTTCTGCTGCCTGAAAGCGAGCATCAGCATCGGCCTCTTGGCTTCTGAGAAGAACATGTAGATGGTAATTCAATTCCTTATCGCCATTTGATGGCTTATCGCTCATAATCCCATTATAACATTATTTATTAATAATTCAACAATGCCAGGCGAGGCATTGTTACTGTCTTGTTTGCATCTGGCGTATCCGCCGCCTGTACAATCCCCTACCGATGTTCACGAAGAATTTCAGGCGCGAGGCGCTGTGGCGGCTTCCTCTGCCTGTTTTTCTGATTTTGTTCCTGTGGGGCATGGAAGCGCGGTATCCGAGAGTCGGCGGCGATTTCCTGCCGTTTTTCCGGCAGCTTCTCGAAGGCCGCTGGCACTTCGCGCATTACGGGCTGGCGCCATTGCGGTACGCCGTCCATCTCTGCGGCGGGCTGCCGCTTTACGGCCATCCGAACGATCTCTATTACTCGATTCCGCAATTGCTCGTCCTGATAATGGATCCGTGGAGGGCGATGGAACTGTCTGCCGTCGTCTTTTTGAGTGCCGGCTACGCAGGATGGCGGCTCTTTGGGAGCGATGTGCTGCGGTTAAGCGGGCCGTGGAACCGCGTCCTCGCGCTTGTCATGATCTCGAGCGGGTTTTACTTCATGCACATCCATGGAGGCCACATAAACTTCTTTGCATACCCTCTCCTCGGATGGCTGTGCTGGTTGCCGCTTTCCAATGAGCCGAAATGGCTGAACACCACCGCGCGGGCGGCGTTGTTCGGCCTGCTCGCGGCTGCGATTCTCCACACAGGCGGATACTACGTGCTTATATTTTTTGGGATTCTTTTTTCCGCCGGTTTGCCGCTTCTGTTGCTTTATCGCGACCATGCGGATGTTCCGGACATTCGCACGATCGTCAGTCGCGCGTTTTTCTCCGCAGCCGCAGCCGCTGCCGTTTCTGCAAGCAAGCTTGTCGCCGTTTATTCGCTCATGCGGGTGATTCCGCGCGCCGTAGACCTCAGCGTTTTGCGCGTCAGCCCCGCTCTCTTCATGTTGCGGTCATTGTGGGGATTCCCGCAAAATCGCGCGCTTTTCGCGGGAGCGCCGTGGAGTCCGCACGAGAACAGCATGTTCACGTCGCCAGTTGTTCTTTTTGGCGTTGTGATTGCGATTTTCTGGCTTGTGTTCCCGAACGGGAAAGACTTCCGCAGGCGCATTATCTCGCTCGCCTGCTTCGCGCTTTTGTTCTTGATATTCCAGAGTCTTGTGGCGGGGTCAGGGATCGCGGCACTCGCGTTGCACCGGCTGCCGGTCTTTTCGTCCATCCGGGTATCAGTGAGGTACTTGAACATTTTTTCGATCATCCTGTCTGTCATTGGCGTGTGCGTGCTGACCCGCTCGGCGCGGCGCTGGCGGCCGGGCGCCGATGCGGGCCTGGCGGCATCCGCCATCGTAATCACTCTTGCCGGCTTTTTCCTTGCTTATCGCGCGCTGATGCCGCAAATCAATCTGCATCTGGACTACCGGCAATTCCGTACGGAGCTTGATCGCATGGAATCGGCGGGATTCACGCGAATTCCCGTTGACCGCGCCGTCGCCGGCGATACCGATTTCCTCGGCACGACCGGCATCGTCTGCACCGAGGACGCACTGTTCACGTGGATGCGTCAGCCTGTACGGAAAAAAATGACGCCTGGCCCGGTGCGCGATGAGCGCGGCGGCGATTTCAACATGATGAAGCCCGCTTGTTACGCGTACGGCCCCGCAAATAATTGCAGGCCCGGCGACCGAATTCCGGCTGCGGACAACAAAAATCTGGATGGTTTTCTCACGGGCGGGCCGATGACATGGAAGATATCCGCTCTACAGCGCGCCGCCGATGCGCTAACGATCGCAAGTCTGATCGCAGCCGTGGAGTATCTGTTCATCGAATGGTTTTTCCGTCGCAATGCGGCAAGGCGCGCTTATTGATGCGCAGGATGTAAGATGAAAACGTGCTCTCTATTTCCGTGGTCATTCCCGCATACAACGAAGAAGCTGCGCTGGACGGCGTGTTGCGGCGCTGCATGGATACGCTTACGCAATGCGCGGAAGATTTCGACATCACGATTGTCAACGATGCGAGCGACGACGGCACCGGCGCGATCATCGAAGACTGGCGGCGGCGTTTCCCGGAACTTATCCGCGTCGTGCATCATTCCATCCGGCAGGGCATGGCCAGTACGTTCGAAGACGCCTACCGCAGCGGAAGAAAAGAGTACGTCATATTGCTGCACGGTGACGGGCAGTACCCGCCGGAGATGATATCCGATTGCATTCGCGCGCTCCCCTTTTCCGATGTAGTTTTAATGACGCGCCGGCGGAAATTTTACGGTCCGTACCGTCATGCTCTCTCATGGGGCTATCGCCGTATTCCAAGTCTGTTTTTTGGAATTGATCTCCGAGATCCTGGCTGCAGCAAATGCCTGCGGCGCGATCTGATTGAAAGCATTCCGATCATATCCACAAGCGTGTTCGCGGAGGCGGAACGCGTAATTCGCGCTGCCCGGGACGGCCGCAGAATAACTTTCATAGAGATCGAATCCGTTCCGAGGGTATCGGGAATCGCGCAAGGCGGCGGGATGCTGCATGCGCTACATGCGTTCGGCGACATGCTTAGGTTTTGGTGGAGCCTGCGAGTAATGCGCAATTACGGCAAGAACAACGCAATCAAGAATCAGTAAAGTCCAGGGATTCTATTGCTTTAAGTCTTCCATGGAGGCTCCATGGAGGGTATCTTGGAGGCCGTGACGCTCCCCTATCTCACGATCGGCGAGGCTGCGAAGCAGACGAATCGTTCTCCGAGCACGATACGGCGTATCATCCGATCGATCATCGTCGGCCCGTCAAACGAAGACCGCTCCGGAGTCGAGCCGACGCCGAAAGCAGTCGAAGCTTTCAAAAAAAAGGGCGAGAATTTCACATGGAGGATCCGCGAAGACGTCCTGCTTAAGAATATGTCTTCAGCCCTGAAGGGAGAGGAAAAATCAGCGGCTCGCTTTTCCTCGAAAATGGAAAAGGATGTCCTTCAAATTCTCCGGCAGGAGCTGGATCGTAAAAACATGCAAATTGAAAAACAGTGGGATGTTATCCAGTCGCTCAACGACCGTCTGCGCGAAGGCAATATTCTCATGGGGTCCCTGCAGCAGAGACTCGCGCTCCCGACCGCAGATTCCCATGCTCCGGCGGCCGTCAGCCCTCCCTCCATGGAGCCCTCCATTGAGACAAAGAGGGCCTCCAAAAGAAAGGCGCAAGATGTTAAGGAAAAGCTGTCCAGGAAGGCCTCCATGGAGGCCGTCACGAAACCTTCCAGGAGGGGAGTCCTAAGTTGGCTTTTCCGATAATCGGAACGCAAGAATTCAAATCATAATAACCAATGGAGTCTATGGAGAACGTTGCAAGCACAAAAGACGGCAATCCGTCATTGCCGGGTATTGCATATATATCTTTACCACTAGTAAGGTGTGTATCCAATGAATAGACTGCTAGCATCAGAAAAAGTGGATGCGATCAAAGTGCAGGCGAACGCTGCCATGCAGGGTTTTGAGGCAATCCCTACGCATGAAAGACTATTGAGCATTGCCAAGGCTAATAACATTGAAGTGCTAGAGGCAGACCTTTTTGACATCTCTGGTGCTCTGCGCAAGGAAGGCGATGTTTGGAGAATATATGTCAATCGTCAGGACTCACCGCAACGAAAACGATTTACAATCGCTCACGAATTAGGACACTTTTTTCTTCACACAACCGAAGGCACCGAATTCGTAGACGGTTATGTATTTACTCGCTCGGACATTATCCGCTATGGAGAAAGGGAATTAGAAGCGAATGAATTTGCCGGAAATCTTGTGATGCCCGAATCTAAAGTGCGCGAATTGGTAACGGGAGCAATTACAGATGAAACGATAGTATCTTTAGCAAGAACATTTGAGGTATCTCCATTTGCAATGGAAACACGCCTTAAGAATCTTGGACTAATCAATGGTCCCGCCTCCTCAACACCAAGGCCTCACACACCCTGACACTGGCAGGATGTATGAAGACTGGCATGGACAATTAGGGGCAACGCCTATTGCTCCACTCGTGCTGGACAACAGAAGTGACGACGAGAAATCTGCGAGCGCAAGGTTGAAAAACGCACAGGCTGCAGAAATGGAACAAAAGAATTGGCGACGTAGGATTGCAATCGGATGGGCCTATTTTTGGAGATTCGGCCTGACGTTCATAGTCGGATTTATTCTCGGCAATGCGTTCAGGGTTACTGTATGGTAACGCTATGCCGAAAGAAGACGTTGATAGGCTCCGATTCGAGACATTACTGCGACGTGCTGCAACGTTATCCGACTGGATATCAAGGGATAGTCGCCTAATTTAATACCGGCAGTTTCTTATGCCACTCCGTGGCTTGCTCGTACGCGTGCGCTGCGCGGAGGATAGTGGATTCCTGCCATCGCGCGCTCATCAGCTGGAGGCCGATCGGCAACCCTTCGCCGGAAAATCCGCACGGCACCGAGAGCGCAGGAATTCCTGCCATAACCGCGCCGTCCATAAAAATGTCTTCCAGATACAGGGCCACGGGATCATCCGCGTGAGCTCCGATGGTAAAAGCCGGGGTGGGGGAGACCGGCGCCAGAATCACATCCACCGAACGGAACGCCTTGTCAAAATCCCCGCCGATCAGCGTTCGCACTTTCTGCGCCTGGCGGTAATACGCGTCGTAGTACCCGGCGGAAAGGGCGTAGGTTCCGATCATGATCCGGCGTTTTACTTCCGGACCGAAGCCGGTGCTGCGCACCTGCTCATAATAATCCAGAAGATTTTTGTATTTCCCGGCCGTGTGTCCGTAGCGTATGCCGTCGTAGCGGGCCATGTTTGAACTCACTTCGCATGGGCAAAGAACGTAATAGGCGGCGAGCGCGTATTTGGTATGGGGGAGGGAGATGTCTGCAAGCGTCGCGCCGAGTTTTCCGAAGGCCTCCGCGGCGGCCTTCACGGAGGCCTCCACCTCATTGCTCATGCCTTTGATTAAGTATTCCTTAGGGATGCCGATCTTAATGCCCTTCATGCCCTTTTTCAGATCAGCACGATAGTCAGGTACAGGCATGTCGGCCGTCGTTGCATCAAGCGGGTCCTTTCCAGCTATGGCCTGGAGGACGATTGCGAGATCTTCCACTGTGCGGCACAGCGGCCCGATGGTGTCGAGCGAACTGGCCATGCTCATCACTCCAAAACGGCTGGTGCGGCCGTATGTTGTTCGCAAGCCGGCAATGCCGCAGAAGCCGGCAGGTTGCCGTATCGAACCACCGGTATCAGTGCCCAGCGCGAAAATTCCTTCTCCGGCGCATACTCCAGCCGCAGAACCTCCCGATGAGCCGCCGGCCACGCGGGATGTGTCCCACGGATTCCTGGTAACGCCATAGCATGAGGATTCCGTGGAGCACCCCATTGTGAATTCATCGGTATTCGTCTTTGCTATGCTGATCGCTCCGGCGGTTTTCAGCCTTTTCGTAGTGGTTGAATCAAAAGGCGGCACGTAATTCTTTTCGCGCAGGATATTGCTGCATGCGGTGGTGGGAACTCCTTCTTCGCAATAAACGTCTTTGGCAAGATACGGGATGCCGGTTAATGGATTGTCGAATTTTTTGTCGTCATCAATTTTATTGGCTTCAACCAGGGCTCTTTCAAAGTTCCGATGCACCACGGCATTGATCTTCCCGTCTATTTTTTCAATGCGCTCAATGCAGGCGCGCACCAGTTCGTTCGAGCTTACTTCGCGTCCGGCTAATTTGTCATGCGCCTGTGCGATGGTGAGAGCGGAAAGCATTGGTGCGAATGCGGGATGATGGCGTGATAGAGGACTGGGGCAGGTGAAGACCGTGATGGGGATCGGACTAGACACGGAGTCGTTTCTTCGTGAACATCACTCCTAGAAGTACAGCTATAGAAAGCAAACGAATGATTATTGAAGAGAAACGACGCCGTGTCTAGCCGTGCGCGGAAGGCGACACGATTTGGTGATCGCTAAGAGGCAGGGGACTGCAGGAAAGCAGCTTTTCCGGATCCGTTCCTGCGCTTCGAACTACGTCGTCACGCAGCGCGTTTGTCCGGCCAGTCACCTGCGCCGTTGCCTCCACGCCGTTCGTATCCACTTCCTGGAGCACGCTGACGTATTGCAGGATTGATGTGAGTTCTTTGGAGTATCTCGAAACCTCGTCTTCCGTAAGACTAAGACGAGCGAGCTTCGCAATATGCCGGACCTGCTCTTTCGTGAGTTGCGTCATGTTTCTATTCTACACACATGCGGCTCATGCGCCTCCGCGGCAGAAAAACCTGTGATCGTCTGATACGCCAGGGAAACGTCTGGAAGGGCCGCCATATGCTTATCAGGTGGCTGGCGGGCCATCCACGCCACCCGAGCGCCAGTCGCGCGTCTGAGGCCATTTATGCGGGAACACTGGCCTCTTCCAAACTCGACAAATCCGCCGTCAGGCGAAACAGAATGCGCAGACGATGCCGTGAGGCGCTGCGCATGGCTCTTCTGGCGCTGCCTGCCGCGCCATGGACCATGCAGTTGTTGGTTGTTCCACGTTCATCTAGTCTGGATGCCCCGTTTACAGAAATTCAGAAGGACATTCTGACTTTTCTATCTTCACGTTCCCATGGCCGAAGCGCAAAAACCACGTAGCATCCTCCGCTTTCTACTGCTTTTTCTGACGCTGTATATTGGGATGCAGCTTGTTTTTGGAACGCTGTTTCCATCCGGCACACGGCAACAGATCGTTCCCGGGCCGCAGCTTACGTCGCAATCGTCGTTCACCATAGGCAATCACCCTGTTCTTGCGTTGCATAACGAACCGGCCGGCAGCGAATCTTTCGGCATCGGGGGCTGGCTGTCGTCCCAGTGGTGTTTATTCCAAAAACTTCTCGGGGCGGCTTTGTCGTCCAGGCAGTGTGCCGCGCTGGCGGCGGTCCATTCCGGATCGCCGTACACGCTCGAAAATCGCTGTCCTAAGCCCCATGTTGACGTTTTCCTGGTTGAGCGCGACGACAAATCAGTAGAGACGCTGACTCCGGCGACGTCCTCCGAAACAGTCGTTCCGTGCGCGCCGGTTCAGGTCGTGGACCCCGGCGAAACTGTCCAGATCAGCCTCGCGCCGTGGAAATATTCGCTGTTTGAAAAAACCGGGACGTATGAGGTCCGGCTTCCTGGAATTGGAGTTGTCGGGGCAGGGGATTATTCAGTTAAACCGGGATCATCCGGCAGCCTGGCCGGACAGGCCGAAGCGGTCACCGCTTCGCGGACCGTTACGCGATTTTCCATTGTCGAACCGGGCATTTTCCGCAAGACGTTCCGCACATTCATTTCCGCGCCGTTCCTGAATTTTCTCGTGTTCGTCGCGTCAATGATTCCCGGTCATAATCTGGGCGTCGCGATTTTGGCTCTTACCCTGGCGGTCAAAATACTGTTATTTTTTCCGACTCAGCACGCACTCGAAGGGCAGAAGAAAATGCAGATGCTGCAGCCGAAACTCGAAATCATAAAAGCCAGGCACAAGGGCGACGCTAAGCGCATACAGGAAGAAACGATGAAGCTGTGGCGCGAGCACAATGTCAATCCGTTCCAGAGCATCCTGCCGATGCTGGTCCAATTTCCGGTGCTGATAGGGCTATTTTACGTGGTTCGCGATGCGAGTGACTTCGCTTTGTCGCGGCATTTGCTCTATGGAATGTACGACGATCTTCCGTGGCAGTTCGGGACGTCGTTTTTGGGACTCGATCTTCTGCGGCCCGATATTCTCGTTATGCCCGCTCTCCTCGTCGCGCTGCAATTTATGCAGATGAAGCTTTCTTTCAGCATCCAGAAGAGGAAAAAGAACGCTTCGCAACATTCGGCAAAGGAGATCGCAGATGCTCCGGGCAGCGGTGATGCGAAAGAGAAAAAAGCGGATTCTTCGCCGCAGGAAGCGCAGCAGAAAATCATGCTTTACGGGCTTCCGCTCATGATCGGCTTCTTCGCGCTCCAATTTCCTGCTGCTGTATCACTGTACTGGGGAATCTCGACGATCTTCGGCATCGGGCAGCAACTTGTTGTAAACAGGGAGCATTTGCGGGTTTGAGTCAGGCAACAGTCACTTCCTTGCACAAATACACATCCTGAATCGCATTCAGAATCTGAATACCCTCATCCATCGGCTTCTGGAACGCCTTCCTTCCAGAAATCAATCCGGCGCCCCCCGCGCGCTTGTTGATCACCGCCGTCATAACAGCCTGCTGCAGGTCATTTTCCCCAGAGGCGCCGCCAGAATTGATCAAGCCGATTCTCCCCATGTAGCAATTCGCCACCTGGTAGCGGCAGAGGTCTATCGGATGGTCCGAGCTGAGTTTTTCGTACATGCGTTTATCAAGCTTCCCATAGGATCCCGACCCAGTGTTCAGGGCCGTATAACCCCCGTTCACTTCCGGCAGCTTCTGCTTGATTACGTCTGCCTCTAGAGTCACTCCCAGATGATTTGCCTGCCCCGTCAGGTCGGCGGCCGTGTGATAATCCACGCCGTCTTTTTTGAACGCAGGATTGCGGAGGTAGCACCACAAAACCGTAAAGAGCCCCAGTTGATGCGCTTTTGCGAATGCCTGGCCCACCTCGATGATCTGCCGTCCCGATTCTGGCGAGCCGAAATAAATCGTCGCGCCGACTCCGAGCGCCCCCATATTTTTGGCCTGCTCCACCGTCGCGAACATCACCTGGTCGAATTTGTTCGGATATGTCAAAAGTTCGTTGTGATTCAATTTCACTACGAAAGGAATTTTCCCGGCATATTTTCTCGCGACTATCCCCAGCGCCCCCACGGTGGAAGCTACTGCGTTGCACCCTCCCCGTATCGCGAGCTGCACAAGATGCTCCGGATCGAAGTAGTCGGGATTTTTGGCGAAGGATGCTCCGGCGGAATGTTCGATTCCCTGGTCAACAGGCAGGATCGAGAGGTAGCCGGTGCCGGCCAGGCGCCCGTGATCGTACATGGCGGTCAGATTCTCGATAACTTGTTTTGGCCTGTCCGAAGCCGCAAACACATCCTTCAGCGTTTTCATGCCGGGCAGAAGCAGTTTCTCTTTCGGGATTGTCCTGCATTCATGGTTCAGCAAAGGATCAGCCTTGTCTGCGAGGAGCGAGCGGAGATCGTTATATTGCATGGCAGGACGGAATGAAGTCCGTCGAAACAGTATCATAATTTTCCCATTCGTCCCAAAATTGTGTTTCAGATGGTATCCAAAATGTCTTTCAGTCGGGTAATAACAGAATCGTCGCCAGGAAAATCCGCATCTGTAACTTCATACGGCGTGCTCCCGATCATAACGTGATACAGATGGCATGTGTTGAACCACGTGGCATATTTTTCCTGATATTTCTCTGCCAGGTCGTATACTGCTTTGCATCCAACTGTGAAGTTTTTATTCTGTATATCGATAAGTAGTCGTCTGACTGTATCGGCATCTTGTTTTGGAGCGACATTTGCCATGCGCCAATTTTAACTCCTTCGCTTGCTTGACGCAATAGGGAAATATTATATTCGTATTAATATGGATGCTATCTATGCTCGGGTTAATTTTGTGGTTATCCTCATTGCGATGCCCCCTTGCCTGTACAACACGTTTTCCAAAAGGGAAGAGCCCCTCGATACGCTTGCGACTCCGTCGCAAGCTACTCGGGGTGACAACAAGTTAAGGATCCTCACCATGTACACGTGCGGGCCAACTGTCTACGGACGGCCGCATATCGGCAATTATTCCAGCTTCCTGATGGCGGATCTTAAAAATATCACCGACGTCGGACACCTGCTCCACGACGCGGACCACGGAGACGACAAAATCCAGAAGGAAGCGGAGCGTGAGAAATCGCACCCGCTCGAAATCGCGCGGCGTTACACGGAGCAGTATCTGGAAGACGAGCGCGCGCTTAACATTCTGGAGCCGGAATCGAGGCCGCGCGCGAGTGAATTCATCAAAGAACAACTGAAGATAATCAAAATTCTTCTGGAGAAAGGAAACGCTTACGAAACAGCCGACGGCGTTTACTTCGACGTGCAAACTTTTCCGCGGTACGGAGCGCTTTCGGGCAACACGCTGCAGAATCTGAGCGCCGGCGCGCGCGTCGCAGTGGACGAAAATAAAAAACACCCGGCGGATTTCGCGCTGTGGAAGAAGTGCGTCGGCGATAACGGCCGTCACGTCCTGCGCTGGAGTTACGCAACAGGCGAGATCAGTCACTCAGTCGGCGAAGATGCTTTATCGGGATTTCCAGGCTGGCACATCGAATGTTCCGCCATGAGTTCATCACTGCTGGGCGAAACGATTGATATACACACCGGCGGCGAGGACAACATCTTCCCTCATCATGAGTGCGAAATCGCGCAAAGCGAAGCTGCGACGGGCAAACCATTCGTCCGCCTGTGGCTTCACAAACGCCGCATTGATCTTGGAGAGGCGAAGATGTCAAAGAGCCTTGGCAACATCCTTACGATTCCGGACATAGTCGCAAAGGGATATTCGCCGCTCGACCTGCGTTATTACCTTCTCTCGGTTCATTATCGTACGAACCTAAAGTTCACCTGGAGGGGCATGGATGATGCGCGGAAAGCGCGACGAAAAATTCTGGAATGGATGAATGCTTTGGAGTCAGCGAAGCCCTTTGCGCATGTGACATCACATGGAATGAAAATGAATATCAAACTCTTCTCGAACGTTATGAATGAGGATTTGAATACACCAGCGGCATTGGCCGATGTTTTTGAAGCAATGAATTTCTTTTACAAGTCTCCGGAGATCGGCAAGTCAGATCTTTCTAAATATCTGGAGTTTATAAGACTCGTCCGCCGTACCTTTGGCTGCTTTGAACCTGAGGAACAAAATATTCCTGCAGATGTTCTTGCTCTCGCAAATGAACGGAAGACCGCGCGAGATATGGGAGACTTCAAAGAATCCGACCGTCTCCGTGATGCAATAAAGGAGAGAGGATTCGAAGTTAAGGATACTGCTCAGGGCCAGGCGATAAAGCGAGCGTCATGATCATTGCTCTTAACAGCGGTCATTCTCGTACATCATGTGCGGATCGCATGACGTCTGGAATTCTTGCGTGCGAAGTTTTTCCGTCTGTCTGTCGTAAAGGCGGGAAAACTCCTCTTTACTTTGTATTTCGTTGAACAGACTGCATCAGGTACCGAAAATATCTTTTTTGCAACAGTATTTGATTTCATGTCCTGGTTGCCTCATCAGCGTCCTGCTTTCGGAAATTATGGGCCAAATCGCCGAAATCATCGGTCATAGATACAGCAATCGCAATATCGCGTATTCCGGAGACGTAACGTACGACGGTTTGCGACGTTATCTGGACTGCCACCCAAGCTCCTTTGGAGGCTTGATTAGCGGGAAGCGCCTTATGTAACATCCCGCTGATCCGCTCGTGAAAACGGAGAGCGTGGTCCGTGTGTATCCGGTCTTTGAAAATCCGGCTCCTGCCACTCGCTACGCCCGCACCTTTCGAAAAGGTGCTGGGCCATTCGAGACGACAGGCACTTCACATCCAATCCCTCCAGGATTCGGATCGTGCTTAGCGTTAATCCCGATTGTCCAACCCCCTCATTATGCGGGGGAGTTTCTGCTGTGATACGCAGGACATGTATCGGTTTCGTCTCATCTCTTTATATTTAAGGAGGGGAGCGCCGCATTTTTCGGCGCTCGTTCCCAACGTCGTTCAGGTACATGCGCAATCGGTTAATGCACGCAGGATGCGTGCGCTTTATTTCCTCATTTCTTTACTTCATTTATGGACATTACTCGCTGTAAGAAGATCCTCGCGGGTCTATCGGCCGGCGCGATCATGCTCACGCAAGTATCGAGCGTCTTCGCCGCATACACCGATGTTCCCTCCGGGGTCTGGTTCGATGAAGCCGTCACGGCCTTTACGGACAACGGCATTCTCGATGCGAGCCAACCGCGCTTCCGCGGCGGCGACAACGCCAACCGCGCGGAGTTCGTTAAGCTCCTTGTCATGCTGAACGGGGGATTGCTATCCACCCCGCCGGCGGTAGCCAGCTTCGACGACGTCAAGCCGTCGGCCTGGTACTACGCATACATGGAAGAAGCCGCCAAGGAGCAATGGGTCCGCGGCGACGGCAACTGCTACGGCACGCACCCATGCAACGCGCGCCCGGGCGCAAATATCAACCGCGCCGAGGCAGCCGCCCTGATCGTCCGCGCCTTCGGTCTCGAAGCCAGCGGAGCGGCTCCGCAATTCGTGGATAACCCGTCCGGACAGTGGTACACGGAATCCGTCCAGACAGCCGCGGATCACTGCGTCCTGCAGGGCGACGACAGCACGGGCCGCGTCCGCCCGAGTGACAACATGAATCGCGCGGAAATGGTTGTGATGCTCTACCGCGTTGATCAGGGACTCACGTACGGAGTGGATTGCGGCGAGGCAGTGACGCCGGCCTCGGCCGGCATTTCCGCCGCCCGCGCCACGAGTTCCACGACGGTCGAGGTCGAGTTCACGATGAACATGAACAAGGCCTCCGCCGAGACAGCCAGCAACTATTCCGTAACCGGCGCAACGCCGGCGGTTTCGGTTTCTTCGGCAAAGCTCGTGGGAGACGACACGGTTGAACTCACTCTCTCCGGCGATCTGACCGGAGGCAAGGAATACACCGTCACCGCCACCGATGTTAAGGGTGCGGACGGCACTGTGTTCTCCGATTCCGACACGTTCACTGGATACACGGCGCTTCCGACGAGCGACAGCACGCTCTCAGTCGCAGTGTCTTCCAAGAACCCGGTCGGGGACACCATCCCGCAAGGCGCCGTCGGCGTGACCATGCTTTCCATGGATATCACGGCGTCGTGCGACGACAAGGCATCCATAACCGACATCACGATCTTGCATGAGGGATTCGGCGACGAGGTTGACATTGACGGCGTGTACGCCACGGTCAACGGAGCCCGCATCTCGCGCAAGCGCACAATTGACAGCAAGGATCAGACGGCCAGCGTTCACCTGACGAATGCGCTCGAAATCGCGGCCTGCAAGACCATCACGGTTGATCTTGCCGCGGATTTCAATTCCACGGCCACGACTTCCGCCGAGCACAACCTTGCGGTCGAACTTCCGTCCGACGTGACGACGAACGCCAAGCAGGTAACCGGCAACTTCCCGCTCCGCGGAAGCACCTTTAAGGTGGCCGCGGTCCGCAGCGGCAGAGTCAGCATCGAGTACCGCACTGTTTCGCCGAACGAAGTGGAGGTGGGCAACAAGGGCGTTGTCGTCGGCAAGTTCCAGATCTCGACCGACTCCACGGAAGACCAGACGATCTACTCCATGACGATCGAGAACGACGGCACAAGCCACGACGGATCCTTGACGAACCTCAAGATCCGCCGGAGCGACGGCACGGTGCTTACCAACACCGTCGAGACGACGGTCGGCGACTTCGCCACCTTTGTCTTTGATCCGCCGTTTACGGTGCTCGAAGGAGACAAGCTCACAATGGACATCGTGACGGACGTCGTCGGAGGAGCCGGCGACAATATCAAGATGCACTTCGAGGAGACATCGGACGTCTTCGCAGTCGGTTCCCTGTACGGGTACGGCGTGAACGGGCAGTTGTACGGCTCGCGCATCGCGATAATCACGGAGACTTCCACACTCCCGGCCACGGTCACGATTGACGCAGGAGAATTCACGATCGAGATTGACGGGCCGTCGCAGCAGAGCTACACGCGCGACCAGAACGAAGCCGTCCTGGCCAACATCATCTTCACGACCGGCGGCGAGCGCGTGAACATCCGCAGGCTCTACATACTCGTCGAAGGCAAGAGCAGCTCCGGATCCACGCTTGCCAACAGCAGCGGCACCGCTTACGACAACATCCATGAAGTTCTCGAGAACGTCTCGCTGCGCAACAAGGCGACAGGACGCGCTCTGGATGGCGTGCGACTTACGGGATCCTCCGACTTCGGAGCGGTCGGCGTCGCCGGCGTCGGCACGTTCCAGATATACCGGTTCGACGACTTCACGGTTAACGGCAAGGAGACTTACGAGCTCCGCGTTGACTTTAAGGACAACGGTTCCGGCAACAACCCCAAGCAGGGCAACACGTACATGATCCACATTTGCGGCGAACCGACTCAAGTCAGTTCCGCCACGAACACCGTGGGATGCGCTCTTGGAGGCTACTTCGCGCTCACTACAACGACCTACCAGATGCTGGTCGAAGGACTGAGCACGGGTGACAAAGTCAACGACGTCCGCCCGCGCGGCACCATCACCGGCAACGCGCAGCGAATCGCCGACGCCACGCTGACGCTCTCGGTCAAGTCGCTCGGCACCACGGACACGGCGGTAAAGAACAGCAAGAACGTCAACCTGTTCCGCTTTGAGGCCCGCGCAGGCGAGGCCAAGGATCTGCTTGTCACCAAGTTCATCCTCAACTCCGGCACAGGAGCGACGTCGCTCCAGAACGGCCAGAACTACACGCTATGGGTTGATACCGATGGCGACGGCAAAGTGGACACCGTGCTGGAGAAGGGCCAGACGACGCAAAGCAGCAAGATCACTTTCTCGCAGCTCACAGGAGGCGGATTCGTGATTCCGAAGGAGAAAACGGTGGTGTTCGAGGTCCACTCGGACATCTCCGCGTCTCTCACGACAAACGACCTGTTGGTCCAGTTCTCCACAGGAGACACGTTCATCGAAGCGGAGACCGTGGACCGCGGCAGCAGTCTTTCGGGCATAAAAGTGAACGGCTCGCTGATCGGCGGCGCTACCAGCAACGACATCACGGTAACGACCGTAACCTCGATCGGATGGGTCCTGGTCAGCCAGGGAGACCTGTTCGTGTCGCTTGACACGACTTCCGTCCGCAGCAGGCAGCTGCTCGGCGGCTTCCTCGGCGACACGATCCTCCGTCTGAACTTCCACGCGGAGAACGAAGACATTGACGTGACGGACATTCAACTGAACACATCAGGTTCGGTTGCTCCGTCTCTGGACCGCCTTGAGTTGTACAAGGAAGGCGCGACGACGGCATTCGGCTCCGCCACCATCGGTGGATGCGGTGCCGACCGCACGCGCTCGGTAAACAACGGTCAGGAAAACAGTCCGACACGTGCGTTCTGTCTTAAGATGCAGAGCCGCTCTCTCGTCGTTCCGAAAGGCGCCGATCTGAAGGTGCTCGTCAAGCCTGTGATCAAGACAGACGTTGACGGCGCTGTTTCCGGCTCCGGCGTGCAGCTCTATGTGGTACGCGACCCGGCCGCCGACAACTCCACCGGCTCCGGCGCGATCCGCGCGCGCGGCGACCAGTCGAGCAACACTCTGGTTTTCAACGATGGCGACGCTTCGGGCGAGGGCGAAGTCTTTATAGGCACCAAGACGGTCGCGGCGAACGCCTATATAATCGGCAACCGCAACTTCACCACGCTGTCGCAGATCAAGACGATCGCAAACGCAAGCAGTGACGCAAACGGCACTGCGATTCCGAACGGTCCGGGAGCTGCGATCGGCAAATTCAAGATATCGGCCGCGTCCCACAGCAACTCGAAGAACGGTCTGAACAAGATCGTGCTTTCGGGTGTGGTCTTCAACGTCAATGCAACGAACGTCGCGCTTGATGCGAGCACGAACAGCGCGTCTCCAGGTCTGACGTCCACCAACACCTTCAAGCTCTTCAATGCGAACAACGCGGCTGTAACGCGGGGCTGCCTGGCGACGAACACCTCCGGAACCGCTCTTACAACGACCTACAGCGCATCCGGTTCCTTCGTTGTCATCTGCGACGCTCTTGCAGACACTGCGCGCAACGCGGTCAACGTCACGATTGATGCTGGCACTGATCAGACGTTCGTCCTACAGGCAAACGTGTTGAACACGAAGATCAATGCCAACTCGACGTCTACGTTGCAGGTCAGCCTTGTGAACTTCGATTCCAGGACTCTCACCGCCTTCGGCGCCGCGTCCACGTCGAGTCACTTCGATTGGGTTGACTCCGACAACTCGACTATAAGCGCAGGCAAAACGACTTCCTCCCGCTTCCTGTGGGTGGATTACGATAC
>JACPMB010000009.1:153985-167362 GCA_016186175.1 Candidatus Peregrinibacteria bacterium
GATACTAACGTCGTGAAGTCCACGAGCTACAGTGGTTAATAATCCGGCACGCGATCCGGTCCGGCTTCCGGCCCCATCGGCCTGAACCAGCGAAAAACCCTCCCCCCATCGGGGAGGGTTTTTTCGTGTTCGTGATATGGCCACCTAGCGGCGTCCCTCCCATGGACCCACCCTTCCCTTCAGCGGTGCGGCTCCAGGCGGGCTTTGCCCGCCTTCGCCGGATTTTTTATTGTCTAGCCCAACAGCCGTCTCTTCAGAGTCAAAATAGTTTTTGCCATCGGTCTGAGCGTTATTTCCTGTTCAGGAGGGTACGTCACCACGCTGCCGCCAAACTTGGCCTTGAAGTCGCTGACGCCTGCCCACGGATGGTTCACCGCGCTTTCCGGGGCGATGCCAAACAGATCGTAGGAAGAACAGCCATGCGTTTTGCAACGCTTCATCGCTTCCCATTGGAGAAGATACGGTGCCATGAGTTCTTTGTGCGTGTGGGAAGAAGCTCCGTAGTAGTACATGCCCGTTGTCCGCCATGTGACTCCCAGGAGCCCCGCAAGGGGCTTTTTTTCGTAGGTTGCAAGTAGGAGAAAGCTGCCCGGCAGATTCTTCAAAAATGCCTCGTAGCCACGCTTTGGGCCCCGGAAGCCGTCACGTTCCCAGGTCTCCTTTGCGAGCGCCGTATAGGCATGTACGTCTTGAGATTGAATCACAGCGACGCCGCGCTTTTCCGCCAGGCGTATGTTGTATCGGCCTTTAGGCTTCATCTGAGCGAACAGGTCGTCTTCTGAAAGCGTGAGATCAATAATGCGGGTCGCTTGTGGGTGAACAAGGCGAGTGGAAAGTTGAAAGTGGAAAGTGGAAAGTGGAAAGTGGAAAGTGGAAAGTTGAAAGTGGAAAGTGGAAAGTTCATTGGACGGAGGTGATGCGTACAGTGAAACAACATGTTCGCGTTTCGCATCGTCAATGATCTCATTGATCAGATTTTCACCGTCCACTTTCAACTTTCCACTTCCAAGCGGGCCGCGCGGAATCTCCCACATGCTTAATCCAAATCGCGTCCGGTCAATCACGACCAGCGCGGAAGCCGCGATCCGACCGCCCGCTTCGGCCGCGTATATTCTGACTTCCCGCCCCAGGCTTTCCTGATACGTCTTCCATTCCAGGGATTGCCACAGAGAGCCTTCCGGATGGGAACGCACCCAGGAATCGTATCTGCGTGCGTCGTCAGGCAATGTCAGCAGATGTGCATTCATGCGCCCGAGAGTATACTCAGCTCCGTGCTGCGCCTCCCCGCCCTTCCGTACGCCTACGATGCTCTGGAGCCGCATATTGACGCCAGAACGATGGAAATCCATCACACGAAGCACCATCAGGCGTATGTTGACAAGTTGAACAAGGCGCTGGAAGGCACTGAGTTGGTGGAGCCACGTGCGTTCGCGAACGCCGCGACGGAGCAGGGGATTGAGGAGGTCCTTAAAAATCTGGGCAAGCTCCCCGCCGATAAACAGAAGCCGGTGCGGAACAATGGAGGCGGGCACTTCAATCACAGCCTGTTCTGGACAGTGATGGCGCCTAGAGCCGGCGGGAAGCCTTCCGGAGAACTCCTCAAAGCCATCGAGAGCGCCTTCGTCAGTTTTGAGGATTTCCAGAAGAAATTCGAGGAGGCTGCCGTCAATCAATTTGGTTCCGGATGGGCGTGGCTGGTAGTTGAAAGTGGAAAGTTGAAAGTGGACAGTTCGGCTAATCAGGATTCTCCAATCATGAGGAGCGTCGTGCCGATCTTTGGGATTGATGTCTGGGAGCACGCGTATTACCTCAAATACCAGAATAAAAGACCGGACTATGTGAAAGCTTTTTGGAACGTGGTGAATTGGGCGGAAGTGGAGAGGCGTTACATATCTGTCTCGCGAGAGCCTGGACAGGGCCAGGGATGAATACGACTCTGTCGCATTTGTCTTACGGAGTCCCGCCAACAGCCGCTCTGGCTTTCCCTTTGCCTGCGCTCACGTCGTGCTGACGCTCGATTTTCTCGAATGCCCTCTGCATCTTCCCGTTCCCGTTGTGCCTCTTTTTCTTCTCGAACGCCGTCATGCCGCCGCCGCGCCAGATTTCGTCAATATTCACGCGGTAGATGTTGTTGTATTTTTCCAATTCGTCCGGGCCTGCGAGTTTAAGGACGTCCAATTCCGGCCCGAACATTTCGCTGTACCGGTCGCGGCGCCGAATCAGTCTGGTAGAGCCGTCCGGAGAGATCATAACCACCGAAGCGCGCTTGATCGTGTTGAAATTATTGGCTAGCACCTGGGCGTATCCTCCCACATCCATTACTGCGACTACGTCCCCCACGCGCATCTTGGGCAGCTCGACGTCCTTGGCCATCAGGTCCCAGCAATCACATGTGTTTCCTCCGATCGTGACGGTGTGTATGCGCGGGGCGTTCATTTGCGAAGCCGGCAGAACGTCATATTGCAATCCGCCGTCCTCGATTTTAATGGCCCCTTGCACCAGGGTGTCCGGAACGAAGTTGTAGCTTGATCCGTCAACGTTCACCATGCGTTTCTTGGCTCCAAGTCGCTTGCGTGCTATCACCTTCATCAATCCTATTCCCGCGTTAAGGACGACGCTCTTGCCGGGCTCGAATATCAACTCGAGAGGCGGCAGGCCGTTTTCGTCCATCAAACGCCGGAAGTACGCCGGAAAATCTTTCATATCCTCGATGGGAAAAGCCGCTTCGCCGCCTATTGCTGCGGGAAATCCGCCCCCCATGTCCAGGCGACGCACGCGAATGCCGTGACTTTGGCAGCGCTTGATCAGCTTGACCAGAATGCGCGCCACGGCCTTGTAGACGCGAGACTGGTACACGTATCCGCCGAAAAAATGAAATCCGTCAAAGTCCACGTACGGGCTCCGCACGGCCAGGTCCACGGCCCTGTCAATGTAGCCTATGGGTATGCCGTATTTGTTGCCGCGGGTGGACCACGCGCCAACCTCGATCATCGGATTCACGCGTATCAGCATGCGGATGTGCTTCTTCAATTTCCTGGCGGTGGCGGCTATATGTTCGATCTCCTCTATTGAATCGGCCGTGATCGCCTGAATGCCCATCTTTGCGGCGAAATGGAGATCCTGTTCGCTCTTGAACAGGTTGGTCAGCACCAGTTGACGCGGCTTGAAGTCCGCTAGAAGTCCAAGTATCAATTCTCCGACGCTGGCGCAGTCAAGCTCGAATCCCTCCTCGCGGATGATGCGAAGAATGGCGAGGTTGCTGTTGCACTTGACCGCGTATTGGAGACAGATGTCCGGCCCGAAAGTTTTTTTGAAGCGGCGAAGACGGTCGCGAATCTCGCTCTCCACCATGATGTAGAGCGGCGTGCCGTATTTTTTCACGATGTCATCCACGCGCACTCCCTCGATCATCAGGACGCCGTCCCTGGTTTGCGACAAAAAGCCGCTCCACCGGTCGCGCATGTAGCGCGTGTTGACTGGAAAGCTGGCGACGGACTTCTTTCTTGAGTCCAATGGCTGTTTTCTCATCTCGTGTGAATGACAAACAGTGCGGGAGTATAGGGATCGGCATCCGCATGTAAAGCCCCTCGATACATCCGGTCTATCCGTTTGTCGGCCGGCACGTGACACGAGCTTCCCGGAGTGAACGGGTCACAATCCGAGCAGAATTGCTGCGATCCATGGAAAAGCCACTGTGACGTCGCTCTGAATAATCTGGTAATAACTTTTAGTGGAGAGCTTGTCCCACGTTATTTTCTCTTTGCCGCCGGCGCCGGAGTAGGAACCATAAGACATTGGAGAGGAGCCGATCTCCACGAAGCCGGCCCAATCGCGGATGCCGTCATGCAGTTGAAGATCGTGTTTCAAAGAGGGGACGACGCAGATAGGAAAATCTGCGGCGATCCCGCCGCCCAACTGGAGAAAGGCGATCGGGGCGTCTTTGGCTGCGTCCATGTACCAGTCGTACATCCAGGTGAAGTACTCCAGGCCGCTCTTCATGATCGCCGGGTCAAGAACTACGCTCTTATCCTTCCGGTGCCTGCCGTTGTAGGTGTAGCTCGCGAAGATGTTGCCCATAGTGGAATCTTCAAATCCGGGAATGACGATCGGGATGTCCTTTTCGTACGCCGCGTGCGTCCAGCAATCGCCGGGATTCGTCATGGAGTCGGGTTTGATCAATTTTTCAGAATAAAGCCTTCGGAAATATTCATGAGGGAAGCAGCGCTTGCCCTTAGTCTGTGCGTCCCGCCACATCTTCACCAAATGCGGCTCCATGATTCGCACGCTCTCGTCTTCCGGCAGGAACGTATCGGTGATCCGTCGCAGCCCGGCGTCGCGGAGTTCTGCCTCCTGTTCGGGCGTCAGTTCCGTGTAGCGCGGGATGTAGGCGTAATGCGAATGCGCGACGTAGCGATAGTAAGATTCCTCATGATTCGCGGCGGTGGCGGAAACAAGGTGCACTTTGCCTTTGCGAATGAGCTCGGCGAGCGTGATGCCGACTTGAAACGAGCTCATGGCGCCTGCGATGGTCACGATCATCTTCCCACCGTCATTCAGGTGTTTCTTGAGCCAGAGAGCCGCCTGCAGCGTCGCGCCGCCATTGCAGTGGCGCAGCGTGCGTTCCGCGAAATCCGAGACAGGGCGCTCGCTCCCGTGCACGAGCTCGCTCACGGTCCCCGTGCGCGAGATATCAGACTCGGGAATGATCAACTTCTTTAGGGCAGGGGAGAGCTGGTTGAACTTCTTCACAGGCAGGCATTGTAGTGAATCCTCGTTCTTTCTCCATGTTTTTTGCTATTATTTGTTCCATGTCCCGCGTCGTCACCCATCAACTCACCGGCGCTCACCCGGGGTCGCGTTCAGTGACAGTCGGTTTAATTCAGATGAAGATGGAGAGCGAAACTGCTCATAATCTCTCGAATGCACTCGAAAAGATCGCTGAGGCCGCCGCCAGAGGTGCGCAGATCGTCTGCCTGCCGGAGCTCTTTATGAGCCGCTACTTCTGCCAGACAAAGGATGATAAGCCGGCGTTTGATTCAGCAGAACAGATTCCGAGCGGTCCAACTGCCAGCGCGCTCTCCGATGCCGCCAAAAAACATCAAATTGTCCTGGTCGGCGGATCACTCTTTGAGGTGGTAGAAGGCCCCACTTCGCCCGGCTTCGCTTTCGCTACGCCAATGCTTCGCGGGGCAAGAAAATTCTTCAACACGGCTCCGGTTTTCGATGCCGATGGTTCATTCATGGGGGCATATCGCAAGACACACATACCCGAAGATATTCTCTATCACGAGAAGCAATACTTCAGTACGGGTGATACCGGGATCAAGGTGTTCCATACCCGGTTCGGCAATATCTGCCCGCTGATTTGCTACGACCAGTGGTACCCGGAAGCGTCGCGCATCGCGGCGCTCAAAGGCGCCGAGATCATCTTCTATCCGACCGCCATCGGCCTGATTGATCAATCGGTCGAGGCAAACATCACCGGAGACTGGGAGCAGATGTGGCGCAATGCACAGCTTGGGCACGCGGCGTCCAATAATGTCTACATCTGCGCTCTCAATCGCGTCGGCAAAGAGGGAGCCATCGCCTTCTGGGGAGGATCCTTTGTTGCCGATCCCAGCAGCGCCATCCTCGCGCAGGCGGGACATCAGGAGGAAATCGTCATTGTGACGTGCGATCTGGGTCGAGTGAAGGCGCTGCAGGATGCGTGGATGTTTTTGAAAAATCGCCGGCCAGACACCTATGAAGCACTCACTCAATGATTCGCCAGCCGCACTCGGCTATCGCATGCCCGCCGAGTGGGAGCCGCACGAGGCGACCATCCTTACATGGCCGCATGATGAACGTCATTGGCCCGGGGTCTTTGACCGGGTTCCGGCAATCTGGGCGCGCATTGTTAAAGAACTTGAAGCCGGCGAAGACGTCCATCTGATCATCCACGATGATGCGACGGAGCAGTCCGCGCTCGCGGAGATGAAGAGGGAGAGGGTGCAGGGCGACCGTGTGCGCCTCCACCGGATTCCGAACAATTTCTCGTGGGTACGCGATAACGGCCCGATTGTGATCAAAAATCAAAAAGGGGAGCGTTTCTTTCTAGACTGGAAATACAATGCATGGGGCGACCAATGGCCGCACGATCTGGACGACCGGATTCCGACCCTCCTCGCGCGCGAATTAAAGCAGCCGTCACTGGAAGTCGCCATGGTGTTGGAAGGCGGATCAATTGACGTAAACGGGTGCGGAACACTCCTCACGACTGAGAACTGCCTCCTTAATCCCAATCGCAATCCGAATTTCACGAAGGAGCAAATCGAACGGAACATAAAAGATCAACTCGGTGTCCGTCATATACTCTGGCTCGGAGAAGGGATTCAGGGTGACGACACAAGCGGACACGTTGACGATCTTACCCGCTTCGTGGCTCCATCAACTGTCGTAACGATCATCAATGAGAATCCTGATGATCCTGATCACGCTCCTCTTCGGGAGAATTTCCGGCGCCTCAAGACCATGACCGATCAAGATGGCCGTCCTCTCACCGTCATCTCCATCGTTCAGCCGCAGCCCGTGCTTGTGCAGAAGAATCCCTCAAAGGCTGCTCAACCGGAGAAGGAAGCTGGCCTCCGTATCCCCGCCAGCTACGCGAATTTCTATATCGCAAACAAGTGCGTCCTATTCCCGGTCTGGAACGATCTGCATGATGCGGCCGCGATTGACACTCTGCAACGATGCTTTCCAGACCGTCGGATCATTCCCATCAACAGCAGGCTTCTCACATGGGGGTTTGGATCGTTCCACTGCGTGACGCAGCAAATTCCGCGATAAAAATGCATTTGACCGATGGCCGGCATCCTCTACAATCCTTCCATTCCGCGGTGGCTTCGATTGTGTTGTGAGTGCCGTGGGTACGTCTTTGCTGCCTTTTGCCGTTCACAAGAACGGACGGAATAGCGAAGAGTTCCGCCCGCCGCTTCAGCCTTTGCTCTAATGAGCCATGGCCGATAGGCCGGCTGGCAAGCCTGATTCCCCAATTGACCCATGGCGACGAAAAAAAAGAAGGCTGCGCATCACGCAAAAAAAATGAAATCGAAGAAGATCGCGAAAAAAAAGACGAAGGCCGCGCCAAAGATTTCCAGGAAAGCGCCTAAGAAAGCGGCAAAAATCGTCAAAAAAGAACCTGCGCAAACTCCGAAGTTGAAGCCAATACTCAAGCCGCAGCCAAGAGCGCAATTCAACAAAAAGATCAGCAACAAGCCGGATTTGAAAAAAGACGCGCTCAAGGCCCCGCTGAAGAAAATGAACGTACCCAAAAAGCCATACCAAATGCACGTGGATCAATTCGTGCTGCCTCAAATTTATCCGCACGTGATTCCGCAGGCGGGTCGCGCGCCACATGTATTTTCTCGTCTTCCAGACCATTTGAAGCCGAAAAAAGTCGAAATGCAGCGCGTGGCGCTCGTAGAAGACGAGGAAAACACACATGTCCCGTCTCTCATCGAGATGCAGATTTTGAGCTATAAATGGTTCCTCACCGAGGGTCTGAAGGAACTACTCGAGGAGATAACGCCGATTACCGACTTCTCCGGCAAGAAACTGGAGCTCCGAATACTCGGGCACACTTTCGATCCTCCAAAATATGACCCAGATACCTGCAAGCGCCGCAATTTGAGTTACGAATCGGCGATGAAGGGCTACGTCCAGCTGATAAACCGCGAAACCGGGGAAATCAAGGAACAGGACGTATTCCTCGGCTCGATTCCGCTGATGACTGATTCCGGCACATTCGTTGTGGACGGCATCGAGCGGGTTGTGGTTCACCAGCTCGTGCGGTCGCCCGGCGTCTTTTTCAGCAAAATGCCGGACCACCCCAAATATCATGCTGCAAAAATCATTCCCAAGCGCGGAGTCTGGCTTGAAGTCGAAACAGATCGCCGCGGAGTAATCAGTTGCAAAATTGACCGCAAACGCAAAATTCCAATCACACAACTGCTCCGAGTCTTCGGATACGTTTCCGACGGCCAGATAATTGATTTGTTCAAAGATGTCACCGCTCAGGATCACGATTATATCCTCTCGACGCTTGCAAAAGACACAGTGCATTCGGTGGAGGAGGCTTATCAGAGCGTGTATCGCAAGATACGCCCCGGTGATCTGGCGACGCCGGAGAATGCCAAACAATTGATAGATTCACTCTTCTTCGATTTCAAGAAGTACGACATGGGGTCAATCGCCCGGTACAAGCTCAACCGCCGTTTCAACCTAAAAACCCCCAGCGACGAACAGCACCGCGTTTTCCAGGTCAGCGATTTCGTAGCCATACTGCGCGAGCTTGTAAAACTGAACAACGGCGTCGGCGTGGCGGACGACATAGATCATCTGAGCAATCGCCGAGTGAGGTCAGTCGGGGAACTGGTGCAGAACAAGTTCCGTGTCGGCATCGTGCGCACGGAGCGCATAGTCAAAGACCGCATGACTGTTATGGACATCGAAACAGTTACTCCTACACAGCTCATCAATTGCCGCCCAATCACCGCCGCTATGCGCGAGTTTTTCGCAAGTTCGCAACTCAGCCAGTTTATGGACCAGACAAATCCGCTGGCCGAGCTGGCGCACAAGCGCCGGCTCTCAGCGATGGGGCCGGGAGGGCTGAGTCGCGAGCGCGCCAGCTTCGATGTTCGTGACGTGCATACCAGCCATTACGGCCGAATCTGCCCGATAGCGACTCCGGAAGGGCCGAATATCGGCTTGGTCGTGCATCTGGCTGGATTCGCGCGCGTGAACGAATACGGTTTTCTGGAAACGCCGTATCGTGAAGTGAAGCACGAAGTGCCGCTTGATTCCGAAAAACTCCTCGGCCGGATTATGGACGTCGTCGTCAAAGACGGTCGCAAGGTTGTAATAAAGGACGGCGAAACCGTCAATTCAAAAGAAACAGCAAAAAAAGTCGTCTCGATTTTGAAAAAAGACGGCAAAGACGGCGTCGCGGTCCGCGCGTATGTAACCGGTAAGGTCAGCTACGTTGACGCCGAACAGGAGCGCCATCTCACGATAGCTCAGGCGCAAACTCATCTAACCGAACATGGCGAATTTCCGGCCACGCGCATCTCTTCCCGTAAGGCCGGCGAGCCGCTCCTGGCGCATATGCGTGATATAACGCACGTTGACGTCTCGCCGCGGCAGATTCTTTCCATCTCCACGTCCCTGATCCCGTTTCTGGAACACGATGACAATACGCGCGCGTCCATGGGCACGAACATGCAACGCCAGGCGGTGCCGCTTATCAAGCCGCATGCCCCGCTGGTCGGAACCGGGATGGAAGGCCTGGCGGCGCGCGCTTCCGGCCATGCGATTCTGGCGGAAGAAGACGGCGAAGTCACAGCCGCCGATGCCCGCGAAGTTTCCATCGTGTACACGTCCGGCAAGAAGCGCGCATACAAGCTTCACACTTTTGTCCGAAGCAACCAGGGCACGTGTTTCCACATGCGTCCACGCGTAGAGCGCGGGCAAAAAGTCAGGCGCGGCGAGCCGCTTGCGGACGGATCTTCGGTCGAGGGAGGGGAGCTGGCATTGGGGCAGAACCTGCTCGTTGCTTACATGTCGTGGGAAGGTTACAACTTTGAAGACGCGGTGATCATCAGTGACTGCGTCGTGGAAGAAGGATGGTTCGACTCCGTGCATATCGAGTCGTATATCACCGATGTGCGCGATACCAAGCTGGGTCCCGAGCTGGTCACGCGGGACATCCCTAATGTCGGCGAAACAAAACTCAAGGATCTCGGCAGCGACGGCATCGTACGCATAGGGGCGACAGTTCACGAAGGAGACATCCTTGTCGGCAAAATAACACCCAAAGGCGAAACTGAGCTTACGCCGGAAGAACGGCTATTGCAGGCCATATTCGGCGACAAGGCAAAAGACGTAAAAGACAGCTCGTTGCGTCTCCCGGGTGGCGCGGGAGGGAAGGTTGTGGACGTTCATCTTTTCGATCGCGCTGAAGGAGACGAACTTCAGACAGGGGTCATCAAACAGATCAAAGTTTTTGTGGCTCAGACGCGCAAAATCCAGGTCGGTGACAAGATGGCCGGCCGACACGGAAACAAAGGAGTCGTTTCCCGCATCGTCCCGCGCGAGGACATGCCATTCCTGGCCGACGGCACGCACGTTGACATCATATTAAACCCTCTCGGCGTCACGTCCCGGATGAATATAGGGCAGATTCTTGAAACTCACCTCGGTTGGGCGTGCCAGGCTCTCGGCATAAAGATCGCAACGCCCCCGCTGAACGGAATTTCCATAGGCCAGATATACGATTTTATGAAACAGGCAGGCATACCGACATCGGGAAAAGTTCAGCTTTTCGACGGTCGTACTGGAGAAGCGTTCAAGCACCAGACCACCGTCGGCCAGGTGTACATGCTCAAGTTGCTTCACCTGGTCGAAGACAAGATACACGCGCGCTCGGTCGGACCGTACTCGCTCGTAACACAACAGCCGCTCGGTGGCAAAGCGCAGCACGGCGGACAGCGCTTCGGCGAAATGGAGGTGTGGGCGCTAGAGGCATATGGCGCCGCGTATACGCTCCAGGAAATGCTTACCATCAAGTCCGATGACGTCATCGGGCGAAGCAAAGCTTACGAAGCGATTGTGAAAGGCGAACCGATCCGGCGTCCGTCCATTCCCGAATCGTTCAACGTTCTTGTAAAAGAGCTACAGGCGCTCGGCCTGAAAGTCGAGCTGCTCAAGTTCAAGGCGGATGTAGCTCCGGAGGAACGCGTGACCGTTGAGGAAGGCGAAATCGAGCCGGTCGAGTTGTCGTCGCGCGTCGAATCCGAAGAGGCCGTTACTGAATCAGTTCCGGACAGTGACAAGATTTCTGAGCTCGAGGACACGACGGCCGAGGACGATGAAGAGGTTATCGCCGGCATCGAAGAAGGCGCCGAGGTCGAGGCTTCCGGCGAGACTGCCAAGGCGGAAATGAAAGAGGCGGCGAGCGAGGAGGCGCAAGAGGCGGCCTAGTCAAAAACCTCCCTCTCCCCTAACCACTCTCCCTCTCGTTCAATTCCCTCTCCATTAACCCCTTTCCACGCTGCCCTTCGACAAACTCAGGGCAGGCTGTGGCGAGGGTGATGTTTATGTTTTGTAGTTGCTTGCTTTCCCGCGCATGGCGGAGGGGGCTATAGATGAGGGAAATGACGGCGTTCCATGGCTCCATAGAACATCTGGAATTGGCTTCCGAAAGATGAAAAGTCCAAATCGCAAAAATTGATCTGTTAAGCAACCCCTCCCCTTGTTCTTTCCATATGCATACGCTGCCTCTCCGCTCTTTTTTCTTATTTCATTCCCCCATTTCTCTATGAAATCGGTGAATACTGTCACTCTTCTCGGTAACGTCACGCACGATCCCGAGGTCAAGGCCCTCACCGGAGGGCAAACCGTATGCACGTTCGGTCTGGCGACCAACCGCGTATGGAAGGATAAGCAGGGCGAGACACAAAGTCTCCCCGAATTTCACAACTGCGTCGCCTGGGGCAGGCTTGGCGAGGCGTGCGGCGAATACGTGAAGAAAGGCCGCCCGATGTTTGTTCAGGGCCATCTTAAGACGCACAACTGGGAGAAAGAGGGAGCCAAGCATTACAAGACGGAAGTGGTACTCGATAACGTCGTCTTCCTGGGTCCCAAGGATAAGCAGGTGGAGGCCGAAGCGGCTGTTGCTGAAGAGGAGACAGTCGTCGCATGAGCTTCTTGCGATACACTTAAAGCTATGGGCTGGAAATGCTCATGGCTTTTTGTAAAATTCGACTCTTTTTCACATCTTTTCTTCTTGACCCTTCTTGATCACTCAGTACAATCGTGCCTGCTTCTATGCAGACCCGCGGACACCCGTAGGAATAGAGTCCTTTGGACACTACTTCTGCGGGTGTGCGTGAGCCACCCGCTTTTTTGATTCAGCGAGAACGATTCGATGCGAGCGCAAGCGAGCGAAGAATCGTCGAAGCTGAATCACCCTGAGTGAGTCCGCCGCAGGCGGACGAATCGAAGGGTCCTCCCCCGAGGACAAAAGCCACTGACCAGTTCGCTTCCGCGAATCCGTCAGGGATGGTGCTCCTCGCCCAGCCATGCTTCTTGTAAGCACAGGCTTGTCTGCGGCGCCCCTCGTACGCTCAGAGCTACGCTCTGAGCTACTCGGGATGACGCAGCGATAAAGAATCAATTTTTTAACGCTACAAATGAGTGAAGTAGTACTCAGCTTGTAGCACATGAACAGTACAAACCCTGTACCAGTCGCCCCTTCGGGGGCTCTCCGGTGCAGGGCAAGAAAATGTTACTCATCGCAACACATGGATGCCTCGACTCTGCATTCCGACGAAGGACGTGGCCAGCGACGAAACGCTCCGGTGAGCTGCTAGGCAAGCGCTATCAGCCGGAGATCTCCGAATGAGGAAACTCTATGGGAGCTATGTCCCATAACCTGGCCTCACTTCTGTTGTTCCTCAGGAAAGGAAGTGGAAAGTGGAAAACGGAAAGTGGAAAGTCACTTTCCACTATCCACTTACCATTTTCCACTCCTCGCGACGACAGGAGCGAGGCCAGGTGGTCACTCCGTGAACTGAAACATCTCAGTAACGGAGGAATATAAATCAAATACGAGATTCCCTTAGTAGTGGCGAGCGAAAAGGGAACAGCCCAAATCCACCTTCGCTCTTTGCTCACTAACGTTCGCAAAGAGCTTCGGCGGACAGCCCAACCGATTTTCGAAAGTGGGCTTGTCCACCGTAGCTCCCGCGAGCGGAGCGAGCGAGGAGCGAAGGTGGAGGTTGTAGGACCTAGATATGCGACGCTTTCATCATAGAAGAACGTCCCTGGAACGGGCGGCCAGAGAGGGTGATAGCCCCGTACGCGAAATGATGAAAGGCGCTATAGGAATCCTGAGTAGGGTCGGACACGTGAAATCCGGCCTGAATCCGGGTGGACCACCATCCAAGGCTAAATCAGATGCAGAGATCAATAGCGGATAGTACCGTGAGGGAAAGGTGAAAAGCACCCCGGAAGGGGGATGAAATAGTCTCTGAAATGTGTTGCGTACAAGGAGTCGGAGCCCGGCTTCACTCTGCGCTTCGCGCAGAGCTACGCCGAGGCAAGCCCCGCACCCAGTTGGAATATGGGGGGGTTTACCTCGACGTAGCTCGTAGCGAACGAAGTGAGCGTAGAGCGAAGCCGGGTGACGTCGTTCCTTTTGCATAATGAGCCAACGACTTTGTCCTCAGTGGCTTGGCTAAGGCAGATTCAGCCGGAGCCGGAGCGAAAGCGAGTCCGAATCCCGCAAGGGGGCCTTACGGCAGGGCGCACGTCGCTGGGGCAAGACCCGAAACCGGGTGA
>JACPMB010000042.1 GCA_016186175.1 Candidatus Peregrinibacteria bacterium
CCGGGAAGGGGATGATCGGCCCCTTTGCGCTCCAGGGAGCGATTGTGAGCGAAGGAGGGAAGGAAGATATCGTCATGTTCGACGTCAGCTTCCGCATCCCCGGGTCACCCGGGATCACCGCAACGCCATATGCGGGGTATCTCTATGGTCGGCCTGTCAGTATGGGGGAACGCATCGCGATGGAGCTCCGGCAAGCGATAGAGGAGGGGAGAGTGGCGGAGGTTGTGACATAAATGTGCGGGGAGTAGGATTCGAACCCGCTCTTTTACATTCTTGTCCCCCATTCACCGGTCTTCTCACGGTGAGAAGGTCGGTGTTGTGGGGAGCATTTCTCTGAAAGGGAGGTGTGCCATGCGTAAGTGGTGTGTTGGGATAGGACTTGTCGTCTTCGTCGGAGCGGGTGTCTGTTTTCTTCTCTTTGACGCAGATTGGCGGCATCCATACGGTCCTGATGGGGATGTCCGTGTCCGTTACACAATCCCGGTCCAGGGAAAGTGGATGGATGGAGAGAGGAGGGAGGGGGACACGACATTCTCCTTCTCCATTGCTGGGTACGTGGAGCGCGTGCAACTTGTGCCGACCTCGGGGCACAATGAGAATGGATTTGTGATGCTGTACATCAAGACGACGGGAGAATGGTACCAGACGCCGACGGGCAGTCTTGGTGGTCCGGTCGATTGGGATCGGGGAGTGAAGGTGGAATTCATCTACCCGGACGGAATGAAACTGCGTGATAGGACGCGATTACCAATAAACAGTTTCTATCCTGTCTTCGCCTTCCGTTGGGATGATATCCTCCTCGATTCCCTCCGCTGGCGTGGTCACCAATTTAGTCTTGGTGATGATCTCGACAAAGGGGACATTGCCAGTGTCCATTTCTGTCATCTCGATGGTGGCCAGAAAGTAAAGGTCTGTCGAACGACGGGTTTCAAGAGTCGCGGCTATCACATTTGGGGAGCGGACGATGGTCTGGCGGTCGAAGTCACCGTGTCGGACAAGTAATGCTCCCTTGAGGGCACTCTGAATAAACTGCGATACATTCTGGACTCTCATCGACATACCCTCCCATCAATATGAGGAGGATATTCGTCGGTCGTTGGCTCCGTGGATTCGGGAGATTCTCCCGCAGTACGCTGGGCCTCATGCGTACAACCACAGAG
>JACPMB010000044.1 GCA_016186175.1 Candidatus Peregrinibacteria bacterium
GTCTGCGAATTTGTAGATGCCGCCGGAGTAGAGCGATGCCCACACCTCGCCGTTGATTGTTTTCATCCTATTCACGACCCCTCCGATGGGGCCGGCTGTCTGTTGCCAATCGACGCGCGCCGAGGAGCCAGTAGCACGGAAACCGCTCACCGTCGCAAATAACACGCCACTTCCTACGATGCCCCCTGCCAGAGTGAGAATTATGCCGATCCGCTTTCCTTTCTTCATTGGTCCTCATGGTATACGCTTCCTCTATTATGATCCATTTTCGTTTCCTCGTTCTCATCACCGCCTCCATCGCACTTTTCCTGCTCCTGCCAGCGGTACCAGTTTTTGCATCGACTCCCAAGACCGTCACCTTTCACTCGAAAGAATTCGGTTTCTCCATGAAGTATCCGGTTTCCTGGACAGTCCTCCTCCATCCGGACGATAGCGTTCTTCTACTGATCCAATCTCCCGATGGAAGCTCCGCCATCAGCGTGGGGGCTGTCTTCGTGGAAGATTTTTCGGCGCTCAGCAGGCTAACGGCTCGAACCATAGAGGAACTGAATGCCGCATTGAAGGTGCTCAACACGAAATCCAGGAAGATTAAAGGCCTATCCGCCAAGGAATTCTTCACGACACAGGTGGTCGATGGAGAGATGCTCAAGGGGAAGAAAATCTTTATCGCCAATGGCAAGGCCATCTACATCTTCTCCTTCGCGAGCTCTCCACCGAACACCTATGCAAAGGCGCTGCGCGTCTTCGACAGCTTCGTCCGTTCCCTTACGGTAAAGAAGGGGAAGTAGGCCCCGAACACACCGGACAGTGTTCATCCGCATGCTTTTCGCGTGCTTCGATGTCGAGGGTGAGCGCAACTTCATCACTGAGTCCTCGCCCTCCGGCAGGGAGATCGGCATTCCAACTGATGTTGAAGTCGCGCTGGTCTCCTCCTCTTTTCATTTATCGATGGCGGTGTTCCTATATCCGAAAATCTTCCTGAGCCACCAGCGCGTGCGCGGGGTATGGATGGACACGATGAGAGCACGAGGCTGGCTTAGCGATGCTTTCTCCA
>JACPMB010000043.1 GCA_016186175.1 Candidatus Peregrinibacteria bacterium
GCTTCGGTTTCCGTTGCCACACCATCGCTTTTGCAGGCGCCGCCAACGAGCGCGAGCGATCAGGAACGACTAGAACGCGAACGTGAGCGCAGGCGCAGGAAAAGGCGGCGATACCGCGAGAACGTGAAAAAACGCAAAGATTCCGATCCGGGCCCGGGAACGGGTCCGGCTCCCACTACCATCATAGAACCACCTCCGCACCCGGCCCCGAACCAGCTTCAACCAAAGGCTCCGGGCGCCCGCCCGGACGGTCCGGCCGGACTGGAAGCTGAAGGAATAACGGGCCCGAGCCCGGTCCCGCACTCTCCGGTACAGCCGCAGAAACCGGCCGCAAAGGACATTCTTCCAGCGCAACAAATCGCCGCTCAGGCGCCAGTCTCTTCCGACGACAAAGTGGCGTTCATGATAAAGGCGGAGGGAGTGGAAAATAGAAAACTGAAAAATGCGTAACATGGCGATGAGATGCATTGATCGAGAGTCTTGCTGGAACTCTATGTGTGTTGCGATTATTATTGCCTGCGTCCGCGTTTTCAATCATGGCGAGCGTAGCTCAGTTTGGTTAGAGCATCTGGTTGTGGTCCAGAGGGTCGCGGGTTCGAGTCCCGTCGCTCGCCCCATATCGAGTCTTCCCAAATATCCCGCGATATGATAGGCTGCGCCTTCAGTCGTATCACTACATTGGTACGGTTTTTTATGTCTGAACCATTGTTCCGGACACCAAAGGGCACTCACGACGTCCTCCCAGAGGACCACAAGTACCACACGTACATCAAGAAGGTTGTGCGGCACCGCTGCAGACAGGCTGGGTACAAACGCATTGACCCGCCGCTGTTCGAGCACACAGGAGTCTTCAGGCGCGGCATAGGCGAGCACACTGACATCGTCGAAAAGGAGCTCTTCACAGTTACAGGGAAGAGGGACGGGGAAGGCGAAGCGCGAGAATTCGCGCTGCGGCCAGAATTCACCGCGGGCATCTGCCGCGCGTACATCGAACACGGGATGCAGCAATTGCCGCAGCCGGTCGAGCTTTATTCGATCGGACCCTGCTTCCGTTACGACCGTCCGCAGAAAGGGCGCTATAGGCAGTTCCATCAATTCGATCTGGAAGTGATCGGACTCAAAGACCCGAGTCTCGACGCGCAGTTGATCCACGTGCTCGTGAAGATCTTCTCAGATCTCCGCATCTTCAATCGCCTGACGCTCCAGATGAACAACATCGGGACGGCGGAAAACCGCAAAGCGTACGTCGAGGCTCTCAAGGATTTTTTCATCGGAAAGGAGCGGCAGTTACCGGAAGAAGACCAGCGACGACTCAAGGAGAATCCGTTGCGCCTCTTGGACAGCAAGGAGGAGGACACGCGGATATTGATCAAGAACGCTCCACGACTCGATCAATTCCTTGATGATGAAAGCAGGCGGTACCACGACACCCTGCTCGAGTATCTGCTGGAACTTGGCATCAAATCAGTTCCGAATCCGAACCTTGTCCGCGGACTGGATTACTATTGCCAGACGGTTTTCGAGTTCTGGGACTCCTCGACCGGCGCGCAAAACGCCGTCGGAGGAGGAGGAAGATACGACGGGCTCATCGAACTCCTGGGAGGGAAGCCGACTCCTGGCATAGGATTCGCCGGCGGCATGGAACGCATGGTATGGCACATGAAAGAAGCCGGTGTGCGGGCGCCCGACAAAGATCAGGTGGATGTTTTCGTCGCCCAGCTGGGGCCGGAAGCGAAGAGGCAGTGCCTGTCACTCGTATCGCAGCTGCGCGAATTGGGAGTTCACACGCTCGGCGCGCTGGGCGAAGCGAGCCTTAAGAGCCAGATGCGCCTTGCCGACAAATTCCAGGCGAGATACACGCTGCTGCTCGGCAAGATGGAGGTGAAAGAGAACACCATCATCCTGCGAGACATGCAGGCCGGAAAACAGAGGCAGATGGCCTTTAAAGATGTGCTCCCCGAAATAATCGGGCTTTTGGGCAAAGAGAATCTTGATACCTACGTACTGAGGGATCACATCGTGGCGGATGAAGATTGATTATGGATGAAGCTCAGTACGTTCGCAGATAACACCAAAGCTCAGATGTCGAGATTTTTCACGGTCTTGGCATGTGTCTGTATGAACTTCCTGCGAGGCGCAACCTCGCCGCCCATGAGCGTCGTGAATGTGAGATCGGCGCGCTCCGCGTCGTCCATAGTTACGCGGAGCATTATCCGGATTGCAGGATTCATCGTTGTTTCCCAAAGCTGCTGCGGGTTCATTTCGCCCAATCCTTTGTAGCGTTGAATATTGATTTTGCGTTTTTTCGGGGCGGGTGGCTGTTTTTCGGCCCCTAAGGCATCATCTGCTGGCAGAATGGCCACACCAGCCTCCATTTGATTGTCATCTGCCTGAACCTGCGTCTCCTCTTCTTTTACGCCCCATTCCTTCATCACCACAGCCTTTTCTGCATCCGTATACGCGTACCGCACCTCTCGGTCCTTTTGCAACTTGTATAGCGGCGGCTGCGCGATATACAGGAAACCCTTTTCGATCAGCTCCGGGAAGTAGCGGTACATGAGCGTAAGTATGAGCGTGCGGATGTGCGCGCCGTCCACATCCGCATCCGTCATGATTACGACGCGGTGGTATCGGAGCTTTGTGCAATCCTTGACATCGCCTATACCCATGCCCAGGGCTATGATCAGCGCCTTGATCTCGTTGTTCGCGAGCATCTTGTCCATCCGGGCCTGCTCGACGTTGAGTATTTTGCCCTTGAGCGGAAGAATAGCCTGAAATTCGCGGTTGCGGCCCTGCTTGGCGGAACCACCAGCCGAATCTCCTTCCACAAGATACAGCTCGCAACGCGCAGGATCGCGATTGGAGCAGTCGGCGAGCTTGCCAGGCAGAGTCATGCCGTCCAGCGCGCCCTTGCGGATGACGCTGTCGCGCGCCGCGCGGGCGGCAAGGCGAGCCCTGGCTGCCAGCAGGCACTTTGCCACGATGTCCCTGGCTTCCGAAGGATTCTCCTCCATGTACTGGCTCAATTTGTCATTTACGACGGTTTCCACAGCGGTTTTCATCTCGGCGTTGCCGAGTTTGCCCTTCGTCTGGCCCTCGAACTGTGGCTCTTTGAGGCGCACGGCGACGATGGCGGTGAGCCCTTCGCGCACATCATCCGCTGTCAGGTTCTCATCTTTCTCCTTCAGTATGCCGTACTTGCGGGCATATGCGTTGATCGTCCTTGTCAGCGCGGCCTTGAAGCCGGTCAGATGATGACCGCCCTCGGCTGTATGAATGTTATTCGCGAAGCTCACCACATGCTCCTGAAACGTCTGCGTATACTGCATCGAGACTTCCACGAAACCGTCGGACGTGTCCTTCTCGAACCATATCACATTGCCGATCCGCTCCTTGCTCTCGTTAAGATGCTGCACGTAAGCCGAAATTCCCCCCTCAAAATGGAAACGATAGCAACGCGGATACTGGAGATCCTCTTCCGGGCGCTTCTCTCTTCCGTCAACTATGGAAATCGTTATTCCTCGCGTCAAATACGCCTGTTGCCGCAGTCGCGTCATCAGCATGTCCATGCTGAATATAACAGTGTCGAAAATTTCCGGGTCCGGGAGAAAATTGATGATTGTGCCATGTTTGCCGGATTTTCCCGTCTTCCTGACGACGGTGACCGGTTTCCCGCGTTTGTACTCCTGCTCGTAGGAATTTCCATCGCGGTGAATTTCGGCGCGCATTCTGGATGAAAGCGCGTTTACGACGGATGCGCCCACGCCATGCAGTCCGCCGGAGACTTTGTACCCGGAATCGTCTCCTCCGAACTTTCCTCCGGCATGCAGCGTCGTAAGAACAACTTCCAGAGCGGATTTCTTAGCCGTCGGATGCATGTCAACCGGGATGCCGCGGCCGTCATCCGCAACTGTCACCGATCCATCGTCTTCGAGAGTGACCGTGACCGCGGCGCAATGCCCGGCCATTGCTTCATCTATCGAATTGTCCACAACCTCAAAAACCAGGTGATGCAGACCGCGCGCGTCCGTGGAACCTATATACATGCCTGGACGCTTGCGAACCGGCTCAAGGCCTTCCAGAACCTGAATTTGCTGTGCGGTGTATTTGGGGGACGCCATATCGGGCAAAGTTTAATGACAATATTGGGGCCATGCAATGCTTGCCCAAGCCACGAAGCTCCACTACCATCCGTCCATGGCAGTATACGCTATCAAACGCGGCGACGAATCCGGAGACCGGCTGCAACAGCGGTTCAAGAAGCAGGTGCAGAAGTCAAATCTGATCAAGATGCTGCGGGAGCGCAGGACGCACAAGCGCCGCAAAACCCGCCGTCTCGAGCGCATCCGCGCGCTTAAGCGCGAGGGATATAGGCAGGACAACCGGAAGAAGCAGTTTTACTCGAATATGTAACTCCTCTCATCCCACCTATGCCGGATGACATCACCAACGGCGTTCTTCTGCAACACATGCAGGGGATGAAAAATGACCTGCAGGAGCAAATTAGTGGAGTTAAGGAGGAAGTTGGTGGAATCAAAAAGCAAATTATCCGTCTTGAACAAAAAATGGATCAGGGATTCGAGGACGCCAGCCGGCATCGACAGGCATTGCAGGAGGATCTGAAGGAGACAATGCGAGTGCAGGGCACGCATGGCGTGAAGCTCGCTCGTTTATAACTTCCCTTATCTCACATGTCTCCTTCTCCGTGAAGAAGAAAGCATATATTCTGGAAGCAATGGTCATCAATCAGGGAAATGGATATCCAACCACGGAAGATCGCATACGAGATCTGATGCAAAAAACTCGCTGATGCA
>JACPMB010000046.1 GCA_016186175.1 Candidatus Peregrinibacteria bacterium
TGAAACGCCTCGCCGATCGAGTTCACCTTGGTATTGTTCCCAATCGAATTCTTCGAAACGCAGAAGTACTTTGTAGACAGTCTCCTCCCGGCACTGGAGACTCCGGAGCATCTCCTCATTCAAATGTTCCAGCGCCTCATCCAGGCTCGCATAGACCTTCAGAAGAGCCTCGTAGCGCTTCTTCGTGAGAATATTGAGGGAGGACCAAGTGAGGGCAGTGCGGTGATCCATAGGCAGTCTGTATTTTGTAGTTTATAGTTTGTGGGGTTGTAAAGCCCGCGCCGCCTTAGCTCAGTGGTAGAGCAACGGTATCGTAAACCGTGGGTCCGGGGTTCAAGTCCCCGAGGCGGCTCCAGCCTCTCCATCCAAAAAACCCTCACCCCTGCCTGCCGGCAGGCAGGCTACCCTCTCCCTTTAAAGGGAGAGGGAATCACCTCCGTTTGCGGTGCTCCGCAGAGTACTTCTTCCAGAGCCCAGCGAGAACGCCGTGGCCTTTCAAGAGCTTCTTCACCGGTCCGTGCTCAACGACGCGGCCATCGGCGATGACGTAGGCATCATCGAACATTGGGAGAAGGTGGAGCTTGTGGATGGAGGAGACGATGCAACGATCTGCGAATCTCCGAAAGAGGTTGCGATAAATCTTGATCTCATTCGTCGAGTCCACAGAGCTCGTCGGCTCGTCGAGGAGGATAATATCCGTATCGCGCGCCGCGGTCTGGAGCCCATTCGGAAACCGCCTGAGGACGGACGTGAAGCACGCAAGATCAATATCTTCGAGAACATCCTCCTTCGCTTGTGCGGTATCCACCGTCACGTTGTACTCGACCGTATTCGCGAATATCTCCGGATCCTGCGGGATGAGAGTGACCGAGGGCGCCAGATGGCGAAGCCCGTGCTTGAGAAGCCTCCCATCACAGGTCACCATCACGCGATGCGGTGTGTAGAGGCCACGAAGAAGCGTCATGATCGTCGACTTCCCGCTCCCACTCTCCCCCACAAGTGCAATTTTCCGTCCA
>JACPMB010000047.1 GCA_016186175.1 Candidatus Peregrinibacteria bacterium
CATACGTTGAGCGAAATTTTGGCGCAGCTGACGAAGCAGGAGGCATTTTTCAGAGGTTCCGCTCGTCTGATACGATCACTGCCGTGCCAGGCAAGCTCGTCCTCATCATCGGCCCCAGCGGCGTCGGGAAAAGCGTGATACTCAATAAGCTCCGCGTGCGGCACACCGAATTCCACTTCCCGCGATCGGCCACAACCCGCCCCCGCCGCGACGGCGAAGGCGACGACCTGTACCGGTTTGTAAGCGATTCCGAGTTCGACAAGCTGCTCAGGGAGAACAAAATTCTCGAATGGGCAATGGTCCACGCAGGCGCGCGGTACGGAACACTGATATCCGAGATCGTCCCGCAGATGGAGGAAGGGAAAATTGTCGTGCGCGAAGTGGACGTGCAGGGATTCGACTCGATACGAAAACACAGCTTGTTTTCCGGAGACGCCCCGCGATATTGCCTGCAATCCATATTCATTCTGCCGGAGAGCAGGGAGCAGATGGTCACGCACATCACCAAGCGGGCGCCCATAGGAGGCGAGGAGCTTAAGCGACGCCTGGCGAGCATGGAGAATGAACTTGGTTACGCTGTGCTTTGCAACCGGCGCGTGAAGAATGTGGAAGGGAAGCTGGAGGAAACGCTTCAGAACGTCGAGAAATGCATAATCGAATGACCGGCCGCATCAGCAGCCCAGAAACTCCGACTTTATGGCAGCAAAGGAGGATCAGTTTAATGATCGAAGATAATCTGCAATGCGCGCTCGATCTTCGTTTGCTTTATTCGCTTTGTTATACACCTCAATCCATACAATTGTGATACGACCTTTATGGTATGCATAGATGATGCGCAATGAATCACAGCGCAATGATTTGCAAAATAAGTGACCCTTCACGATGCATGTTTTTTCACTGCGGTGCAGCACAGTGCGGTGCTGACTGGGGCCAGTGGGATCGAGCGCAATAACATTCTTCAGGCGTTCAAGGTCTTCGGGAAGCGTTCGAAACTTCCGGGCTAGCCGATCCAATTCTTTCTCGAATGGACCCCAGTTTTCAAAGTGGATCATTGTCATAGCTGCGCACTGAATATGGGGGCTCACGATAAAAGACATACTCGTAATCGAGCGGCTCGCCAGTCTTATGCACCTTCCATGGCATATCCTCATGGGAGTACTCGCGGATTTGCGCAGCGTTCATATCCGATAACCGAGCTATTTCTGCATCTATATGCTGTAGTTCCCTTGAATCAATCTTTGAAAGATCCGGCTCTCTCAAGGGCATGTACTTCTTCTGGTCATACTGAAAATACTTACTCTTCACGCGCATCAAATCTTTGTCTCTTTCCATCTTTGCTACCATTTGAGTGAATCCAACGGGAGATGGGCCATGATGATTCTTAATGTATTTAAGCCCCATCAATTGCTCCTCAAATTTTTCATAAAAATCAAAATCAATGAAATACAGAATTTTATAAATAACGGTCTCTCCAACATTGGGTTTCGCGCCTATCTTTTGGAGAATATACAATAATACTTCACGAAACTTATCCATTTTTTCCTGTGGAACATTGATGCGCATGTCATTATTTTTCTCCACTGCCTTTTGTTTTGAAGGTAACTCCGGCAATGAAACTTGATGCTCTTTACCTCCAAGAAAGTCTTCCAAACCCATCCCAAAGATCCCAGCCAGTTTCTGAGCCTCGGTCACGGTCAATTCACGCTCTCCTTTCTCAATTTGAAGATAGGTGGGACGCGAAAGTCCTATCTCTTCAGCCAGTTTCTCTTGGGAAATATTCCGTTTTGTACGGAGACGCCGGAGATGTTGTGGGTCGAAGGCCATGGAGACCATAATATTCCTTGTAAAGAAATCCGTCAATAAATTACGCTGGATTTCTTGACAACATATTTTTCGCCCAAATGACCACTGATGGGAGACGCGCAGATACCGTACTACATCGCCCATGCCCATGATGTCAGGAAATTGATCTGCCGTAGCGTGAACTCCTGCCAGATTTCCTTCGTGTGTTTCCTATTCTGCTGCGTACCTAGTGCTGCATAAAACGAGTAGAATCGTGCCATGCACTCCACCTGCAAACAGTGTAGCACATCATTCGAAATCACACAGGATGATCTGGAATTTTATGAAAAAATTTCACCTGTTCTTGGAGGGAAGAAATACCTGATTACATCACCGAAACTTTGCCCGGATTGCCGTCAGCAACGAAGGCTCGGATACTGTAACGAGTTCAATTTGTATCCGGGTGAGTGCGGTCTCTGCCACAAACGAACGCTCACGCAGTTCCCGCCGGGAAGCGGCATCCTGTACTACTGCCGCGAGTGCTGGCACAGCGACAAGTGGGACGCAGCCTCCTATGGCCGTGACGTAGATTTCAGCCGCCCATTTCTAGAACAGGTTGCCGAGTTGAAACGGACGGTTCCTTCTCTTGCTCTCGATGTCCAAGGCAACCTGGAGAACTGCGACTACATCCACTTTGCGGGTTCATCGAAGAACTCCTATCTCATCATGCACGCGGACTTCTGCGAAGACTGCATGTACGGCTACGGCTTCAAGTACGACCGTTCCTGTATGGACGGCTTCTACAATCTCCACAGCGAGCTTTGCTACGATTGCATAGACGTTCACAAGTGCTACGGCCTCATCGGGTGCCAGGACTGCCGCAACTGTTCGGACAGCACCTTCCTCCGTGATTGCGTGGGCTGCCGCAATTGCTTCCTTTCCACGGGACTGCGCAACAAGGAATACTTCTTTGAGAATCAGCAACTCTCTCAGGATGCGTACAAGAAGAAAGTCGCAGAAATTGACCTGCGCTCCCATGCGCAGTACCGCTCCCTGCACGAACGCCGCCGTCAGTTGGAAGCGAAGCACACATTCAAGGAGTATCAAGGGCAGAACGTCGAACGCTGCCTTGGCGACCACCTCATCAACTGCAAGGAGGTTACGTATGGATTCGATTGCGAAGATGTGGAACACGGGAAGTACCTCTACCAAGTCGTGAACGGCGCGAAGGACGTGTTCGATATTTACCAGTACGGCCTCAATCTCCAGCAATCACTGGAATGCGCGATTGTCGGAGGGAACAGCTATCACCTCCTCTTCTCTTATGGCTGCCACGTCGGTTCATCCGATTTGCTCTACTGCATCTACGCGGAGCAATCCAAAGAATGCCTTGGGTGCGTGAATGTCTCGCGGAAGAAGCATTGCATCCTGAATAAGCAGTACACCAGGGAGCAGTACGAAGAAGTGGCATCCAAGGTTATTGAGCACATGAAGACAACGGGCGAGTGGGGTGAGTTCTTCCCGCTCAAAGATTCGTCCTTCGGCTACAACATCACAACAGCGCAATTGTATTTTCCTCTCACGAAGGAGAAAGCGACGGCGCAAGGAATGCAGTGGGATGCAACGAGGATTCCTCCTCTCGCGGCGACGAAGGTCATAGCCGCGAAGCAGCTGCCGGATAGCAGTGCGGACGTTCCCGATGATGTTCTGAATTGGGCAATCGCGTGTGAGGAGACTGGACGACCGTTCAAGATTCAGACGCAAGAGCTGCGCTTCTATCGGGAGCGAAATCTTCCCATCCCGCGCCGCTATTGGTACCAGCGACATCTCGACCGCTTTGCGAGACGGAATCCACGTAAGTTGTGGCAGCGCTCCTGCGCCAATTGCGGCAAGAGTATCCAAACGAGCTATGCCTCCGACCGTCCCGAAATTGTGTATTGCGAGGAGTGCTACTTGAAGAAAGTGTATTGAAATCGAGTTCGACGAACACGAGGCTAAGGAGCTTTCCTTTGTGATGTAGTATCAATTTCGGTCTGATCTGGCGGGGTCAGTTTGTCCAAAATCGTCCATCGAATGTCGCGCATGTCGTTCGAGACTAATTGTGTGAGATCAACGACACAATGAAAAACATAGAAATGAAGGGTAGAATATTTTTATCGTGGCTACAGAACACACATCCTCTGTCAGGTCTAACATCTGGAAGCTCTATGCTATCCAGGCCTTCACGCAGGCTCTTTTTGCCATCCCGATTATCTTTTTGATTTGGCAGTCTCGTGGACTCGATCTGCAACACATTATGATGCTACAGGCGGGGTTTGCTCTGACGATTCTTGTGCTGGAAATCCCCACGGGCTATCTGGCTGACCGCTGGGGGCGCAAGAAGACGCTCATCACGGGTTGCTGCTTTGGCGTGATGGGGTACGTCGTCTACGCAACTGGCACGGGATTTTTGCAGTTTCTTCTCGCGGAAATTACAGTCGGCGTGGGGGCCAGTCTGCTCTCGGGGACGGTGGAAGCGGTGACCTACGACACGTTGCTGGAGCTGGGCAAGGAACGCACCTACAGGAAGATTTCGGGGAACCAGGCTTTCTTGGAGTTCAACACCGAGTCCGTCAGCAGCCTCATCGGAGGCTTCGTTGCAACGATCGGTCTTACTCTGCCTTTGTGGATGACCATCGCGCCGATGGCCGCAGCGGTCCTGGTGGCCTGCACGTTGCACGAACCGATCCGACACAAAACTTTCGATGAGCGCCACTGGAGGGCTATCTGGAACACCACCACACACACTTTGCTGCGACACAAAGGCTTGCGCAGTATCACGCTGCTCCACGGTCTCATCTCCACAATGACCCTGACGTTCTTCTGGTTTTTCCAGCCGTACCAAAAGCTCGTCGGTGTTCCTCTCGTTCTCTTCGGCATCACGCACGCTGTAATCGTTGCGGCTGGGGCGTGCGCAGCGAAGTCCGTGTCATCGCTGGAGAAGCGTGTGGATGACCGTCTGCTCCTCATGGCCATCGCCCTTGCCGTGGTGGGCTGCTACCTGGTTCTTTCTCTGCCGCCAGCCATGTGGGGCTTGCTGGCCTTCCTGATTAGCAGAATCGCCTGGGGCTTCCTGGGACCGCTCACAGCAGACATGATGAACAGGATGACCACCTCGGACGTGCGTGCCACCGTTCTCTCGGTGCGCTCGTTCCCGGGTCGTGTGTTGTTCGCCTGTACGTCGCCTTTCGTGGGCGCTCTGGCTGACGCTCGTTCCATCCCGTTCGCCTTGCTGATCGCGGGGATGATTGGAGGCACGGCCCTCATTGTCATCTTCGTTATGATGCGGCCCGTCTGGCGGGAGATTCCGGCATGAAACCCCTACGGCGGCAATCTGTCGCTCTCTTGAGCAAAGATTGCAACTCAGCGGGCTTGACTGAAGTTCGAATCCCTTCAGGTCGAGCTGTTCCTTCTCGAACCGACTTTTGCTCTTTAGATAAGTCTTTTATTACGAAAAGCAAACCCCGACGAACTTTTCAAATATTTCTCGAAATCTCGTGCTTTCTTTGCAGATTCAAAAGCAGCATAGAAGCTCATCGATTCAATGGGAATTCGTTCGGTTGTCGTACAGGCGTTGCCTTTCGCATGACGAGCAAGACGATTGTCGAGATTGGCTGTGTAGCCGATGTAGTGTTGGCCGCTTTGCAGCTTGAGAATGTAGACGTAGTGCATAGTGGTGAATCTTACATCAAGAAGCCCCACTTCGCTCTGCTGAGCTACGCGGGGCACACTTCGCATTGAAAACAATGGCAAGCTGATGGCTTGCCACGCTACTTCGCCCTCGGGCTACGCGGCGTGCCACGCGAAGCTCGCCGCAGCGAGCGAAGTGTGGTGGAGCTCAGGGGACTCGAACCCCTTACCTCTTCCATGCCATGGAAGCGCTCTACCAGATGAGCTAGAGCCCCACAGGTGAAGTGCGCGAACAGGGAGCAAAGTGACGCCGTGAGTCGCAAGATCCCGTGCTCTCCGAAGCTTTAGCGTAGGAGGGCGCAGTCCTCCTCCGCTCCTGACGGAGCTACGGAGGACACAATGTCTTCGGACTCGCGCTGCGCTCTACGAGCTTGCGCTCGTCTCGAATTCAATTGTGGTGCGCCCGGCAGGATTTGAACCTACGACTTCCAGATCCGCAATCTGGCGTTCTATCCAGGCTGAACTACGGGCGCGTAAAGAACCGCCCGCAGAGCGTAGCAGTGCGCCAGATGCTTTTCTAGGCTGCGTGTATACTGCCGGCGCCATGCACGTCGCCCTCTTGCTCGGCTCCAGGAGCGATATTGATTTCGCTCAGAAGATCGTCGAGCTCCTTAAGGAATACGACGTGCCGTCGGAGATTATCGTCTCTTCTGCGCACAAGGTGCCGGAAAAGGTGATCGAGGAAGTGAAGAAGCTCAATGCGAGGAATGATCCGACGGTCGTCATCACAGTCGTGGGCATGAGCAATGGCCTCGGCGGCGTGGTCGCCGGGAGCTGCGTCCACCCGGTCATAAACTGTCCGCCGTACAAGGATCTGACGGAATATCTTACAGATATTCACAGCAACCTCCGGATGCCTTCGGATGTTCCGGTGATGACGGTTCTCCACCAGAAGAACGCGGCTCTGTGCGCGCTGCGGATTTTGGGGGAAACGGATGCTGGGCTGAAGGCGAAGTTGATGAAAAGAATTGAGAAAGTAAAAACAGAGTATTAATGGGAGATGGGGAGGATGGAAAATGGAATTTTGGCCGCCCCAATTCTTCAATACCCTACACTCTCCCCATGACCGCCCTCACCCTCCCCGACCTCCAATCCCGTATCAAAGAATGGAAAGGCTGCGAACTGTGCAAGAGCGCCACCCAGGCCGTTCTCGGCGAAGGCAATCCCAATGCAACAATCATGTTCATCGGCGAAGCTCCGGGGCAGAAGGAAGATGAACAGGGACGCCCGTTCGTCGGGCCCGCGGGGCAATTCCTGGATGAGCTGCTGGGAACGATCGGCCTTAAGCGCGAAGAAGTCTACATCAGTAACGTCGTCAAATACCGCCCGCCCGGCAATCGCGATCCCACTCCGGAAGAGAAGGAGCAGTGCATGCCGTGGCTTAAGATGGAGATTGCATTGATTAAACCGAAGGTGATCGTGCCTCTCGGTCGTCACGCGCTTGGGCACTTCTTCACCAAACTGAGCATTACTGAAGCTCATGGAAAACCTCAGATCCTTCGCTCCGCCCAAGATGGCGGGAAAGAGGTGACTGTTTTTCCGATTTATCACCCGGCCGCCGCCCTGCACAACGGAGGATTGCGGCAGGCGTTGTATGACGACTTTAAGGCTCTGGGAAAGTTCCTGTTATCCTAATGCTCCAGTATCCTTAAGGCCTCGCATGACGACGCTTTTGTTTGGAATTTCGGTTTCCGCCTTGTTATCCACCGCGTCTTTGCTTGTAGTTCTGTTCAGGGTCAGCCCGCTCACGGCCCCGGGTTATGCCATCCCCGCATTCTTCGTAAGTCTATTCCTCGCCGCCAGTTCCGTTATGACGCTGGCGTTCTACGCATTGTGGCGATTCGTGCCTCTTCATTCGTGGGATCTGGGTCAAATTCTTGGAATCTCGGTGCGCCAGGGCGTATTCACGGGTCTGGCGACCGCGATTCTCCTGCTTTTCCACATTCTCGGCTTGCTGACATGGTGGATCGCGGCGATGATTTACGGGGTGTTTGTTTTGGTGGAATTGGCGTTGAATTCGTAATAATCAGGCGGCCCGCGTATCCTTCCTTTATGTCAGCTTTCGGCCCGTACATCACCAAAATACGCTCAGCTGCTTCCTCCGCGGAACTGGACGCGCTCGAACTCGAAATTTTCAGCCGCAAACACGGCGTTCTTACTGTCGCGATGAAGGACATGGGGTCGCTCCCGCCTTCGGAAAAAATCAGCAGAGGGCAGGAGTTGAACCGCTGGAAACATGACCTCACGGAGGCGCTTGCCTGGCGCAGGAAGGAGCTGTCGTCTCTGGTTATGGGGGAGCTCGCCAGCGGCGACAAATTGGACGTGACGCTCGAGCTGCCGCCGCAGGAAAGCGGCCATCTGCACCCGATTCCCGAATTCATACGTCAGGTGGAGGAAGTGTTCGGACGAATGGGATTCGAGATCGCCGAAGGACCGGAAGTGGAAAGCGAACAGTTCAACTTCAACGATCTTAACATTCCAGAATCGCATCCCGCCCGCGATGCGCAGGATACTTTTTGGCTGGCCGGCTATGAGAGTGAAAATGATCCCTCCAGACGTTTGTTGCTCCGCACCCACACCTCCAACGTTCAGATCAGGTACATGAAAACCCGCAAGCCGCCGATGCGCATAATTTGTCCGGGCCGCGTTTACAGGAAAGATTCCGACGCGACTCATTCGCCTATGTTCCACCAGTTTGAAGGATTGATGGTCGGCGCCGGAGTTTCGCTTGCAAACATGAAAGCGGTGATGATGTCCGCGATACGGGAACTGATCGCCCCCGACATAGATTTCCGGTTCAGGACCGGTTTTTTCCCTTTCGTTGAACCCGGACTGGAAATGGACCTCCGCTGGCGCGGCGACGAGAACGAAAGCCGCGAGGGACGGTGGATGGAAGTCGCCGGATGCGGGATGACGCATCCGAACGTTCTTCGAAATTGCGGCATTGATCCGGACAAGTGGCAGGGCTTCGCCTTCGGCTTCGGCGTAGAGCGCATGATAATGATCAAGCTCCAGATACCGGACCTGCGCAGCTTGTATCGCGGCGATCTCAGGTTTCTGCGGCAATTCTGAACCGTTCTATCGGCGCGGATCATCCGGGCCCTCCATTGTCAAACGCGCGTTCGCACCTGCGTTTTTCGGAACTCCTGAATGCCCTTCGTGTTGAGCCTGCGGCGCCGGATTTTGATTCGCGCCCGGCTCTCCATGAGAATGCTGGAATAAGTCATATATCTCTGTGCTTGTTCCGCCATAATCACTGGCAAATACTCTATCGGAACCGATGAAAAACACCCCGTCTGATCGTCGGTAGGGCGGTTTTCAGCATGTTTACATGTTCGATCATTGCGGTTCTCTCTCATTCTGTGTCCTGAATATCTTCATTTTCATGTTCAGGCATGGCATCCCCTTGGCAGG
>JACPMB010000048.1 GCA_016186175.1 Candidatus Peregrinibacteria bacterium
ACCTCTACCGCGTGGGGACGTTCATTCCGTACTTCATTCCGCGGAATCTCGAGATCATTGCCTTGTCGGATCATCAACTTGATTTTTTCAATTGTCTTCATCAAGAACGAGATCCAAAGCTCACCTTGCGGCGTCTCCAGCGTCTCGGGTTCAATAGCATGATCTTCGATACGAACACCGCAACCATTGAGCGCGATTCTCAGGGGTCGCTCCATACGAAGGTCCAGGCGTTCGTTGATTTTCTCAATGATCGTGCTCTTGGGCTCCAGGTTGTGGTGAATGATCTTGAGGAAGGCGTGGCATTCGTTATTCTTCCATGAAGATTGTCGCTGTCATTCCCGCCTTCAACGAGGCCTCCCGCGTGAGCACCGTTGTGCATGCCGCACGACAGTACGTCGATCGCGTTGTTGTGGTGGATGATGGGTCGCTCGATGCAACCAGTGGTGTTGCAGCGGCAGCTGGGGCCATTGTTGTCCGACACCCCGAGAACACGGGCGCCGGCGCCGCGACAATGACGGGCATTGAAGCGGCGCGCGCACTTGGAGCAGGTATCATCGTCACCATTGATGCCGATGAACAGCACGATCCTCGGGATATCCCCGCTCTCCTCCGGCCGGTGCGAGAGGGGTGTGCGGATATTGTGTTTGCGAATCGGTTCGGGCCGAACGTAGCGGGAAAGAACCGCAATCGTATTCCTGCCATCCGCCGTCTCTTCAATACCATTGGAAACGTCGTCACATTCCTCGCAACAGGACTCTGGGTCAGAGACAGTCAGTGCGGCTTCAAGGTCTTCGGTCCGAAGGCGCTCAAGGAAGTATACCTCCAAACGCGGGGATTTGAATTCTGCACGGAGGTCATCCGGGAGGCCCGGCATCACCGCTGGCGTATTGCCGATGTTCCTGTGAAAGTGGTGTATTCGGCGTATACTCTGGCCAAGGGGCAATCCTTTGCGATGGGGGTGAAGACTGCCTTCCAAATTCTTCTGCGATCGTTCCGCCGCTAAATGGACCTCACGCCGTACCAAATCGTCGCGCCCCTCGTTTCCATCGTCGCCTTGGCCTATGCGTGGAGCCTCTGGTACCGCCAGAAGAAGACCCTATGGGAGGTGGTGCTATGGACACTCTTCTGGGCAAGTATCGCTCTCATTGCTTTCTACCCGGGCATTCTCACGTATCTCACGGCCGTTACAGGCATTAAAGATCAAGCGAACGCCATCCTCGTCACATGTATGGGGATTCTGTTCTTCATGGTCTTCTACATTATTATGCGGCTAGAAGAAATAGAGCAACGGCAGGTGCGTCTCATACGAGAAATGGCGTTGCGGGAAGCGGGACTCCATGAAAAAAGGGAATTGAAAATTGGTAATTGATAATTGAAAATTGACAAGTGAAAACAATTCTCCTCATAAGCCCGTACTGGAAAGAACAACATCGCTGGATGGTGAGTTCGGTGAAGCTTGCGGAGCTCTGGCAAAGACTGGGGTATCGGGTTGTGGTGGTGTGTATGGGGGGGGCCGTTGGCGAACGTTGCACGCTTGCTCGTTGCGCGTTTCTCGAGCGACCGTCTCCTTCTCTCGTTATCTATCGCAAGAAGGATGTTTTTCTCCCCGACCCTTGGAACTACGGCATTGCCATCGGGTTTACGGGGCTGGTGCGCAAGGTGATGCGGGAAGAGAGGCCGGATATCATCGTGTGCAACAAAATTCTCTTCTGGAGTTCGCTTGCCGTCATTCCTCTGCGCCTGCGCGGATACCGTGTCATTCTCCTCACGGATGCGCTCGTGGGAATGACGTGGTGGGGTCGCACCCTCCTCTTTCGTCTCGCCTCGCGCATCTACGCGTGGACGCTCGGGTGGCTCATCATGCTGTGTGCGGAGAGAGTGGTGTTCTTCCATCCACAGCCGGAACGATTACTTCGGAGACTCGGTGTATGGAAGAAATCACAGGTGATACCGACGGGAATTGACACGAAGAAGTATGAATCAAGAATCAAGAATCAAGAACCTAATTCTCAATTCCTAATTCCTAATTCTCAACAAGTAATCGTCACCTATATTGGCC
>JACPMB010000003.1 GCA_016186175.1 Candidatus Peregrinibacteria bacterium
CTTCGGCGCGAGGTGAGGTCGATGGCGCGGTGGCCAGAACTGTGTTCGGAGCGTAGCGGAGAACACAGTTCTGGCTTGCATCCTCACCCAGGGGAAAGGGACATATGTTCCTGGCGAGGTTCACTCACCTCGAGCACCCGTCGTCGGACGCGTCGTCCAGCACAGCGAACATCTGCTGTCGCAATTCCGAATTGTTCACGGCTTCGGCCACAATGGAATAGACGCGCCGGATTTTTTCGACCGCTTTCCGAACCGCGTCGCACGCCGTCGGCGCCTCCGGCTTCGCGCTGCTTGCCGAGGACTCCGCCTTTATAGTGAGGTACGCGTTAACGCCGTCGTCGTTCCAGAGCGGAAGATTCTTTTGCACGATGTTCCTTCGCACGAAATCCGCGCGGGTCGGCGCTGTGCGCAAAATCGCCGCCGCCGGCGCGCGGGATACCCGCGTCGCGGAACTCGCATACAGAGAATTCGTTCCGGAAAACGCAAGCATGCCGGCTCCCAGCACGACGCCGGCCGCGATGCCGTAAAAACTTGCGCGGATATCCCGGTATTTTCTCATGGGTGTGTATGATAAGCTTTTCTGCGGATATTATAGAATACAACGGTGCGTCGTACAAGGCTGATTCCGCAGCTGAAATATGGATTTTGCCCGTATCGGCGTCACTGCGTATTCTTGCATCGCGGTGCCGTAGCCAAGCAGTAAGGCAGGGGTCTGCAAATCCCCCACGCGTGGGTGCAATTCCCGCCGGCACCTCCATTGCGTTCCGGGGTATTTTTCAGATGCTCCTTAGTTCGTCTCCGCCGCCGGTTCGCTGAATCTCACGGAATTCATGATAAGCAGAATCTCTTTCTGCAATTGGTCCGAGATTGATACCGGTGTGAGAGCGGTGAACGTGTAGCCGATATTCGCGGCCACGGCCGAAAGTTGGAAAAATCTCCGTTCCGGCTCGCCGGCCACGGGCTGCGCTGTGAATACGTGCAATTCCACTTTTTGCCCTTCGATCTCAGTCTCCCTGCTGTCAATCAGCTTGTATCCAGGCAGGGACGCGACCGACCGGATGCTAGCTTTGCTGTACCCGGCGGAATCGAGCGCGGCTGGCAGTGTTTCGCTGGTTACAGTCAGAGTGGGGGCTTGCCCGGAAACCGCCTGCTCCGACTGGAAAGCAACGATCACTTGTTCGGGCACTCCGCGCTCCTCCAGCTTTTCGCGCTCCAGCACGATCCATTTGGCCGGCAGGCACAGCGCCACAACACCGTTCCAGAATTGTTCTTTGCACACCACGTCCAAAGTCGTGGAACCTCCGCCACAACCGGAGACTAACGCGGCCAGCAAGAGGATGGCGGGAAGGCGCTTCACAGTGTTGCGCAGATCATAGCAAAGCGGACAAAGACAACAAAGACCGACTTTACATCTGCCGCTTTTATCTCTTTTGCCTGCTCCGCGTAACGCTGAACGCCCGCACGGACGATCTGATCGGACAGGCGGCTAGTGGCATTTTTGCCTCGCCAACGCGATTGAGCCGAAAACAGGAATCTGCTATAATAAACGGATTTATGCCCCAAAACATACTCAAATTCGTCCTGGCTCTTTGCCTTTTTTTGTACCCCGCCGTCGTCGGCGCCGCCGCGCAGGTTACTGTGGATGATGTGGTTGCCGGATTCGAGACAAGCGCGAGCATGACCGGGCTTCCGACCGGAAAGATGCTGGAATTGCACGTGATTGCGCCTTCAGGGGAGGACACTGCAATCCCGGTGGAGACGGACCCCGGCGGATCGGCTGCCGCAACCATTCCGGCGCGCCTCACGGAAGAAGCCGGCGTCTACCGCGCGTTTATCATCGGCGGACGCCGCATGATCTCGCCTGAAACGTCTTTTGAGGTGCTGAATGACAGGATGGACGCCGGTTTGTCTTCGATCACGGTGAGCGATCCGATTATAACGGCGGACGGCCGGGATACGGCTATTGTAACCGTCTCTCTTCGCGATGCGCAAAATAATCCCCTGCAGGGCCGGCCGGTTCAGCTCGTAGGCAGCCGCACGGAAGACCGCATAACGGCGTTGAAAACAGGCAAAGAAAGTGATCGCGAAGGACGCGTTCAGTTCGCCGTCCAAACGAGGACGACGGGCGAGATAGCTCTTCGCGCGATAGATTTGATATCGGGAATCATGCTCGATCGGGTCGGAAGAATCGCCGCGCGCGATGACGGTCTTTCGATGGGCGGATTCGGGAGCGACGGCGCCGTAAGGACCTATGAAGGAAATTCCTTGACAGGCGCGAACGGTCAGAATGTTGCCTCCGGGAACGCCGGAAGCAGGATGCTCGGCCAATTGACCGGCGGAGACGTCGCCGAACCGCGGACGGGTGGCCGAGCCTACGACGTGGTTGACCGTTTTGAAGTCAGAGTCAGCACGCTGGCCGTAAAAGTGCGGGACGTGATTCCAAATTTTGAAATCATCGCCGTGGACGCATCCGGCAGAACGGTTGAGAATTACACCGGTACCGTGCGCATCGAGACGCCGGGTGACCCAAACGCCACGCGCCCGGGGCTCGCGCACGATCACGGAGAAGCGACAATCACTTCAAAGGCACGCGGGCATTTGAGCATTCCGTGGTCCATAAGTTTCAGCAAAGCTGGAAATCAGATTATCGTCGTGACGGACGAAACCGGCGCAATACGCGGCCAGACGACCGTGACAGTCACGGGAACCGACGAAATAGCGGAGAATCGCAGAATCCGCCTGGAGAATCTCCGTGACGGCGACACTGTCAATTCGCACGATATTCTCCTGCATGGAAAGGGGCCTGTGTTCGCAAATTTGAACGTCTGGATGGCGGAAGGATCAACTCCAGCGGAGGAGATAGCATCCGGCGATCCGGACGCCGTTGGCGAAACGGATGAGAACGGCTCATTTTTGATCAGCGTCGTTCTTCCGGACTCCGAGAATGTGATTCTTAAGATAATGGACCAGAACGGACAGCATGACTCGGGTCTAATACGCCTGCGCGTGGATACTCAGGGCCCGGCGTTGCAAGTGCGCTTCGATCCGGAGCAACCGCGCGAAGGCGATGACGTCACGATAACCGTTGCTAGCGAGCCTGGGCTTTCCGACGTTACGTTGGCGATCCGCGATCAGACGATCACGTTGACGGACATAGGCGTCTTCGACGACGGCACGCACTATCAGGCTCTTTTCCCCGCTTTGGATCGGGGAGACACCGAATACATCGTCAGCGGACGCGATCTCGCCGGCAACGTTTCCGAAGTTCAGGGGCAGCTTTCTATTTACGGCCCATCAATCCCGCAAGTGCAGAATCTGGCCGCACGACCCATGGCCGGCGGCATACAGCTCAGCTGGGACGCCATTCCGGACGACACGATCACTGGCTACCGAATCGAAACCAAATCTGCCGCGTTGCCAGACGCCATAATGCTCGACACGCCGGAACCCACCGACGGCGCTGCGGTTATGGGTCTGAAATCCGGCAACGATTACTACCTTGCGGTGCGGGCATTGCGCGACGGTGAAGCCGGCCCGCGCAGCTCGATTATATCGGCGCGCACGCTCGGCATGGAAATCACTGTAGTTCCGCAGGAAGGCAGCATTCTTTTGCAATGGACATTCCCAGACGCCACTCCCCTTTCCGGATTTCTGCTCGAGTACGGGAGTGTCGAGGCCGAGTATTCCGAAAACCGCACGCTGGAAGGAGCCATGCGCGCGTATACGATCAAAGATCTTCTGGCCCAGCCGTATCTGATACGCCTGACTCCGGTCGCGACCACCGGCGAGATTCTGCGCGATCTGGCTGTGACGACGCAGGGTACGCCGCTTCGCGAAACAGCATTCCATCCGTCGGCGGACGAACTTCTCATCGCCGGCGCCAGAAACGGCGCGCCGGACAATGATCTCCATGCTGGCGCAGACAATACCCCGGCGAGCGGCTTGCCCGGCCTCCCGTGGCGCGTTGTGCTTGGGCTGACCCTCGTTCCGGCATCGTGGTATTTGTACCGCAGACGCAAAAGCATGCTGGAAGCGCGGTCATTCCTCCGGCAGATGCGCCGCAGGTATCATCAGTGACATGCAAAATAAACGCCCCAGAACGCTGTCAATAGGCGGCGCCACATACGACCTCTTCGTCCGCACGGGAACAGACGTCTTGCGCGAGAATCGCGGCCAAAAGCTCATTGAACTCCCGCTTGGAGAAAAAATACGGGTGCAGCAGGTAATAGAAACATGCGGAGGCGGGGCCGCCAACACTTCAGTTGGTCTGGCTCGACTGGGATGCGAGGCTAACTTTTGCGGCATAATAGGCAGCGACCAGTGGGGGCAGAGGCAGATGGATAATTTGCGAAAAGAGGGAGTGGGTACAGCAGGCGTCACAATCGTGGAAGGCGAGACGTCCAGTTTTTCCATCATTCTGTCCGCAGGCAGCGGAGAACGAGTCATACTTTACGACCCTGGCACCAACGCTCATCTGCACGACGCAAATTTTGATCGCGAAGCAGCCGCAGACATGGATTGGATATACCTGAACCATCTGCACGAACGCAGCTGCGTTATCGAAGACGACATCGCCTCCATTCTGGAAATCAACCGGCACATCGGCCTCACATGGAATCCAGGAGGCGCGCAACTGAAAAAAGGCGCGAAAGACGCGATGCTGATGCGCCTGCTGGCGCAGACTGATCTGCTGATCCTGAACGCGGAGGAAGCCGCGGCGTTCACCGGAGGTGACTCGTCCGAAGCCGCGATGCGGACGTTGCTGCGCGCAGGCGTTCACATAGTCTGCATTTGCGACGGCAAGAACGGATCCACTGCGTCCGACGGAGACAGGGGCTGGCATTGCGGCGTCGTTTCGGACGCAAAAGCCGTTGACACCACGGGAGCCGGAGACGCATTCGGCGCCGGCGCGACGTGGGCGCTGCTGCGCGGCGAAAGCTTGCAAACTGCGTTGCGCGCTGGTACCATTAACGCCGCCGGAGTAATCGGCGTGACAGGCGCCCAGTCCGGTCTTCTTACAGACACCGAGATGCGGTCACGCCTGCGGGAAACACGTCTCGATGTTGTCGTCACGTTATGAAACACTGACCTCCATCGTCATCCAAAGCAATTCTTCACTTTTCACTTTACATTTTTCACTGCGTTATGTCGGATGACATCCTTCTCCAGATACAGGAATTGCTCGATACCGCCCAGGCTTCGCTCAAAACGGCGCATTCGCTCCTGCGGGACATGACAGGCGTCAGAGATTCCACACGCGAAAGGCACATGATGCGCGCGACAAGCTTTTCGAACGGCCCGGCGAACGGACGGGTGATCGAAGGCATATTCGACGGACAGAACATGGTGGACGGCCAGGGCCAGGCGTATCCCGTTCCTGCCAATTACGCCAGCAAAAGCAAGCTCGTCGAGGGCGACGGCATGAAGCTCACGATCACAGACGAAGGAAAATTCATTTACAAACAGATCGCGCCGGTCACACGCAGGACCGTAATGGGCGTCCTGATCCAGGAAGACGGACAGTACAAAGTTCTCGCCGAAGGCAAGGCTTTTCGCGTCCTTCTCGCATCAGTGACATTCTACCGGGCCGAAACCGGCGACCAGGTCACGATCCTCCTGCCGGAGGGAAGCGAAGCGAAATGGGGGGCGGTAGAGGCCGTGCTTCCAAAGCACATCGCCGACTCAGCAGCCCGGCCGATCGTCGCCGGCGGGACCGTGCACGGGCATGACGGGGAATTGAGTCCGACGATCTGAACGGAGCATTGAGGAACCTCTGAAAAATGCCTCCTGCCTCGTCAGCTGCGCCAAAATTTCGCTCAACGTATGCCGATACGCCTCGCGAAATTTTGGCTTGCTTCCTCGCATGAGGCGATTTTTGAGAGGTTCCTTCCCATAGTGATGTTTTGGTGATGCGTATCATTTTGCAGAGGTTCCTGAAAATGAATACTGGAACAATGCTATTCTCAATGACGATGAAATATTCCGCGCGCATACTTGTTCCCGTCGTTGCCGCCGTGGCGCTTGCAGGCGGGGTTCTGGGATACGCATGGTGGCAGTTGAGCACCGTGCAGCGACAGCTGCAGGAGCAAGTGCGGACAATCGCAGAGAGGGAAGATGCGATCACGAGCTCCGGGTCCGGCTCTGCCGCCGTGAATGACTATATTGACTCGGGCGACATCGTTCTGGTGCACCTGAGGCAGGGAGACATTCTCGGACTCCGCGGGGACTGGGCCGCCGCCGAGAAGGAATATCAGATTTCCGTCAATGCCGGCGGCGGCATTCCAGCGCTGCGCAAGCTTGCCTCGGCGCAGATACAAAGGCGGGAAATTCCGCAAGTCAGGGAAACAATACGGGAACTGCGGAGACTGGGGGCGCGCAGCGAGGATTTGCTGCTGCTGGACGTGATAGTCGCGCTCAGGACGGGAGAACTTGTTCAGGCCCAGCAGGCGCTGGCATCCGCGCAAGATTCACCTCAAAAGCACTACGGATCCGCTCTCCTCGCCATCATCAAAGAAGAACATGAGCTTGCCAAACAGGAGCTGGCGGCCGTAATCGGCGGCTGGGATCCGGCGCTGCGCTCATACGGCAGGATTCTCCGGTCCGCATATGACGAATTCGCCCTTTTTCCGGAGAGCCGCGCCGCGCATTTGACCGCGCTTCTCGCACGCGCGCTGGCGCAGGTGCAGGAATGTGAGCTGGCGCTCCCCCTCATCGCCGGAGTCGTGAAGGAGGAGGACGATTACCGCGATGCCTGGATGGTGCAGGGATACTGCGAGCTTATTACGGAACGCGCGCCGGAAGCGCTGGATTCTCTGAACAAGGCATACTCGATTGATCCCGAGAAACCGGAAATACAATACTTTCTTGGGCGCGCGCATATGGCGCTGAATCAATGGACGAACGCCTCAACGTTTTTCCAATATGCTCTGGTAAACGGTTTCGAACCGAAGAAGGAACTTAGAGAGCGTCTCGCCGAAGCCGCCGAGAACGCGCAAGACCTCCCACTCGCGCTCGAGCAGTATCGCGCTTTAATCGCCGAACCCGGCTCCGACATTAATATCTTTGAGAGGACGATTTCGCTCGCGCTGGAAACCGGAAAAAACGAAGATGCTTATCAGTTCGCGCAGTCAGCGGTAAAAAAGTGGCCCGATAACGCGCGGATTATGGAAATGCTCGGATGGTCGGCGGCGGAGACTGGCCGCAAAGATGAGGCGAAAGCCGCGCTTGAGAAGGCGACGCTGCTGGATCCAGAATTGGAAAGCGCACGGGAAAGATTGAACACGTTGAAATAAATCAGAGAGGGCCGGTTGCGGAGGAACTTCCAGATTTTCCTTGCGGCAAAACAAAAAGACCAACTTGTGGCTGGCCTTTTTGTATTTGTGTCTTCCTCCCTTAGCTATCAACGGCGAATCACATGAGTCTACCGCTCAGCCTGTTTCTCGAACGCGGAGGATGACGTGAGGAGAGGCGTCCTCTGTTCTCTGCCGTGCTGGGGTTTCTTGTTTATCCTCGGAACCCGCCGAGGTCCCCGTACCGGTCTGCCGTGCAGTGCACAAAGGCCCTGAGGAGACACTGGGGAGTAAAGGAGCACGCCGCCGGCGCAACCTCTCATCCGCGGCGCGACATCGCAGAGCAGAGAGAGGAATGGAAGCATTCGCATGTTGCGCCCAATCCGCTCTCTGATCGGAAAAGAATTATGAATCGTCGGGTGCGCATCCATTTAACCGCGCATATTTGGCCCATAATTCTTCGTTTGTAACGACGATGTGAACGATCTTCTGTTTGGCGGCGTTTATATGATGTACGGGGGCCCCCTATTGTGTGTTTGTGTGCTTCTTGATGTTAACTCGCATCGCAGTTTCGTTTGTAACCGGCGGGTTGCGAATTGATTTGCAGGAGCAAATCTGGTCATCCTACGCAGACATGAAATGTAATGCAACAAAATACAATGGCGCGCACAGGGAATTGTTTTATGAATACAATTTGTATACGACATAGTGGCTTAGGAAAGGGATGAACACGGATTCATGTTTACCGGCGATGTATGATCACGACGATGCTATCGCTTAACTTTTCCAAATTGCGATTGTTCCTGCTTGCGCTGCTTGTGAGCGCGACTGTCATTGCTGCGACACTATTCCTTGTCATTTCCATGTGGCAGCCGCTGCCGCTTGAGGCGATATTGCCCGGAGCAGACGTGACTGCATTATTTTCGAACGTGACGCGGGAAGACGTGCGGACATGGAGCGACAGATTTCCGGAGCTTAAAAACGTACCCGATTTTGAAGACCGGCTGGAGCTCGGCATTCTGCAAATTCCATCCGGATCGCGCGGGTGGATACTGTCATCTCCTGTTAAGGAGACGCCAATCCCATATTCAAACGGAGAGTTTCGCAATCAGGATGTGATTCTCTCCGATCCGCACCTGATGGGAATGATGACCGGGAACTCCGTGCGGCTTAAGTCGCTTGACGTATTTCGAGAACTCAAAAAAAACGCGCCAGCAGCCGCGCCCCATATTTATCTTCGCAGCGACCCCGCCGGAGCGTCCGCTTTGCTCCCCTATCCTCTGCGTCCGTTTATAGCATTATCCGGCGGCTTGTTGCTGAGCAAAGCAGGAGGGACGTCCCGAATCAGCGTCTTCGGTGCGCCTGCGAATATCACGGCGGCCGTCCCGGACGATGTAACTATGTTTTCGCAGGCGCCTGATCTGGTGCTGGCAATTTCCTCCCCCGCGTACGCGATTGACCTTTGGCTGGCAAGCCTGCCAGAGATCGAGCGCGCCATCCGCCGGGGACAACTCGCGAACATCGCGCATGACCTGCTCGGCGACGACTGGAGCATGCAGTACGACATTTTGCCCGCGATGCGCGATGCCGCCGTCCTGTCATGGAAAACCGGAACAGGCTCCACTCCGTTGTTCATGCTGCAAAGTCATGCGGCAAGCGCCGCAGGTATCCGGAGGCAACTGCAAGAATTGCACGACGGCTTTAAGGCAATGCTCACCGGAACGACGGTTGCGCGCCGCATGTTTGATCGCGGATTCACATCGGCTGTTCTTGGCAGCGACCCATCTCAAGTGGAAGACGTGAAAACCGTTGAGAACGGATGGACGGTGCGCGAAACTCGTCAAAAGAACGGCGACCGGATGATGCTGAGCGCCTCGCGCGGCCGCGAATTCGTCGTGAGCAACAAAAGGGAATGGCTGGAAGATGTGATAGCAGAAACACCGGCGCGCAGGCTCCCGGATGCGTCCGACAGTACGATTGCATCGGGCGTTTTTTCCGTGAATCTTTTAAGAAAGCTGATATCCGGCGCGCTTGCCGGACAGGAGTGGCAATGGCTGCTGGAAGATTTTCCGGCCAGCCGCCCGATTGCATGGTATCTCGAACGCAATGGACACGGGCTCACACTCTCCCTTACGCTGTCCGGGCAATGACTTTCCCCAGATTATCCAAATACTTTCTTGGCTTCTCGGCAATCCTGGTGCTGGCGTCCGCAACGCTCTTTGTTGTTGCAGGACCGAAATATTCGATTGAGTTTACCGGTGGCACGCTTCTTCAGATAGAACTGCCCGCAGACAAGACACGGGATGACGTTATCTCGGCGCTACAGTCATACGAAGAATCTGCTGGCTCTGCCGACGCGACCATACAGCCGGATGCAGGACGGCCGGCGGCATTGGGGAATTTCACGGTAACTGCTGTAAAGACCGCAAGCGAGGAGGCGTTTCTCATCCGACTGCGGCCGATGGATAACGAAGAGCACATCTCCGTCCTCGCGCACCTGCGCACGTCACTCGGAGACGTCAAGGAACTCAAATACAACACAATCGGCCCAAGCTTGAGCCGCAGCCTCAAAGCCAAATCCTTGCAGGCAATCGCGTTTGCGTCCGTCGCCGTCATCCTTTATCTGGCCATCGCGTTCCGGAAACTGCCGAGGAAACTGAACCCATGGAAGTTCGGCGTGCTTGCGATCATCGGATTCCTTCACGACGTCATAGTTACCGTCGGCGTTTTTATAGTCATAGGATGGTTCACCACATTTGAATTCGACACGCTGTTCGTTACCGCGCTGCTTACCATTCTCGCGTACTCGGCCAACGACACAATCGTGATCTTCGACCGCATTCGGGCCAACATGACATTCGAGAACCGTTCGGAAGAGCTCTCGAAGATCATAGTTGCCGGGTTGCGTCAGTGCGTCACGCGCACGTTTTCGACCGCTTTCGCATCTCTGATAATGCTGATTTCTCTGTTCTTTCTCGGAAGCGACAGCATACGCTGGTTCATCCTGGCTCTGATCTTCGGCACCGTCATAGGGGCGTACAGCTCGTATTTTGTCGCAGCGCCGCTCCTGATGTACTGGAAGTAAAACCATGCCCGATATTTCTCCGCCAAAAAAGCTCAAGCAGTCCCGCGTAGAATGCACGGTCGCTTTTACCGGCGAAGAAGTCGCGTCGGCGGAACAGAAGGCGCTGCTTCGGCTCGGCGGAAACATGCGCATAGAGGGCTTCCGGCCCGGCAAAGCGCCGACGGCTCTTGTCAGACAGAAAATTGATCCTTCTTATTTGAACGAAGAGACAGTGCGCCTTCTTCTTCCAGCCGTTTTCGATGCAATCCTCAAGGAACACAATCTGCGGCCCATCATACCCCCGAAAGTGGATATTATATCACGCGCTCCTCTGACCATGACGATCACGTTAGTGGAAAAACCGGACGTTAGGGTTAAGGGCGCAGGGAAAATTCGCGTGATCAGGAAGGACATTGTCGTGGAAAAAAAGGACGTCGCCCGGATGACTGGCTACCTGCGCGACCAGTACCGGACTGCCATTCCGGTTGAACGTCCGGCGAAAGACGGCGACGAATTGACCCTCGACTTCGCCGGAACGCTGGACGGGAAAGAGGCCGAGGGGACTCGTGCGACCGGCTACAAGCTCACCATCGGAAGCAAATCGCTGATTCCCGGCTTCGAGGAGGCTTTGATAGGAATGAATCAGGGGGAACGGAAAAGTTTTCCTCTAACATTTCCAGCCGACTATCACGCAGAACACCTGAGGGGAAAAGAAGTCACGTTCACGGCGATCGTGAATGACATAAACGAAGTTCGAATGCCGGATTTCACGGACGCTTTCGTAAAAGAACATCATATGGGCGAATCGGTGAGCGATTTGGAGAAGAAGATCGAGCAGACGCTGCTGGATCAGCGGAAACGGGACGACAAAGTCCGCCGCCGGGAGGAATTATTGGACGCAATACGCTCCGCGGCCGCCGTTGACCTGGCGCCGGAACTGATCGCGCACGAAGAGCGGATGCTCTTCGACGAGATCGTGCGAAATCTCGAAGCGGAGAAGGCCGGCATGGATGACTGGCTTAGGCGGACGAATCGCACCGCGGAGAAACTCAAGGAAGAATTGCTGGAAGAAGCCGTAAAAAGACTGACTTTGCGCTTTGCAATCCAATGGCTGTTGGAAGAAAATAAAATCGAGGCAACTCCGCAAGAACTGGACGAAGCCCGCGAAATTGCGCTTGCGGACGTGGAGCCGTCGGAACGCGGAAAAGCTGAATCGCACTACAAAAAAGGAGGAGAAGGGTACGAGGAGCTTAAGTGGCGGAAGAGAGTGGATAAACTTGTGGAGGAAATGCTGGCTGCGTAAGACAACTCTATTGAGCTTTCCTCCACCTGACTCCGATTCTCCTATCGGGATTCCCGCGTTGCACATTCTTGCACTTCGCATCGTGGATCATCACGTCTCCCGATCTTGTGATTATGCCTGCGATCCTGGAGGCGCGGCCGACGGACAACCCCTTTATGTCGGAATCCGGCTTGCAGCATCTGGCGAATTTCAACGGCATCGGCACATTGCCGTCAATATCCACCAATGAATCTTTGCGCTGAAAACGCTGCCTGCCCGCCGAAACCTTGCTTGCCGGCCATAGCTCAAGCGACGGCTGGGCGAAGGCGTACTTGCCAGACGATTGGCCGGGGGCCCTCCCGTCCGCAAGTCGCGTAACAAGCGAAGTGCGCGCCATTCCTATAGCAACAAAAGCGGGCCTGGCGTCCCCTGTCGCCGCCGCGGCAGTCGCGGTCCGCAGCGGACGAAGAAGATCGAGGCGCTGCAGCAGCGATCCGGCTCTGTCGGTGCCCTGTCCGATTTTCATCAGCAGATCTTCCCGCTCGGACATGGAGAGCGATTTGCCGTCATGGAACCGAAGCAATGACAAGCCGCTGTCGAGAGCGGGCAGGCGCCTCTTCTTAAGCTCTGCGACGATGATCTCTTTGCCGCGTTGTATGTTTTCTTCGCGGTGGGTCGTATGGAGATACCGTTTAAGGTGCGATCTCGACGATGCCATTTTTAACAGTTGCAACCATTTCGCGGTCGCCTGAGGCGTGCGCTGAGTGATGATTTCGACAACGTCGCCGTTTTCAAGTTCGTATTCCAAAGGAACGATTGCGCCGTTCACGCGAGCAGCGCGGAAAGTCAATCCGACGTCCGTATGAATCTGGAACGCGAAATCGAGCGTGGTTGCCCCCTCAGGCAGTTCGACTACATCGCCCTTAGGCGTCAGCACGAATATATGCTCGACAAGCCGCGGGGCAGAGCGGCCACCGATACCGGCGGAATGTTGCGAAGCGAGTGCCTGCTGAAGTCGCGTTCTCTGCGTCGCCTGTTCCGCGCCCCATCCTTCCTTGTAACTCCAGTGCGCCGCCACGCCGTATTCTGCTTTGCGGTGCATCGAGCGGGTGCGCACCTGAACCTCAACGAACACCCCCTCTGGCACGCCGGGCAGCTTTGCAACCGTCGTATGAAGACTCTGGTAGCCGTTCGGTTTTGGAAACGCGATGTAATCTTTGAATCGGTTCGTGACCGGCCTCCCGATCCTGTGCAGCGCGCCAAGCACCAGATAGCACTCTGCCTCAGTCTCGACTACGACGCGCAAAGCGAAAAGATCGGGCAGGCTCTCGATGTGCGAAAGGCTTTTGCCGGTCATTTTCCGGAATAGGCTGTACGGCTGTTTTTCGCGACCGTGAATAGAAGCAACAATCCCCTGCTCGCCGAGCGCGCGTTTTAGTTCTTCGGATGCCGGAGCCAGAAATGGGCCGTACCTGTCGTGCACCTGCTGCAACTGTTCTTCGATATGCTCGGCGTCGGACGGGTACGCGACAGGGAATGCCAGAGCTTCCAGACGCTGCTTGAGAGCGTGAATTCCGAGTCGCGCCGCGACGGGAGCGAAGAGGTTTAGCACGTCGCGGGCGACGCGACGACGGTCAGCCGGCGGAAGCCGGGCAATGTGCTCCAGAGCAAAACATCTCTTTGAAAGGACAATGAGCAGTATCCGGATGTCGTCCGCAACGCTGAGAAGCATGAGTCGCATATCCTCGACGCTGCTCTTGCTATTGCGCATGCTGACGTGCGACAGAAGGTACACACCGCTGACTATCGCACGCACCCGCGGACCGAATTCCTCCTGCAACGCAATTGGGCTCATAGTCTTTATTTCCAACGCATGCTGCAGGATGCACGCGGCGACGGTGTCGGAATCAGGCTGGAACGGCAGCAATATTTTAATCACCCCCAGCGCGTGCTCGAGGAGCGTTACGCCAGTCCAGTGCATGGCGCCTTTGTAAACATTGTCTGCCCTGCTGACGATCGCCAGAAGCCTTTCCTGCTCCACCGGCAATTTGGCTTCGTGGAGAGGCTTAAGAATGGCAGCAAGCGGCGTGGACGACGCGGGCATGAAGATATGGATTCTAGACACTACGCTGTTTCTCGTCAAACATTCATTGGCTTTACACAGCCATATTTCTTGGAGTGATGTCCGCGAAGAAACAGCGCCGTGTCTATTGACTTCCTGCACGTCATGAGTAGAATACCGTCACGTCCGAAGACCGAGGGCACAAGGCCGCAGGCCGAAATAAGCCCCTCCGAGGAATACAGCATCGGTTACTCGGCCCCGGCTTGGTGATTCGTGCCGTGTTCCTCGCTGGTCTCCCGGACGCAACGTTCCAAGGGAGGCTTGCGCGTGCACGCGTTTCATTCTCATTATGGCTCTCACCAAAGCGCAAAAGACGATTCAGCTCAAGGAGCTTAGGGACAAGCTGAAATCCTCGCAGTCGGTCGTCTTCGCCAATTACATCGGCTTGAAGGTTGCGGAAGTGAGCGACTTGCGCCGCAAGCTCAAGGCAGCCGGAGCGGAAATGAAAGTCGCGAAAAAGACGCTCATGCGCATAGCTGCGAAAGAGGAGGGGCTGCCCGTGCCGGAGGAGAATGGCCTTCCAGGCCCCGTCGCCTGCATTTTCAGCATTGCCGATCCGATCGTCGGGCCGCAGATCGCCTTCGCCTTCAGCAAGGATCACCCACAAGTCTCATTCGTCGGAGGATTGTTTGAAAAAAAGCTTCTTACAAAGGCGGACGCCATGGCTCTTGCGACGATTCCCGGACGACAGGTGCTTCTCGCGACATTCGCCGGAATGTTACGGTCGCCGCTGCGCTCATTCGCTTCCATTATAAACTCCCCGCTGACGGGGTTCGCCCGGGCCTTGAGCGAAAAGGCAAATAAGCAGCAAGTCTGATTTTGCATTTTTAATTTTTCATTTCCCTCCCCATCCGTTTATGTCAGACGCCGCAACAACCACTCTCACAGCCGAAGAGAAGGCCGTAATCACCGCACTGGAAAAACTGAACGTCATCAGCCTCAACAACGTGGTCAAGTACATGGAAAAGGAGTACGGCATCAGCGCAGCAGCTCCAGTGGCCGTCGCGGCCGCCGGCAGCGCTGCCGCTGCCGCTCCGGCAGAGGAGAAGAGCAGCTATAACGTTGAACTGACAGAATCCGGCGCGCAGAAGATCGCCGTGATCAAGGCGCTGCGCGAAGTCACAGGCCTGGCTCTGGGCGACGCCAAAGCCATGGTGGACGGCGCTCCGAAGATGGTCAAGGAAAACGTGCCGAAGGATGACGCCGAGAAGATGAAGAAGACTCTTGAGGCCGCAGGCGCGAAAGTGTCGCTGAAATGACTCGCATCAGAGCAGTTATGCAGGGCGCTGAAATGCGCCCTTTTTGCGCAATACGGCGATTTTCGCATTCATTGACGCCGTTGACTTGGATTTTCATTGATGTAGGCTGTGGCCAGCAATTCCTTCCATCTCGTCGATCGAGCAATTCGTGAAACAGAAAGAAGGAAACAGCCCTCGCAGGCGGGATGTCTGCAATTACTTCCTTCTTTTTATTTTATGGCTGATCAACAGATCACCTGCCGCGACTGCGGACAATCGTTTGTGTTCACCGATGGTGAACAGGAGTTCTACGCGTCGAAGCAGCTCTCTGCGCCGCAACGGTGCAAGGACTGCCGCGCCGCGCGGAAAAACGAGAGGATGCAGGATCGCCAGATGCACGATGCCGTCTGCGGCAAGTGCGGAGCGCAGTGCCAGGTCCCCTTTAAGCCTCGCTCGGTCGAGGAGGGTGGCCGACCGGTTCTTTGCAAGGCGTGTTTCGACGCCGAGCGCGGAAACCGCATGGCTGCGTGAGGTCCCTCGTACGCTAGCCCTTCGACTACGCTCGGGGCGAGCTACTCGGGACGACACGGAATGCTCAACAATTGAGTCATTCACGAAAAACCCCCGCGAGGGGGTTTTTCTTTGGAATCCATGCCATTTTGTTGTTTTGTCGTCGGCGTAGGATGGATGTGTGAATAAAGCTGCTGCAAATCGCTACTGCGAGCTCGACCTGCTTCGCACGATCTCTATTGCGATGATGATCGCATATCACATCGCATACGATCTTGAATCGTATTACGGATGGCACATCGGACTCTTCGTATATGCAGGCTGGCACCTCCTGCAACTGAGTACGGCGACTTTCTTTTTGCTTCTTGCGGGATGCAGCTTCGCAATTTCGTGGAGTCGGACGCCAATATATCGTAAATACCTGAAGCGCGGCATGGGCGTCGTCGCCTGCGGGATGCTGGTGACAGCGGCGACTTACTGGTTCGAGCCGGCGACTTACGTGCGCTTCGGAATCCTGCACATGATCGGCGTCAGCATTATACTGCTCCCATTCTTCACGCGGCTCGACGAATGGAATTTGCCGGCTGGTCTGTTCATCGCGGGACTCGGAATGTTCATGCCTGCCGTCTCAGGCGGAACGCTCGCGCTAGTTCCGTTTGGAATGACGCCTCCGGGCTTCGCAACCGTTGATTATTTTCCGCTTATCCCGTGGTTCGGCGTCGTTCTAATCGGCTACGCCATAGGTCTTCGCATCTACGTGAAGCGGTCGCCGCCGTTGTTCTCGATTCTCCATTCTTCATTTTTCATTCGCATCACCTGGCCTGGCCGACACGCCCTCATCATCTACTTGCTCCATCAGCCCGTGCTTCTGGGCATCCTGGTTGCTCTTGGCGCCATCGGCTTGTTCTGAACGAATCTGAATGTTTTTCGGAAAAACCCCCGTTGATGTAAAACACAACGACGGGCTACACTGCGACTGATGTCCTTTACCACTCGTCGCATACGCGAGGAGACGCCGCCTTCACGTTGGAAAAACGCGATGAAGGCCGCCGTGCCTTATTTGTTGAAATTGGGAGGACTGTTCGTCGCTCTTTACGGCAAATGGAAAATCCGGCACGAGGAGGACGAGAGGAAGGCGGTGCGAATTCGAGTTCTGAAAAAGATCGCCGTCGTGCTTATCGCCGCCTTATTAGTCATGGCGATCGTCGCCGGCACGGTGCAGGCGCTTGTAAGTTTGCGCATAATAACGCTTCATACTTTCCTGTCCGTCACAGGAGCGGATTTACCGGCAGATGAAAATGGCTTCACGAACATTTTGTTGCTTGGAGCCGGGGACAAAGATCACGACGGCACGGACCTGACTGACGCGGTTATTGTGGCGAGTCTGGATCCGCGAAATACGAGGAGCGTGGTGATGCTGTCGCTGCCCCGCGACCTTTACATGCTTTCGACCGGGAAAATGGGCAGCGGGCGCATCAACGAGCTTTACCGGAATTACAAAGGCCGTCTCCGCGCGAAAGATAATATGAAATCCGACGCGGCCTCATTGCAATCCATGAAGGAACTCGCCGCGGAAATCGGCCGAAAGCTCGGGATGGAAATTCATCATGTCATCAAGGTGGATTTTACCGCCTTTGTGGAAGGCGTGAATGCACTTGGTGGCGTGGATATCACGGTGCCGCACGACATAGTTGACGCCGAATACCCTGGGCCGAATTACACTTTTGAAACATTCGAGATTCACAAAGGCCCCCGGCATCTTGACGGCGAAACCGCTCTTAAATACGCACGCAGCCGCCACACGACGAGCGATTTCGGACGGTCGGCCAGGCAACAACAGCTCCTTGTCGCCCTGGCTGAAAAAGCCAGATCGCATGGCATCGCCCGGAGCCCCGGCACGATAACGAAGATGCTCAAAACGCTCGCCGATCATGTCGAAACTACTTTGTCATTCGCCGAAATTCTGGGAGCCGCAAGACTTGGCGAACGCATTGACCGCAGCAATGTCATAAACACACATTTAAACATCGAAACCGGCGTCGAAACTCCGTTCATTTCTCCAGGTGGATTCCTTTACGCCCCGCCACGCGACCAGTTTGAAGGCGCGTCCGTGTTGCTCCCCGTGTCCATTCCGGAATTCCCGGTTACATGGAAACAGATACAGGCGTTCGTACGTTTGTTGTTCGAAAATCGCACGATCATTCTAGACAAACCTGAGGTGCGGATTCTAAATGCAGGCGCAAAGACCGGCGCGGCCAGGATGCTTGGCAACGAGCTGATACGTTACGGATTCGAAGACGTGGAAACAGCAAATGCGTCCGACGACCGCAGGAATTCGCCGAAAATTCCCGCGACCGTCATCGTTGCGCGCGCGGAAGCGGACGGATATATGGCGGAATTTTTCGCTGATCTTCTCAATCTGCCGCCGGGACCCCTGCCTGTGCAGATCTCAGTCGAAAAACAGGGACAAGTGACCATAATTCTGGGAACCGACTATGCCTATACGCCTTTGCAGGACCTGATATTGAAATAATGTATTATTCGCTCTCATGACTCCACGGGAAATCATCGCCGAGGCATGGGCCATCACCCGCCGCGAATCGTCCATGCGCCGCTGGGGATGCACTTCGGCGTTTTTCGAGCTTCTGTTGAGCATCAAACTAATCAGTTATCAGATTTATTTCCTTTACGAATACGTCTCCGGAAACGGCGGCGCGGGATTCTTCGACGTGGAAATCATAATGTACAACAGCATGCCTCACTGGTTTTTCTGGACCTTCGTCATTATTCTGCTCCTGCTCTTCGCGATCGAATTTTTCTTCCCGCACATGGCGCGGGGCGCGATAATAGGCCTGGGAGCGAAATCGCACATGGGCGAACCAGTGAAAGGCGGGACGGTGCTCGCGCTTTACAATTTCTTCGCGATCTTCGCGATTCACGAGATGTTCGTGCTTGGGAGTCTCTCTACAAGCATCACTCTCACGTCTGTCATAGTGCGATATATTGACGGCAATGCGAAGACGGCGGTGATCGCGCTGCTTTGGATCGTATGGGCATTCTCGAACCTGCTGCGTTTTTTCTTCAGTTTCTCGGAAGAAGCAGTCGTAATTGACAAGATCGGCATTTTTGAAGCTCTCGGCAAAAGCTTCAAGCTCATTATCAGCTATCTGGGGCACATAATGTTCCTGCTGCTGCTGCTTTTCGTAATCAGCCTCCGGATAATCCTGAACGCCGCCATCGTCATAATCATTCCGGGCTGCATTATCGGAATCGTGCTGTTTCTTGGCATGTTCCTGTCCACGCTGCTCACATGGATCATAGGCGGCGTCATCGGCATAGCCATGACCGTGGCGGCAAGCTACTTTTTCGCCTATCTTCACGTCTTCAAGCAGACTGTATGGACGATCACATACCTGGAATTGCGGAAGCATAAGGATCTGGATGTGATTGGCTGATGACTTCTATGCGCCACCGTTTTTCTCTTGTACATCACGCGTTCCGCTGTAAACCACATTTTGCAATACACACAACTGGTAAAAGACCGGCTTATTGTAGAATGTGCAGCTGATGAGCAGTTGTAGAAATTGTCCTAGCGCCCATGTGATTACAGTTGAAGGAACGACAATCACGGTCTGCGTGCGCGATGACAATCACCAATTAAATTCGGGCGCCAGAACACAATGCGCGGATGTATTGGGGATGAGCACGGCGGAATATCAACAATTGCTGGCTGACAGAGCAAATTACAAGTCTCCGCCTTCATCCTGAATTAACATCATTCATTGCCGCAGACATATAATCAGAGCACATCGCCAAAAAAGCGATATGCGGAATTGCTTGACTCGTGTACACACGTACACCTATTCTGGTGTACGCCTGCCCACCGACGTGCTCTTCGCGACGTTGTCACGAAGCGAAGATGAAGGCGCGGGCGTCTTTTTCCGCCTTTTCCATGCCGATTACAACCGACACGCTGACGCCGCACCAGAGGACCGTTTTGAGTTACATACGCGAATTCCAGCATAAGCGCGGGTATTCGCCGTCTCTTTCGGATCTGGCGGTTGCATTCGGCGTTCGCAGCAAAAACGCCGTCGCCAAGGTGGTGACGGTGCTTTTTAGGGCAGGTCATCTGGAAAAGGATCCAAAGGGGCGCATCAAGATCATGGAACAGCCTCAGGCCAATGAAACCGCGCCGATGATGCTGCCCTTGTTCGGGCCGATTGCGGCGGGTTTCGCCGCTCCGGTGGAAGAACAGGCTGAGGAAACGATCACACTTGAAAACTATCTCGTACGCGACAAGTCCGCGACATTCCTTTTGCGCGTCAAGGGCGACAGCATGATCGCAGCCGGAATCCACGAAGGAGACTTGGTAATTGTGGAGCGCGGCAAGGAGCCGCGCACCGGCAACATCGTCGTGGCTGTCCTGGACGGAGAGTTCACGCTAAAGAGGCTGGTGAAGGAAAAGACCGGTCGGGTCGGCAAGTTCTTCCTGAAGGCGGAGAATCCCAAATACCCGGAGATGTTTGCCCGCGAAGAACTCACTGTGGCGGGGGTTGTAAGAGGTGTGATCAGGAAATACTGATGGAACCTCTGAATGTAAACATGCCATGCGGAATAAATTCCGCATTCATTCATCGCAACCGTTAACCGCCGATTTACCTGTGGTGAGCTCCGTCGAACCAAATCGGCGGTTAACGTATGGGATAACACGGCGAATTACCTGTGGTGAGCTCTGTCGAACCAATTCGCCAACATACGGTGCAATCAAAGGTGTTGGTTGAGCATTTTTCAGAGGTTCCTTAGGCCAGAGACCTGATCCTTTCGCAAATCGTTTTCAGCTTTGCACTCGTTTCTTCCAGCTTCCTGCGCTCCGCTTCCACGACCTTGGGAGGAGCTTTGTCCGTGAAGGACCTGTCCCGGAGTTTGGCCTCGATGCCAGAAATATACCGCCGCAGTTCGTCGCCCTCTTTTGCGAGCTTCTTTAGTTCGGCATCCTTGTTGATCAGCCCTGCAAGAGAGAGATGGACCTCGGCGCCCGCAAGAATCACGGCGACCGTGCTCTTGAGCTCCTGCGGATGCGCAGCAATCGTCAGAGACCCGACCTTCGCCAGCCTGCGAATGTGCCCGGACTGGGAATCGAGCAGTTGAGCGTGTTCCTTGCTGAAGATGGTCACCGTGAGCTGTTTCCCCGGCGCAATTCTCTGCTCCGAGCGGAGTTTGCGGATTGCTGTGATCACGTTGATGAGCGTCAGAAGCTGATCGAACGACTGCTGATCTTGCAGCTCAGATGTGATTGTCGGCCACTGCTCTCTGATAAGCATGCCGGCGTCCGCCGGCTTTAGTGATGCCCATAGTTCTTCCGTTACGAACGGACAGTATGGATGCAATAGCTTAATAATTGTACGGAGCGCATGCACGAGCACATCAAGATTCACTGTGCCCTTGCTCAGTTCCAGATACCAATCGCAGAAATAATCCCAAACGAATGCATACAACCGCTCCCCTACTTCACTTAGACGGTACTGTTGCAGCCCGGAAGCGACGTCATGAATGAGAGCCTGCAATGCATGCAGCAGAGCGCGATCCGCCAGAGTAAGTTCGTTGACCGGCGGCAGAGACGCGATCTTAGAGGGATCTTTTTTTTCTTCTTCGCACTTCATAAGCACGAACCGCGACGCGTTCCACAGCTTATTGACGAAGTTGCGGTACCCCGCGATCTTCTCCTCGTAGAGACGGAAATCATTTCCGGGACTCTGGCCGACGATCATGGCAAGCCGAAGAGCGTCGGCGCCGTACTTCCCAATGACATCAATGGGGTCAATGTTTGTTTCCGGATGCGTCTTGCTCATTTTCCTGCCTTCGCGATCCCGGATCAGGCCGTGGAGGTATACCACGTCGAATGGCGCCTGACCGTACTCGAGTTCCGGCATCGCCCCGGTGACGTACGTCGTCATGAGAATCATCCGCGCGACCCAAAAGAAAAGAATGTCGTACCCGGTTTCGAGTACGTCCGTCGGATGGAATTTCAAGAAGTCCGGGCTTTTTAAGAGAATATCCTCGAGCGTGAGATCAAAATCCCCAGCCAATGAACGATCAACGAGCGTGCTCCAAGTCCAGAGAGCGGAACTGAACCAGGTATCGAGAGTATCGGAATCCTGTTCCCATGCAGTGCCTTTTGGCGGCTGAACACCGACGTGAATGTCTGAGGCTCCTGCCGCATTCCTGTACCAGACAGGAATCCGATGCCCCCACCATATTTGTCGTGAAATGCACCAGTCTCGGAGATTGTCTATCCAGTGAAAGTACGTCTTTTCAAACCTGTTCGGAATGATCTTGATGAGACCGGTTTGCACGACCTCCTGCATGACTTCCTTCAGGCTGAGCTCCCGCCGTTTCCATTTTACGACGCGCTTGTTCACGTCAATGAACCATTGCTCCTTGATCTGCGGCTCGATCATTCCTTTCCCCCGTTGGCTGAGAGCCACGTTGTGAAGGTAGTCTTCCTTGACGCCGACGAGGAGGCCTTTGGCCTTGAGCTTCTCAACGATTTTCGGGCGCGCGTCTTTCAGGGTCAAGCCGCTGAATTCCCCGGCTATGGGCAATAGCTTGCCGTCGAAACCGATGATCTGTTCTTTATCGAGCTTGTGACGCTCGGCGATTTCAAAATCCGCGTGGTCGTGCCACGGCGTAATCGTCATGACTCCAGTTCCGAATTCCGGATCAACCGCCTTGTCCTTTATCACTGTTGTTTCCACTGGCCCGTTGATCCACTCGACGGTCATCTTCTCGCCATGCGTGTATTTGGCATATCGCATGTCATCCGGATGCATGACGACGTACTTGTCGCCGAATTTTGTCTCTGGACGGGAGGTGCTGATTTCAAATGGGCCGTATTTGAACGTGTAGAACGGTTCCTTCCGCTCTTCGTAAATTATTTCGTCGTCGCTCACTGTAGTCTGTAGAGCCGGATCCCAGTTGACGATCCGATTCCCGCGGTAAATAAGACCGTCGCGGTACATCTTCACGAACACTTCGACGACGATGCGATTGAGCGCGGGTTCCATCGTATAGTGCTCGCGGGACCAATCGCAGCTCGCCCCCATTTTCCTGATCTGCCCGCGGATCGTCTTCTTGCTGTTCTCCACGAAGGCGTGGATTCCCTTCAACAGCTTCTCGCGCCCGAGCTCCTTGCGGGGGTCGCGCATCTTCTGCTCCTTCTGCAGTTTCCGGATGACGAAGCTTTCCGTCGCAATCGCCGCATGGTCCGTGCCGGGGACCCAGAGCGCTTCCTTCCCGCGCATCCGCTGGAACCGGATGAAGACATCCTCCAGCGCGATCATCATCGCGTTGCCCACATGCAATTGCCCCGTGGCATTCGGCGGCGGGAGGGAGATCGTGAACGGTTCTTTTGCGCTCTTCACATCCGCGACAAAGGCGCAGCTCTCCTCCCACATTCTGTAGATGCGGTCTTCGGCTGTCTTTGGATCATATGTTTTCGGGAGCATTGGACGGCAGTTTAGTGTTTTTTTGTCATTCCGAGTAGCCCCGCACCTTTCCGCAGAAGGGTGCGGGACATAAACGCTCAAATGTGATATACTGGCGGGAAATCTCCATGCAGAGCTTGAACATCCTTCCGGGCGCGCCGGCCTCAATCCCGCCAGGCCCGGAGCTGTCGTCAATGACGCCCTCGGCCGTAATCGCGGAGAGAGCGCCTGTGGCGCGTGGCGCGGCCGGCCTCGGAGTGAGTAACATTCTCAGCTGCCTGTCGCCGCTGCTGCCGGTCGCCGGCATAGGATTCCTGACATGGCTTGGCGCGGATATGATCCTTGGCGGGGCGCTCGGGAATCCGTTCACGCCGAAAGGCGCTAAGCGCGTGGCGTGAGCGCGATATTGTCCGCCTTGCTACAATGCCGCCCGATGCCATCATTCGATTTCCAGTGCCGCGCGTGCCAGCACGTTTTTGAGTTCGCGCGCCCGTTCGGCAGCAGCGCGCAACCCGCGTGCCCCTCATGCAGCAGCAAGAGGGTGGAAAAATTGATCGCTCCGCCGGCGGTGCACTTTAAAGGAAGCGGATGGTACAAGACGGACAGTCGGCCTGTGATTAAACCGGAGAAGAAAAAAGAAGAAAAGAAAACAGAAGCTCCTGCTTCAGAACCGAAGATCGAGAAAAAGGACATCAGTGCGCAAACAAAACATACACACAAACCGGATGATACCGCGCACCACTAGGAGTGACCCGTCTTCGCTCGCCTTTGGCGAGCTACGCCGGGCAAGAGGGTCTCTGCACGGCTTGCCCGCCGCAGCTCCGGCAGAAGCGGATTGGATGCCTTTTCTTTTTGGCAATTTTCTTTGGTGGGACAAAGAAATGGCGGTTGGTCATCGCCTTGACGGCCCCCTTCTCGGTCCCCCAAATCCTCCACTCGGCCGTCCCCCGAACCCTCCGGATCGCGGAGGAAGCGGCGTCCAGCCTGCGGGTGGCGCCGTCATCTGCTTGAGCGACATGCGCGTCTTGCCCTCGATCGGATCGTACTCGATGCATTTGGCCTCGACCTCCTGACCGAGTTTTAGAATGTCTTCAACCCGTTCGGTGCGTCCCCATTGCAGTTCCGAAATATGTATCATCGCATCTTTGCCCGGTAGGAATTCGACGATTGCGCCGGTTCCGTCAATGATCCTGACCACTTTGCCCTTGTAGACTTTTCCGACTTCCGGTTTCTCGACGATTCCCATGATCCAGGATTTGGCTTTTTCCATCGCCTCGCCATTGACTGACGTTACGAACACCAATCCGCTGTCCTCTATGTCAATTTCGACGCCGAGTTCCTTGGTGATCTTTTGTATTGTCTCCCCGCCTTTGCCGATTACGAGCCTGATGTCATCCGGATTAATTCGAATCGTCTCGATTCGCGGCGCGAACGGACTCATTTCTTTCCGCGGCTCTGTTATCGCCTGCAGCATGACTTTGAGCACTTCCATGCGCCCGGATTTTGCGCGCGCAAGCGCTTCCTCGAAGACAGCGTCTGGCAGGCCCTTGATTTTGATGTCCATCTGAATCGCCGTGACGCCTTTTTCCGTGCCGGTGACTTTGAAGTCCATATCCCCGCCGAAATCCTCCTCGTCCTGCAGATCGGTGAGGATGACGTACTTCCCTGGCGAGCCTGACGAACCATCTTCATCGGAGATCAATCCCAGAGCGATCGCGGAGACTGGGGTCGTGATTGGAACGCCCGCTGCCATGAGGGCCAGGGTGCATCCGCAAGTGGCCGCCATGGAACTGGAGCCGTTGCTTGAGAGAATCTCCGTTACGGCGCGTATCGTGTACGGATAATTTTCCTGCGACGGCAGCACCGGTTCCATGCCCCTTTGCGCAAGATTGCCGTGGCCAACTTCGCGATTCCCGACAAAGAGGCGGTTGCTGGTTTCGCCGACGGAAAACGGCGGAAAGTTATAATGATGCATGAATCGGATCTCGTGCTCTCCTTCCATTCCCTCAACGATCTGCCTGTCTCCCGGGCCTCCGAGCGTGACAGTGGTTAAACCCTGCGTTTCGCCGCGCTCGAAGAGCGCCGAACCGTGAACGCGGTTCGGGAGGATATCAACCATGGCGCTGAGCGGCCTGATCTGATCTGTCTTTCTGCCGCTCATGCGCACGCCTTCCTCCAGAACAAGTCTGCGCATTTCTCCTTTCACGATTTTGTCAACGAAAGCCGGCCCGTGGTCATGAAGCTTCTGAAATTCTTCCAGTTGCTCATCGGTGCAATCCTTCGGTGTCGGAAACTTCTCTTTGAGCTTAATGACGGACTCCTCCATGAGCCGCGCGAAGATCCCCCGGCGGACGTTCTTTGGCATGTGCGTCTTGATCGCCTTCGTGATCTCCGGGAGCGCCCAGTTCTTAAGGAATTTATACGCCCCATCATGCGTGAATATCGGATCAACTGCGAATTTCTCTTTACCCATCTCCTTTTGTATGTCGGCGAAAAATCCGGCGATTTTTTGCGCCCACTTCCTGCCGAATTGTATGGCGCGCAGAATTTCCGCTTCCGGCGCCTGGTTGGCGCCGGCTTCTATCATAACCACCCGCTCCAGCGACGCCGTGACGAACATATCAAGATCGCTTTTCAGGCGCGCCTCGCGTGACGGATTCAAAACAAGCTCGCCGCCTATTAGTCCCACGCGAACCATGCCGATTGGCCCGTCGCACGGGCAGTCGCTCAGGGCAACGGCAAGATTTGCGGCGTTGCCCGAAACGATGTCGTGTTCGTGCTCGAAGTCGTAACTCAGCACGGTGCAGAAGACCTGGATGTCGCGGCGGATATTCTTGTCAATCATCGGCCGCAATCCCCGGTCAATGACTCGGCCGAGCAGGATATAGTCGTCGCCCGGGCGTCCTTCGCGCTTGCGGAACCGCGATCCCGCGATCTTGCCTCCGGCGTAATACTTTTCCTGATAGACAACTTGCAACGGCAAAAAATCAACGCCTTCGCGCGCTTTGGCGCTGACTGTGCAGTTGCCGAGCGCGATGGTGTCTCCCAGCCGGCAGATAACCGACGCGTTCGCCTGGTTCGCAATCGCGCCCAGCTTGACGATGAGTGTCTGATTCCCGAGTTCGAGCGAGTATTCCTTTTGCGGAGATAACATAGATGAGGGGGGAAAGATATCATCCCGTGTGGAAAATCGCAGAACGATTTTCGCATCGGGAGGCTTCCCTCCAACGTGCGACCTCATGTGTGTGGATTCACCTCCGACTTCTCGCAGAGATCGCCACAAGCTAGTCGTCCTGCGTCGCTCCCGTTCGATGGCCAGAGCCATATCAGGACCAATATCGGGGCAGATGCGACGATTCGAGGAGTCGGACGTAAACCCAAAACAATGAGGAGATGAACGACGAAGGAAAGATCGTGCCCTTAAGGGCCGCGAAGAGTATAGCGACTTTGCCGCGAAAAAAAAGCCCTGCTCTCAGCTACATCTGCCCGTGCTGGATTCGCCCGGCCATGCCATTCGCGCCTGGCGACGACCCCGCCGAAGAGTTACGTATACATTGCTGATCAACGTAATTTCGGAAGACAGAAATTCTTCGGCGGGGTCGTCGCCGATGATGACGCGGGTTACGAGGCGCATATTATGAAGATAGAAACGGCTGCAGGGTTTTGAGCGGAACTTGCATTTTGTTTTCGGTCTCGTCGTACTCGGCGGACGGATCCGAATCCATGACAATGCCGGCGCCAGCTTGCACCGTAAGGACTGACCCGTGTCGCATCACTGAACGCAAGCCCATTACCGCCTTCATGTTGCCTCGCACGTCAATGAAACCAATTGAGGACGCGTACAACCCGCGCGGCTCGCGATCCTCATATTCATAAATGATCTGCATGGCGCGCACTTTGGGCGCGCCGGAAACGGTGCCCATCGGCGCGATTGTGAGCAATGCCCGTAATGGCGAAACCTCTTTCATCAGCCTGCCCCGCACTTCCGATGCGATGTGCATCACCGGTCCGGCGTCTTTTCGGTGCATCAGGAGGGCTTCGGGCGTTACTACGGTTCCGAGTTCCGCGATGCGCGCGACGTCATTGCGTTCAAGATCAACCAACATCATATGTTCAGCCCGTTCCTTTGGATCGTTTTTCAGTTTTTGAAATGCTTCTTCATCTTCCGACGACCTGCCTGACCTCCTGGCCGTTCCGGCAAGCGGCAAGGCGGTGACGTCGCCGTTGATTATGTGCATAGCAAGCTCCGACAAAGAACCGATGCTTTCTTCGTCTGCCATCTTGATCGCATGCATGTGCGTTGATGGGCAAACGGCGCGGAGTTGCGCATAGAGAGGAGCCATTGATCCCTCTATGGAAAAGGTTTTGCGGCGCGACAAAATCGTTTGAAAGGAATTGCCTGTTCGGATTTCATTTTCTTTTATCCCGTTTACTCTCCGCATAAACTCTTCTCGGGACATTCCATCGTGTTTTGGAGTGACCACTGTCGGAGATGCACAACACGGCTCCATACCGATCACTTCTTGAAAATACCGCATGCGGTCCCGACCGCGCGTGAAGTACGTGTATTGCTTCCTGGTTCTGTCATACATCAGTCCGTCATCGAAATATCCGAAGGCGAAAGTACTCCTGCCTTCCGGCGTGCGTCCGGGGAATCGTTCGGTTTCCAGATATTGCGTCGCTTCATAACTCAGGAAACCAACAAGGCCGCCGCTGAAGTGCTGTCCTTCCGGAGGATCTCCGGAAGACTCTTTTGTCAGATAATCCATCGCTCGCGATAGAACGTCGAATGGAGATGAGGCCGCGTGACAGACGCGCTCGCCGTCCAGGAGCAATTCGTTATTGTTCGCGCTCAACACAAATACCGGCCTGAAACCGAAATATGAACGGGAGTCCGCTGCCGTTCCATCCTGCGGAAGAGATTCGAAACAAAACGCGTGATCGGAAGCGCCATGAAGACGGGCGTAGACCTCTTCCGGAGGGAGATCGCACTGGAATTCTCGCGATTCAAACGGTTTTTGTTTTGCAATCGCCAGCCGCTGAATCAGTCCGTACGGCAATTGTGTCTTTGGCTGCCGGTCGGGGAAATAATATGCGCGTTGTGTGTTTGACCGGAAAGCGCCGGGCGTCAGCCTGAGGAAATTATCCAGTATCCGGAGGCCGTCGTCCGTGGCGAAAGATTCTGGGTGGAACTGAACTCCGTATATGGGATAGGCGCGATGCTGAACGGACATGATGACGCGCAGTTCATCTCTGGTAAATGACGTTACGGCCAGTTGTTCCGGAAAAGAGCATTGATCAACGCAAAGGGAATGATAGCGCATGACTTGCGCGTCAGGTCTCATCCCTGCAAGAAGATTTGGGCAGGGCAACCGGTTCTCATCAACAAAATTCAATCTGCTGGTTTTTCCGTGAACTGCCTCTGGCGCTGCAATAACGCGGCAGCCAAAGTGCACTGCAAGCGCCTGATGACCCAGGCAAATTCCCATCAATGCCCTGTTATGCTCGATGGCGAAATCAATGGCGTCCGGCGTGATGCCGATGTCTTCCTGGTTGTGCGGGCTCCCCGGGCCGGGACCGATCACAATCGCACCCGGGTTGATCCTGCGAATATCCGGTGCGGCTATTGCGTCGTTGCGAACGATTCTTGAGTCGGCTCCAAGTTTTCCAAACTGGTTCCTGATGTTATGAGTAAAAGAATCGTAATTATCAACGATTAGCACGCCGCCGTCGGGCGATTGCCGATTGGAAGCTTGATTATGCAAATTGGTGGAAGACATTGATAGTGGGGGAAATAAATACAAAAAAAAGCCGCCTCCTGCGCGGCAGCGGCGTTGGAATCGTTTAATCAGATCACCGCAAAGCGCGCAGGCATGAAGAGGCGGGCCGCCACCTCGCGTCGGCTGCTCTGCCAGAATGGCAGAGCTGACTGGCAATCCCGGCGTGGATGATCGTTGATAGTCTCATGATTGAACTGTTGTACCGGTACAACGGTACATGAGGGCAAAATGAAAAGCAAGAGCAATTTTTGATCGGCCGCATCCGCGCTATTTGGCCGCTTTCTTCATTCGTTTAATGAACAACGCGAATCCTCCCTTTCCGTATCTGAGCGCACGGGAACCACGCGTGATTTTGCTGATGCTGATCTTGAGTTTCTTGTTGATTTCCCTTTGCTTCATCCCCGATGACAACGCCTGAATCAATTTCCACCGCTCGGCGACGGATGACAACTCTCTGGGAGTGAGAATGTCTTCCAGGAGCAATGCAGCCTCTTTTGCATTCCTGACACTGGCAAAAAGACCATACAAAGCCTGCTTGCCGCGAGCGTCACTATCCATGATTGAAAAGGGTAGCGCATGCGGCGGATTCTTCAATGCCTGAGCGTTACGGGGCTCACTTCTTCAATTTGTGCCTCTCCAAAACCTCCTGGTACTCCTGCGGCTTGTTCTGTTTTAAGTACGTCAGGAGCTTGCGGCGTTGGGCGACTTTGCCGAGCAGTCCGCGCCGGGCGGAATTATCCTTCTTGTGGTCCTTGAGGTGATCGGTAAGCAGGCCGATTGTCTTCGTCAGAAGCGCGATCTGCACCTGTGGGCTGCCAGTATCCTTTGCATGCTTCCTGTGCTTGGTGATGAGGGCTTTCTTCGACTTTTGCTTGATAGCCATAGAGTTGGTTAAGAAAAAACGAATTGGCGCCGGGCCGATCGGAGGCAAGCCACCCGAACAGCGCGGACACGATGGGGGATTGTAATCAGAAAAACGCAAAAAGCAAGGCTCCTGGGGCAAAATGCCTCTCTGAAGCCTATGACAAAGGAGTGAGTGGACATGCGTACACCACGTAAAGACGCGTCAGCGGCTTTACGTGTCACGTGGCGGCGGAGCCGCTTTACGTGACCACGATGTTGACGCGTCCACGTGGCGCCGCCATCTGCTAAGATTCCGGCATGACGTTTGCGATCGGGCTCCTCACGGGCTTTCTCATTGGAGGGGTGATCGCGTACTGGCTCGGACGGCGTTCCACCTCAGACGCCGCAACTATCGCCGAGTCGCTCACGGACAAAGTGTTTTCACGGCAGGCAGAAAAAATTCTGCAGCTCGCGGAGGCCAAGCTTTCGGGAAAGAAGGACGTGATTGATGGAACGTTGAAGGCGATGAAGGGAGACCTGAACCGCGTGGAAGACCTGATGCGCAAAATCGGCGACGGCAATGTGCAGGTTGGTACGCGATTGGATAACGCAGCAGTCGCCATTAAAGAGCTGTCCGAAACCACCGGCGGCATTCGCAATGCCCTGAGCAGCAACAATCTGCGCGGGAATTGGGGCGAACGCATGGCGGAAGACGTATTGCGTCTCTCCGGCCTCATCGAAGGCATCAATTTCATCAAGCAAACGAAGCTCGAAACCGGATCGAAGCCCGACTTCACGTTCATGCTGCCGCAGAAGCTTAAACTGAACATGGACGTGAAGTTCCCCTTCAACAACTACCAGCTCTATGTCGAAGCAAAGACCGACCGGGACAAGGAGGAACATAAGGAGAAGTTCCTGAAGGACGTCCGCAAGCGCGTGAAGGAAGTGCAGACGCGCGATTACATCAACCCGGAGGACGGCACCGTAGACTACGTGCTGCTCTTTGTCCCAAACGAGCAGATTTTCTCCTTCATCAACGAGATTGACCGCACCGTGATCGACGAAGCGATGCGCGGGAAGACGATCCTCTGCTCCCCGTTGAGCCTATACGCGATCCTCGCGGTCATCCGGCAGTCCATTGATAGCTTCAGCATGGAGAGCAAGTCGCAGGAAATGCTCACGATCTTCGGCGCGTTCAGGCAGCAATGGGAGAAATTCAAAGATCAGATGGAAACCGTGAAGGAGCGCTTCGAGTCCGTCCACAAGGGATACGAGGAGCTCACGGGAGCGCGTGAGCGGCAGCTCGACCGGCAGCTTCAGAAGATCGACGAGATTCGCTCAGAGAAAGCTTTTGAGAGTCCGATCGAAGCGGCGGGGGAGAAGGCCAAAATGAAAGCGTTGAGCGAAAAGCGCGTATCCATGGAGTGAGCATTAAGATAGATTCATCGTCTACATTATTGTTTAATGATGACGCACATCTCCGATCCCATCCTCGGCCCTCTCAACGAGCCGCAACGCCAGGCGGCCATTCATCATGCAGGCCCGGCGCTCATTCTGGCCGGCGCCGGGAGCGGGAAGACGCGCGCGCTGACGCACAGGATCGCACGATTGATGAAGGACGGCGTGCAACCATGGCAAATCCTCGCGGTGACCTTCACCAACAAGGCGGCGAACGAAATGAAGGAGCGCATCAAGAATCTTCTTCATATTGTCGAAGGATCGTCACACCTCGACTTCGCTCGGGATGACCGGCAATCGCTCGCGCGATTGCCGGTCATGGGCACGTTCCACTCGATCTGCGCACGAATCTTGAGGAAGGACATCGAGCGTCTGGGCCGCAATCGCAATTTCGTGATTTACGACACCGATGATCAGGAAAAACTGATGAAGGAAGTCCTCAAAGAACTGCAAATTGACGAAAACACGCTCAAGCCGAGGCCCGCACTCGGCTACATCGGACGATTCAAGAGCGAAGCAATGAACGCGAAGGACGCGCTGAAGGATGCGACCACTGAACGCATGATCCAGGTAATCCGGGCATACGAAACCTACGACAAGATGCTCCGCGCGGCCAATGCCGTGGACTTCGACGATCTGATTCTGGAAACCGTCCGGCTGTTCAACGAAGTGCCGGAGGTGCTCAGCCGCTACCAGGAAACGTGGCGGTTCCTCCATGTGGACGAGTACCAGGACACGAACCACGCGCAGTACCTGTTCATCTCCCAACTCGCGCAGAAGTACCGCAACCTCTGCGTCATCGGAGATCCCGACCAGTCCATCTACGCCTTCCGCGGCGCCGACGTACGAAACATCCTGGAATTCGAGCAGGAATACCCTGATGCGCTGAGGATCGCGCTTGAGCAAAACTACCGCAGCACGCAGGTCATACTGGACGCATCCAACGCCGTGATCAAATCCAACCCGCGGCGCCCGAAGAAGAATATGTGGACCAAGCGGAAGGGCGGGCCCACCGTGATCGTTCATGAAGTGCGGGATGAGAGGAAGGAAGCGGAAGAAGCAGCCAAAGCAGCGCAGTTTTTGAAGAAAGACGGGGTGCCGCTCAACCACCAAGTGGTTCTGTACCGCACCAACGCGCAGTCTAGACTGTTCGAAGAAGCCTGCATGCGCGCAGGCATTCCCTACCGCATCGTCGGCGGCACGAAGTTCTACACGCGGAGGGAAGTGAAGGACGTTCTCGCGTACTTGTATGTGATTCTGAATCCCGCGGACACGATTTCGCTGCTCAGAATCTTGAATGTTCCCGCGCGAAAGATCGGCGAGGCCACACTCGGACATATTCAGGCGTTTGCGTCCCAGGAAAGTCTCACGCTGTGGGATGCATTGATCCGCGCAAACGACATCGTCGAACTGAATGACGGGGTGAAGACGCGCATCGAGAAATTTATCTCCATTGTGAAGCAATTGCGCACCCGCTCCTCCGCTCTGGTGGTTTCTGAGCTTGCCGCCCAGCTCCTGGATGCAGTGGGACTGGAGAAATGGCTGCGGGACGACCTCGATGAGGGCGAGGAACGCTGGCAGAACGTGCAGGAATTGCTCACTGTCATGCACAAGTACGATCAGCTGGACCCCCAGACATCGCTGACGAGTTTTTTGGAGGAGGTCGCGCTGATTTCGGAGGTGGATAAGCTGACTTCCATACGCGACGACGCGCTCACGCTGATGACGCTGCACCTCTGCAAGGGTCTGGAGTTCGAACACGTGATGATAGCGGGATGCGAAGAAGGCATCTTCCCGCACAGCAGTTCCATGTTCGACAAAGAGCAGCTGGAGGAGGAACGACGGCTGATGTACGTTGGCATGACGCGGGCCAGGACGCATTTGAGAATTTTCTTCACGCGCAGCAGGCAGTTATGGGGCAATACACAAGCCAATGCGCCGAGCCGCTTCATCGCCGACCTGCCCTCGGAAGCCGTCGAGCGGCGCAGCGACGAGCTTCTCTCGGCTTTCGCATGGGCAACGGAGAGCGGACGACTGAAAGCCGCAGAGTCGCATACGGATATCCAACCATATCGCCAGCGTGCTGAATTGAATGTGGAGTTCAATCAAGACCTGGAGATCGCGGATGGGATGAATCAAGACGTACCCGAGCTGCGGAAAGGCTCCCGCGTTCGGCATCCGTCATTCGGCGAGGGAACAGTCCTCAGCAAGCGCGGCGACGTCGCGACAATCGTATTCGATTCGGGGAAGAAGAAGGACTTCGCGCTGAGCATCGCGCCGTTGCAAGTGTTGTAGTCGCGAAACAAACATCTTTGAAACATCTATTGGATGTCGGCGGCGCGCAAGTATGCTTTTGCCATGGCATCTTTGCGGGAAAAAGTATTGTCCTTCCTCCATGGTCACCGGGTCCGCCTTAACACCGATCTCGGCCAGCATTTTCTGGCCGATGAAGATGTTCTGGAGGCGATCGTTGAGACTGCGGAGATCGGACATGAAGATCACATCGTTGAGATCGGGCCTGGCATCGGCATCCTGACCGGCCGGCTCCTAATGCGCGCAGAGGAAGTCACATCCATCGAGCTGGATGCCCGGATGATTACGCTCATGAAAGATTTTCTTCCGCCGGAGAACGAGCGCGCCGCAAGAAAGTTCACCGTCGTCCATGAGAATGCCCTTCGTGTGGATTTTCCGGAGACGCCATACAAAATTGTCGCCAATATTCCTTATCACATCACCTCCCCTCTGCTCCGGCATGCGTATCTTGAATCAACGGCGCAACCGACAACGATGACACTCCTGATCCAGCGCGAAGTGGCGGAGAAAATCTGCGATGAAGAGCATGCCGGCATCCTAACGATCATGGTGAAGCTCTTTGGCGATCCGGAAATGATCTGCACGGTGCCGCCGGAAGCATTCATTCCGCCGCCGGCAGTCGAATCCGCCGTGCTCAAGATCACCTCACACCCCAAGCCGCTCGCAGACCGCCCGACGATCGACAACATTCTGAAGTTCCTGAAGCTATCTTTTGCAGGGAAACGAAAAATGCTCAGGAACACGCTCGGAAATTTGGAGAACGGAATGGAATCTCTCGCAAAGGCAGATATTGATCCTGCGCGAAGGCCGGAAACGCTGACGGTGACGGAGTGGATTGAATTGGCTGAACGTTCCACGACCGCATAGAACATCTTTAATGGCTTGTATAAAAGAAAAACTCGTCCGCTGGAAAGGAAAATCTACGCAAGAGGATTCACCGGATTCGGTCACAGTGAGATCCTGAGCCGCTATGCGCCCGTCGCATCTGTCTTATTCTTTCCTTGTGAGTTTTCTTGCCGCGGTGTTCGCGCTGCAATGGTGGCAGTCGCCCGCGTATCCGTGGCAATTGTGGATGACCGCCGGCGCCATGGGTTTCTTGTGTTCCATCGTAGCTGTGATGGCAGATAAAAGGAATGCGCTGCTGCCGTTCGCGATTATGATCGGCGCGGCCGCGGCCATCTGGACGGTATCGCGTACAACTCACGTCCCCTCATCCGCAGACGTTGACTTTCACGCAAACGGAACGGAGGTTGTTCTGCGCGGATTCATCGCCGATGATCCGGACAGGAGAGCGATGCAGACGAATTACACCGTTGCCATTGCCGTCCTGAAAAAAGGAGATAAGACTTTCGCGGTTGGCGGCAATGTCCTTGTGACGCTCCGCGTCGGCCACCAGGCCTTCGAGTACGGCGATCCGGTGATAGTTCGGGGAATCCTGGAATTGCCGGAAGGCAACCATGACTTCCGCTACGACCGTTATTTAAGCGTGAAGAGAATTTACAGCGTCATGAATAATCCAACGATGGATCGCGCAGGTTTGAACAGGGGCAACGCGGTACTGCGAATGATCTACCGGTTTCGCAGAAGTATGGAATGGCAGATCAATGAGCTCTTTCCGGAACCACACGCGTCTCTGCTGGCTGGATTGCTGCTGGGGGCGCGGGGCGCCATGCCAGAAGACCTTGTTCTGGATTTCAAGACAACCGGGCTCACGCACATCGTCGCGATTTCCGGCTACAACATAACCATCCTGATAACTGCGATGGGGACTTTGCTCTTCTGGATGCCGCTCAAGTGGCGTTTTTGGCCTTCGTCGCTGCTGATTGCAGCCTTCACACTGCTCACGGGAGCATCCGCTTCCGCGGTTCGCGCGGCGGTGATGGGGATACTTGCACTGCTAGCGCTGCAAACGAACCGCATACAGACGACGCGGCTCACTGTTCTATGGTCGGCGTTCCTGATGCTCGCCTGGAATCCAAAGCAGATGTGGTATGACGCCGGATTCCAGCTTTCATTTCTCGCACTTATCGGCGTTCTGGAGATCAGTCCGCTCTTGCAGCCTTGCCTGCGGCGGCTTCCGGAACGCTTCGGCGTCCGGGAATCGTTCTGCCTGACGCTCTCAGCACAGGCGCTGGCCTCTCCGTGGATTCTTTTTCTTTTCGGCCAGTTGAGCCTGATCGCTCCGCTCAGCAACCTGCTTGCCCCGCCGGCCGTCCCTTACGCGATGCTTATGGGAACTATAAGCATCCTGTTCGGGTGGGTCTGGTCGCCGATTGGACGCGCGTCCGCGATGCTCGCATGGCTGCCGTTGCAATGGATCACCGGCGTAGCGCATGCGCTCGGCGCGATTCCGTTCGCGTCTCTGACTTTGACGGGATTCACAACAGTATGGATGGTGATTTACTACGCGTGTACAGCACTATGGGTCGGACGCCATGCCATTGTGTCATCCCGAGTAGCCTCGCACCTTCCCGCAGAAGGGCGCAGAGTCACCACTCGTATCTGCGAATCGTCTTCTTTCCGCTCCAATGCGGAAGCGCGACGGTTTCCGTCGGCTGCCGGCGCGGAAATTTGAAAGCATGCGATATCACGACGGTTCCGTGTTTTAGCTCGCGGTCGAACTTATCTTCGAGCGACGCCATAAGCGCTGGCGAAAGGTAAAGAAATATCGCATCCGCGCCACTCGCGTCGTAATTCAGAGCGTTGCCGCACAGCAACCGCAATTTCTGGCCGCTCAGTAGAATATTCACCCGCCCCAGACACCACACAGTCGGTGCGATCTCGATGCCGGTCGCGGCGATGCCGGGGTGCCTGCGCTTGGCTTCGATCAGAATCAGGCCGTTGCCCGCACCCATGTCAACAACGGCTTCCGATCCCTTGAGGCGCGCCAAAGTCACCATGGCCCGCGCGACGAACTTTGGCGTCGGGACGTACGGCACCCCTCCTACAAACCAGAAAACAGCTGTGATCACGATCATAACAACCGGCAGAATCGCGAAAACGATGACGATATCCGCTGGCTGCACAAATAAAGCCTACAGAAGACTTTTGGATTCCGCATCATGCGCTATAGACTCGCTCCGATATGAGATCACTGTCAGTTTCATTCGCAGCTTTTCTGTTTGCGGCATCGCTCGCCGGATGTGCGGGGCTAACCGCGGACAAAACTCCACGGCAGCCGGCAACCGATTCGGGCGCGACAGTCGGTGAAGCACGCGGGAGCACTTCGACTGTGCTCAGTGTAAACAAGCCCCCGCGCTTCACCCTGAGCTCGCCCCTGAAGGACAACATCATTCATGACGCGGCTGCCCATTCGAGCCTGAGAGGCCCGCAGCAGGGCCTTCGCACGGCAAGCAGCCGCGCTTTGTCGAAGGGCAAACTCGACTATGCCAGTGTTCTGGAACTGGCTATGAACGGGAACCACGACGCCGAATTCGAACTTGGCGCCATGTTCCACGACGGTGACGGAGTCGGTCGGGATTTCGGCAAGGCACTTGAGTGGTACAGAAAAGCCGCATCTGCCGGCAATCGCCAGGCCGCGTTCAATCTCGGATTGATGCTCCAAAACGGCGAAGGCGCCGGCGCCGATCCCGACGCGGCCCGCAACTGGTTCATCCGCGCGTCGGATGCCGGAGACGCGCGCGGCGCGCTGCAACTCGGCACGATGGCGTATGCGGAAAAGGATTATTCGAAGGCGCTCTCCTACTTCCTTAAATCTGCGGGGCAGGGGCTAGCCGATGCGCAGATGAACGTCGGAATCATGCATATTCGCGGCGAAGGCGTGCCGTCGCAGGATCTCGTCGGTGGATACGCGTGGCTGACACTGTCCAAAGAAGGCGGCAATCAGCGCGCGGCGGCGATGCTGGATGGTCTTTCTGGGAAGATGACGGAGGAACAGAAAATGGAAGGCAAAGCGAAGGCGCAGGAACTGGGAGCAGAGGTGAACGAGGCTGTGGGGGACTAGGGGTGAGGGGCTTACATGAACAGCGCCGCAAGAGCCAATGTCAGCGTCGAGAACAGCTTAATCAGAACGTGGAGCGACGGCCCGGCGGTATCCTTGAAAGGATCTCCGACTGTGTCGCCGGTGACCGCCGCTTGGTGCGCGTGGCTGCGCTTGCCGCCGTGGATGCCGCCTTCGATGTACTTTTTCGCGTTGTCCCACGCACCGCCGGCGTTGTTGAGGTACGCAGCCAGAATGACGCCGACAATCGTGCCTACCATCAGGAGCCCGGCGACCGCCTCCTTTCCCAGGACGACGCCGACAAGGATTGGCGAGACAACCGCGACGATGCCCGGCATGATCATCTCCTTCAGCGCCGCGCGCGTGGAAATATCCACAGCTGCCGCGTAGTCTGGGTCCTCAGTGCCGCGCATGATCCCCGCCTTCTCCTTGAACTGGCGGCGGACCTCATGGACGATAACCGACGCCGCGCGGCCGACCGCACGGATGGTGAGCGACGTGAAGAAGAACACCACCATGGCGCCGATGAACGCGCCAACGAAAACTTTGACATTTGCCAGATCAACGACCTCAAACTGCGCCTCCGTCAGATACGCGGAGAAAAGCAGAAAGGCCGCGAGCGCCGCCGAACCCACGGCATATCCCTTCGTGAGCGCCTTGGTTGTGTTTCCGGCGGCATCCAGCTCGTCGGTGACTTTTCGCATTTCCTCCGGCGCCTTGGACATCTCGACTATGCCTCCCGCGTTGTCCGTGATCGGTCCGAACATATCCATCGAAAGGACATAGCCGACGACCGCCAGCATGCCCATGGTCGCTACGGCCGTCCCGTAAAGCGCGCCGCCATCGATCCCCGTTTGCTCGCCCAACCAGTACGCGCAGAAGAGCGCTACGCAGACCGTCAGCACAGTAAGACCGGTGGACTCCATGCCAATCGCCGTGCCGGAGATGATGTTAGTCGCGTGTCCCGTCGTCGAGGCGTCCGCAATGGACTGCACTGGGCGGTACTCCTTGCTTGTGTAGTAATCCGTGATGTAGACGAAAGCAACGGAGGTCAGGACGCCGACCAGTCCGGCAAGAAAGTACCAAATCGCGGAATCGCTGAATATCGCAGGCAGGTCGTCGTGCAATATATCCGTCGGCGCGTTGAGCATCCAGCGCGAGCAAAAGTACAGGGCGATTGTCGTAAGGACGGCCGTGACCCAGAATCCGCGCGTCATCGCGCGCATGGGATTCTTCTCAGTATCTTTCGCCGAGACGGTGTACACTCCTATAATCGCAGCTACGAGCCCTATGGATCGCAGAACGAGCGGAAAGAGCACACCTTTGACGCCGAAGTACGGCACCAGCGCGACGCCGAGGATCATCGCGCCGATGTTCTCGGCGGAGATGGATTCAAAGAGATCCGCGCCGCGCCCGGCGCAGTCGCCGACGTTATCGCCGACGAGATCGGCCACTACGGCCGGATTGCGCGGATCATCCTCTGGTATGCCAGCCTCGATCTTGCCGACCAGATCCGCGCCGACGTCCGCCGCTTTCGTGTAAATCCCTCCACCGAGCTGCGCGAAAAGCGCCACGAAGCTCGCGCCGAAGCCGTACCCGACAATCAGCTTCGGGATGTCGGCTACGTCCAGCAGGAACACGAACTTGTAGAAGAGGTATAGACCGCTGATTCCGAGCAGACTCAAGGCCGTGATAACGATCGCGGGGACCGCACCTCCACGCAGGGCCATCTGCAATGCACTATTGAGACCGCCTTTGGCCGCCGCCGCGCACTTGAGGTTGACGCGCGTTGCAACACGCATGCTCACCACTCCCGCGAGGCCGGATAAGAGCGCCCCCAAAAGGAACGCCGCCCCAGTCTCGACGCCGTGTGTCCACGCACTCTCATCGCTGCCAGTAAGTCCGTAGAGCACCACTATCAAGACTGCAACGATGACGGTGAGGACTGCGATCGCCTGATACTGACGACGTATGAACGCCTGCGCCCCCGTACGGATCGCGTTGGCGACTTTTTTCATCTCATGCGTGCCGTCAGGCGCGTACTTGACCTGGTTCCAGAATACGAGTGAATACAGGAGGCCGGCGATCGCTACGACAGGCGCGAAGAATTCGAGAAGATAGGAGGACATAGAAATGGGAGTAATGCCGATATTCGGATGAAATTACCTGGGGCTGTTGCCCTGGAAGTGCGTAAAGACTAAAGATTTGAGCTTGGAAGTCAATGTACACGGCCTTTCGTTCACGGACGGAGCTATTATGTCACCGTATGGTTTCGACAGAGGAAGACAGGCTGTCCAATCTTCGCAAGCGAGTCGCCAGGGCGCCGCAGGATCCTGGCGTGTATAAATGGCTGGATGACAACGGACGCGTTCTGTACGTCGGAAAGGCGAAGAATTTGAGGAAGAGATTGAGCTCATACGTGCGATCGGCGCCACCACTAGGGCCGTGGAAGGAATCGTTCATGCGGCAGATCGTCGATTTCGACGTGCTGGTCGCGACGTCCGAATTCGAAGCGCTGATTCTCGAAACGAATTTGATAAAGCAGCTGCGGCCCAAATACAACGTCCTGATGAAGGACGACAAGAATCATATCTTCATCCGCGTCTCCGTACAGGATTCTTATCCGTCCGTCGCGACTGTCCGGCGATTCGAGCAGGACGGCGCAAGGTATTTCGGGCCGTACATGAACGGCGATGAAGTCAATCAGACGCTCGATCTGCTGCACGAAGCCGTCGGCTATCGCGCGTGCGCGCAGTCAATAGCAGCCATGAACAGGGGCGGGCGGGCGGTGCGTCCGTGCCTGGAATTCCAGATAGGCAGGTGCAACGGGCTGTGCGCCGGAAAAATCACGAAAGACGAATACAGAAACCGGATTGATCAGATGGTTTCGTTTCTGAAGGGGCAAAAGGATTCAATCAAAAGCATCCTACTCGAGCGGATGCGCGCCGCAGCCGATGATCGCAAGTTCGAGCTTGCCGCGAAGCTGCGCAATTACATCGGCCTCATCGAAGGCGGAGCCGACGACAAACAGGTGGCCGCAGACGGCACCGGAGAAAATTCCGACATTCTCGGCGTCGCAATATCAAGCAACCGCGCACACGTGACAATTCTGCACCGCCGCAACGGACGCTTGGTCGGCGAGTCGCATTTTGCGTTATCAGGCCATCCGGAATCCGCCGCATCGGTCCTTGAACAATTCATCCCGCAATACTACGACGACGGGCGCGAGATCCCGGAAGCAATAATCATTTCCGAAGCTCCGCCCGACGACGGCAAAGTGATTGAAATTCTTCTGAGGGAACGACGGAAAAAAGCGGCGCGGCTGATCGTTCCGGAGCGCGGAAAAAAATCAAGATTGCTGCAACTCGCGGAACGAAACGCGCGCGAGCAAGCGCGCCAGATGGAACTCAAATGGGAAACGGAAGAACGCAATACCACAGGCGCGCTCGCGGAGCTTGCGGAGGCGCTCGCACTCCCAGCGCCGCCGCAGAGAATCGAAGGATATGACATCAGTCACCTGGGGGGGACGGAGACAGTCGGTTCTATGGTCGTCATAAAAGATGGCCGGGCGTCCAATGATCAGTACCGTTCATTCATCATCCGTACTATGCAGAGCGGCGAAGTGGATGACTGCAAGGCGATGAAAGAAGTGCTTACGAGACGACTGCGGAGACTCACGGAGAATGTGCGCGGGGAAGAGAATAAATGGAATACGGAAGGAATCACGTTCGGAAAGGCCTTGAAGAAGGATCAGGCGGAGATCGAGCGGATCCACGCCGCGAACACAGACGATATGGAGAATTCCAACGTCCGTTGCGGCAACTGCATCGTTGCGCGTCACGATGGATCAATCGTCGGTTTCGGCCGGATATACAAGCATCCTAAGAGCATCATGGAGCTGGAATCCGTCTGGGTGGACGAACCGTTCCGCGGAGGAAAGCTAGGCCAATTAATCGCCCGAAAACTCCTGCGCATGATCAAGAAAGGCAAGGTGTACTCCAAAGTGCAACCCGAATTGGAGCAATATTACGCGGATATTGGATTCCGATACATCATAACCACGCCAAAAGAACTCCTCCGTCCATCCGCGAAAAGAAAATGTCGAACGGCGAGGGTTGTGATGATGTGGGAGTCCAGCCGCAATAAAACGGACGCATCGCTCTCGTCGAAACCAGACCTTATAGTCGTTGACGGCGGCAAGGGACAGCTAAATGCCGCAGACGGCGTCGTGAAGTCATTCGGTCTCGACATTCCGGTGGTCGCTTTGGCCAAGCGCGAGGAGGAAATTTTCGCTCAGGGGCGATCAAGCAAGATCGCATGCCCCGATGAATCACCAGCGAAGTTCCTGTTGATGCGGTTGCGCGACGAGGCGCACCGCTTTGCAAACGCGCATCGCGTGAAGCGGACGATCAATGCAATCAAATCGCCGCATGGAAAAGCGAAATGACAGGCGCAGTCCGCCGCAGGAATCACACGAAAGGCCGACGTGTAATGAAACCGTTGGTTTTTTTTGGCGATTTTTTTGCACTTCTTTCAAAAACGACTACACTGCAGCCATCTTACTCTCAGATTATGCGCAAATTCTCTCTACTGCTCGGCACTCTCGGAGGCGCGCTCGCCGGTTACATACTGAGCAACGAAAGACTGCGCAAGCAAATGGCGAGCGCACCCAACGCCGAGGCGATGGCCAAGCTGCTCGGTCAGCAACTCACGAAAGACGGAAGAAAAGTCGCTAAGGAAGTGAAGGGATTTGTGGAGAGCGAGGACGTGCAGAATAATCTCAAGAAAGCGAAGGCATTCGCCAGCCAGAAGCTCGGATCCGCACAGAAGGAATTGAAAAAGTACGCGAAAAAGGGCTACAGGGAGGCGAAGAAGTATGCCACAGGCATGATTTCGCGGTGAAGCGCGGAGGCAAGCACCCGCGCTTCACCCTGAGTTCGCCCCCGAAAGACAACATCATTCATGACGCGACTGCCCATTCGGGCCTGAGAGGCCCTCAGGGCCTTCGAACGGCAAGCAGTCGCGCTTTGTCGAAGGGTGACAGTTGCGCGTCAAAGCAAAGACGCGGCATTGCAAGGCAGAAAAAACCGAGTAAAATGCACGGCGGGCTCCTCGTGCGAGATGTCTCCCCTGGCCGCCCGCTTTTCGTATGATTCCGAAAAATGCTCCGATGCGCGAGGAGAAAAATATCCTCAAACGGAAGAAAGGAACGCCGACCCGTTTCATCATCGTCACAGGAGGAGTTTGCTCGTCGCTTGGCAAGGGCATCGCCGTAAGTTCCATCGGCGCGATAATGAAAGCATGCGGCTTCAAGATCTTCGTGCAGAAGCTCGATCCGTATTTGAATGTGGATCCCGGCACGATGAGCCCATTCCAGCATGGAGAAGTGTTCGTTACGGATGACGGGGCGGAGACTGATCTGGATCTCGGGCACTATGAACGTTTTATTGACGAGCCTATGAGCAGACTCTCGACAGTCACGACCGGACAGATTTACCAGGAAGTCCTCGGAAAGGAACGGCACGGAGAATTTTTGGGAAAGACGATCCAGGTTGTTCCGCATATCACCGACGCCATCAAAAGAAGGATCACCGAAGCGGCTGAAAAATCCGGAGCAGAGATCATGCTGGTGGAAATCGGCGGGACAGTCGGCGACATAGAAGGCGAACCGTTCCTGGAAGCCATTCGCCAGATGCGGCACGAACTGGGGACTTCGCGGGTGTTTCATGCCCACCTGACGCTGCTGCCGTATCTTGCGGCAAGCAAGGAGCTGAAGACGAAACCGACGCAGCTCTCGGTGCGCGATTTGCGGCGGAGCGGACTGGATCCGGATATGATCCTCGCGCGTGCCGACCCGCCCGATCCGAGCGGGATAATTCGGGCGGGCCAGCCGATACCCGGAGAGCTCATGGAGAAGATCAGCCATTTCTGCGGCGTAGATCGTAGGGCGGTGATTCCGGCGCCGACTGTGCACTCCATATACGACGTGCCCGAGAACTTTCAGAAGTACGGCATGGCGCAGATCATCGCGGAGAAGCTAGATCTTGGAACCGTGAAGCCAGACATGCGCGAGTGGAAGATGGGAGCCAGACGCCACGCGGAGGCCAAGGACAAGGTGAAGGTCGCCATGGTCGGCAAGTACACTCGGCTCGACGACGCGTACTTGAGCGTGATCGAGGCGATCAAGACGGCCGCCGTCTTCGAAAAGAGCCACGCCGAGATCGCGTGGGTGGATTCGGAGAAGCTGGAAAAAGAGGACGCGGCAACCTGGAAACTCCTTAAGTCCTGCGGAGGCATTGTGGTGCCAGGCGGCTTCGGCAAGCGGGGCATTGAGGGGAAGATCGCCGCCGCGCGCTACGCCCGAATTGAGAGAGTCCCCTACCTCGGACTCTGTCTTGGAGCGCAATTGATGACGATCGAGTTCGCGCGCGCGGTTTTGAACGATCCTAAGCTCACGAGCGAGGAGTTTGATGAAGAAGGGAAGCTGCCGCGCGGGAAGTACGTCGTACACTTCCTCCCCGGGCAGCACAAAGACAAGGAAAAGGGCGGCACTCTCAGATTGGGCGCGTACATCTGTCAGCTCAAGCCCGGCACCAAGGCTTATGCGGCATACGACGGAAATTCTTCGCTCCGCTCAGGACAAGTCTCCGAGCGCCACCGTCATCGCTACGAGTTCAACAAAACATTCAAGGAGAAACTGGAGAATCGCGGCCTCATCTTCTCCGGAATCTGGGAAAAGACAGGGCTGGCGGAAATAGTGGAACTTAAAGATCATCCGTTCATGCTCGGGAGCCAGTTCCACCCGGAATTCAAGAGCAGGCCACACAGGCCGCACCCGCTGTTCGCGGCGTTTATGAAGGAAGTCGTCAGGCCGTCCCGCTGAAAACATCACACAAAAACATGGAGTGGCTGCGCACGCTATGCTACGTCCATGCCCATCCTCTCAGTCACTCACCTCTCCCTTACCCTCAACAGCCAGCAAATCCTCAAGAACGTGACCTTCTCCGTCGAACAAGGTGAAGTGATTGGATTGATAGGGCCCAACGGCTCGGGAAAGACGACGCTGTTCAACGTGCTTTCCGGATTTCTTAAGCCGACGAGCGGCGTCATGCACTTCCGCGACGCCGACATCACGTCGGTCTCCCCCGCCCAGCGCGCGCGGCTGGGTATTGGAAGAGTATTCCAGAACTTCGGGATATTCCGTGAGATGACGCTGGAGGAGAACGTGCTCGTCGCGCTCGAGGCGCTGCCAAAAGAACAGAGGATGCTGCTGGGCAGCATCAAAGATGCTGTGAAGGGGACGCTCGACATGGTCGGGCTGAGCCACCACGCGAAGAAGAAGGCCGGCTCGCTCAGCGGAGGACAGATGCGCCTGCTCGAGATCGCGCGCACCCTGAAGAGCGGCAAGGAACTGTTCCTTTTAGATGAGCCTACCGCCGGCGTGAGCCCGAAGATGACCAGGCAGGTGGCCGACCTGATCGGGGAGCTTAAGAAGGAAGGGAAGACCGTCCTAATCATAGAGCACGACCTGCCGTTCATCTCCCAGATATGCGACCGCGTGCTCGTCCTGGACGTCGGCGAGGTGGTGCTGAGCGGGGCGCCGCGGGAGATCAAGCACGATAAAAAGCTGCAGGAAATTTACTTCGGCGCCGACGCGGCGCCGTACTGAGCCTGTCGAAAAATCGTACTTCGAGATGCCCTCCACGAGTTCAGAAACGAAGTTGCACACCTAGACTTAGAGATGCCCCTTTACAAAGCCACGATTCTGAGGGAAAGTACGCCTGACATTCCTTTCCCCATTTTCGTATGAAGCGCTCTCTCGCACTTCTTTCATTGACAGCCCTCGCGTTGACGGCCTGCCAACCCGCCGGAGGCGGCACGATCAAGATCGGCTATATCGGCCCATTGACCGGCGACGCGGCGTCGTACGGCGTTGACACATTGAACGGCGTGAAAATGAAAATCGAAGAAATCAACGCCGCTGGCGGCATCAACGGCCGTCAAATCGAAATCGTCGCCGAAGACGGCAAGTGCACGGGTTCCGAGGCCGCAAGCGCCGCACAGAAGCTCGTCAACGTGGACAAGGTCATCGCCATCGTCGGCGGCCAGTGCAGCGGCGAAACACTAGCGGCGGCGCCGATCGCCGAAGAGGGCAAGGTCGTCATTGTCTCACCGGTCTCCAGCAGCCCGGATGTGACGAAGGCGGGCGATTACGTCTTCCGCGATTACCCGAGCGACGCGCTGAAGACGAAAGCGATGGCGAAGTACTTCGCAGAGGAGAAGATAACGAAGGTCGCGATGATATCGGAGAACACCGATTTCGCTTCGGCCTTCCGCGCCTCGCTAAAGGAGAATCTTCCGGCGGACGCCGTCGTATTCGACGAAGTCGTCGAGCCGGGAACGAAGGATTTTCGGACGCTCATGACCCGCCTCAAGAATGTGAAGTTCGATACCTTCTTCCCGAACGCCCAATCGGATGCGACCATGGCGGCGATGATGCAGCAGTTCCGCGACCAGGGCATGAAGCAGCCAGCCATCAGCCATGACATCGCCGACTCCGTCACGCTTGCCAAGCTCGCGCCAGAGGCCGTGGAAGGCATGTGGGTGATCAACGTGCCGACCTCCGGCCAGGGAACGTCGTTCGAAACGGACTTCACGGCGAAGTACGGCGCCGCTCAGGCGACGATCGCGTTCGCAGCTCACGCGTACGACGCAGCGGGCGTGATCGCCGAAGCCCTAAAGGCAGGAGCAACCGACGGGACGGCGATTAAGGACTGGCTTTACAATATGAAGGAGTACAAAGGTGTCGTCGGCGCGTTCAGTTTTGATCGGAACGGCGACGTCGTCGGCGTCCCGTACGGCCTCAAACAGTTTCAGAAAGGAGTGATCAGGCAGGTAAAAGGAATCAGTGTAGACTGAAAGGAGAATGTAGCTCGCAATCAGTGCACTCATCGCAGGTTCCATCGCCACGGCATTCGCGAATGCCGTGGCGAGCCCCGCTGATCTATGCAATTAATAGTGAACGGTCTCATTGCTGGTTCTCTGGCTGCTCTCATGGCGGGGGGGCTGGCCTTGGTGTACGGCGTTCTCGGGATCTTCAATCTCGCCCTCGGCCAACTGGCGCTTATTGGCGGCTACGGAACATGGTGGCTGCACGCATCGGGCATTCCACTCTTCCCGAGCCTCATAGGCGGGATGGCGATTGGTGCGATATTCACATGGCTGACGTTCGAAATCGCGGTCGCGCCATTCTACCGAAGAGATGCGCGGATTCCTCTCGTGACGACGATTGCCTGGAGCATGATCCTCGATGCCGCAATCCTCCTGACCCTCGAAGAACGTCCGAGATCAATTCTCCCGGGGGGCAAGCACTTTCTTCCATTTGATGCAGTGCGCATCAGCGTCGAACAGATCGTTCTAATCGGCTGCACGCTCATTTTCGTCTGTGTCGTGGCGTGGGTGCTCCACTCGACGCCATTCGGCAGAAAAATCCGCGCCACCGTGCAGCATCCCGACGCCGCTCGAAGCCTGGGGATCTCCTCGTCGCTCCTTCACCGGATCGTCTTCATCGTGAGCGGCGTTCTGGCCGCCTGCGGCGGGATCTACATCGGAATTGATCAGAACCTGACGCCAACCCTGGCGTTCCCTGTGACGATCAAGGCGTACGCCGCGCTGATCGCGGGAGGGAAGGACAACTTCTGGGGAACGATTCTGGCGGCATACATTATCGCGATGCTTGAGCAACTCGCCGTCGGGACGCCGTGGTGGTTCGGCAACTACGTTTCAGCGGGATACCAGAGCATCGTGGCGCTGCTGTTCATCATCGTCGTGCTCCTCATCAAGCCGACGGGGCTGTTTTCCCACAGAGCGCGCGCCGCATGAGCTGGCACGGCGATGCCGCGCTTCTACAACCTCCCGGAAATGCCATTTTTCTTCCACCTCATTACCGTCATCGCCATCGCCCTCCCGGCGCAGCTGGGTTACACGTTCGTGTTCGGCCGCGGGAAGATCTTACATTTCGGGCCGATCGGCGTCTCCACAGTCGCCGCGTACGGGACATTTCTAACGCTGAACGCGACCGGGAGCTTCCTACTGGGACTCTGCGCGGGAGTCCTAATGGCCTTGGCGTTCTCACTCCTCTTCGCCTGGCTATCGTTCCGCCTGGATTCGGACGGGCTCGGCATCATGTCAATCGCCGTCTACCTGGCGCTCTTCGCGGTGGTCTTGAACTGGACGAGTCTCACGCGCGGTGCGTTGGGGTTGCCGCGGATCCCACGCGTGCCGTTCGCGGATTCGGCCATGTCCTTCGCGCTACTGACAACTGGAGCGTGTGTCTTGTGGACGCTCTTCTTCCTCTGGCTGGACCGTACGAAGCTCGCGCGGCAGGTGAGCGCGCTGGCGGAAGGAGAATGGCATGCGAAGGCGCTCGGCATCAGCAGGGCGGGCGCGCACATCGCCGCATTCGTGATACTGGGCTTGACGCTGGCAAGCGACAACTTCTTCTACGCGCAGTACTATCATCTTCTGCATCCCTCGGACTACTACTTCCCCGCCTTCGTGTCGCTGCTCATGATCACCGTCGCGGGAAAGCCCGGAAGCACGCCCGGTGCCATCATCGCGACGATCCTACTGTCGCTCCTCAAAGAAGGTCTCCGCTTCCTCCCCTTCCCTTCGGCCGTCCTCGGGCCGCTGCGCTTGATGTTATTTGGAATCATTCTGCTGGCAGCAGTTTGGATTCAGAGAGACACATTATTTCCCAAGAAACGGACAATCTGAGCGCTAATTCGATAACCCGTTATTCTCAAAGATGAATTATCTTACATTCCATTCCGCTATAATTTGGCATGTGAATCTTTCCCAAACGGTCCTCGGCGTCCGCTTCGAAAACCCGACCGTACTTGCTTCGGGAATCATGGGCGTCACAGCCGGCAGTTGGAAACGCGCCGCGCGCTGCGGCGCGGGAGCTGTAACGACGAAGTCCATCTGGCTGCGGGAACACAAGGGACATCCAAATCCCGTCATCATCAGCACACCGCACTGGACGCTCAACGCCGTCGGCGTGCCCGACGCTGGCTATGAGAAAGCACGCGAGGAAATCGGCGAATTCCTGAAGGATAAACCTGTCCCTCTGATCGTGAACATCATCGCCGAGACTGTGGAAAACTACTCGAAAACCGCCGAGGTGCTTTTGCCGCTCAAGCCCGATTTTCTGGAAGTTAATATCAGCTGCCCGAATATCGAGCATGAATTCGGCAAGCCTTTCGCCTGCTCCGCATCGGACGCGGCGGCGGTTACGCAAGCCGTGAAGGGCGTTTGCAAAGGGACGCCGGTCTTTATCAAGCTGTCTCCGAACGCGGACAGCATCGGCCGGATCGCAGCGGCATGCGCCGCGGCCGGAGCAGACGGGTTCACCGCCATCAACACCGCTGGTCCCGGCATGGCAATTGACCTGCGCAGCCGCATGCCGATTCTGGCGAACAGAGTTGGAGGACTCTCCGGGCCCGCCATCAAGCCGATCTCAGTACGCTGCATCGCCGAAGTCTATGAGGCGACCGGCGGCAAACTCCCAATCATCGGAACCGGTGGAGTTTGCACCGGGGAAGACGCGATTGAACTTATGCTGGCAGGAGCTTCCCTGATCGGAATAGGCACCGCCGTGGGAGACCGCGGAATGGACGTTTTCCAGAAAGTCTGCGACGAGATGCAAGCCTGGTGCGCGAGCGAAGGGGTGAAGGATGTGAAGGAACTTGTAGGAGGAATGCATCACGCTGTCGCGCGAGTGGAAAGTGGAAAAAAGTCATAACTTTCCACTTTCCACTTTCCACTTTCCACTTTCCACTTTCCACTTTCCACTTTCCACTTTCCACTTTCAACTTCCCACTCATGTCGATCCCCCTTCAGAGCCGGCTCCCCAGAACCTATCGGATCAAACATGTAAAACAGGAAACCGAAATGGTGCGCACATTCACGTTCGACGGCTCGCTGGGCGCGAAACCCGGACAGTTCGCGATGGTGTGGCTGCCTGGAGCGGACGAGGTGCCGATGAGCGTCGCCTGCGACGACGGCGCGACCACGCGGATCACATTTTTTGCCGCCGGCGGCATGACGAATGAGCTGGCAAAACTCCGCGTTGGCGATCTCGCGGGGCTGCGCGGGCCGTTCGGCACGCATTACGAATGGGAACGCGGCCAGCATATCGTCCTTGTAGCTGGAGGATACGGCGCTGCGCCGATGTACTTCGTCGCGAAGGAGACGGCCATGCACGACTGCACTCTGGATGTGATCGTCGGCGCGCGGAGCAATGATCACCTGTTGTACGTGGAGGAGCTGGAATCGCTCCCGCACGTGTCGCTCCATCTCGCGACCGACGACGGATCCGCAGGGCACAAGGGATTCGGCACCGACATTTTGGAAAAGTTGTTAAGTTCGTGCCACCGACCGGCTGCGGCCCGACCCATAGATGCGACATCCGCTCCGCGGATTTCTACTCGGAGTGACAACGGAAAGTGCAGTCCTATTGATCAGATCTTTGGTTGTGGGCCCGAAATGATGTTGAAGCGCATTAGTGAGATGTGCGCGAAATATGAGGTTACTGCGCAGCTTTCCATGGAACGCTACATGAAGTGCGGGTACGGACTGTGCGGGAACTGCGTTATGGATCCGCTTGGCATACGCATCTGCAAGGAAGGGCCCGTGGTAAGCAACGAGGTTCTGCTGCAATTGACGGAATTCGGGAAATACTACCGCGATGATCTGGGCAAAAAACACAGCTTCGACGCTATCAGGAAACAGCGATAAAATGCGGAATATCGTGCCGAATGGCAGAATGGCAGTTTGCATATTTAGCATAATTATGTTATAGTATCTAAGTCATCTTCTGATCGATCTCCTCCGATCGTCCCACATGGTGACATCTATACCGTCGCAAGACGGATTAACAAACATCAACCGTCATCTGCAGTCGTAGGCGACGGTTTTTGTTTTTCCGCAGAAAAACCCTGAGCGAGCTGCCAAGCATTGCAAATCTCGGACGCGGCGAGTCGAAGGGCTTTTCCGCAGAAAAACCCTGAGCGAGCTGCCAGGCAAATCGAAGGATGCTTTTGTCACTCGTCAAGTTGGAGTGCTAGACAAAAGTCAGGACAGATACTATTATCCACTCTCTACTTTTTTCCCATTTCATTTATGTCAGCATATAGTTGTTCCGGAGGCGGCGGATGCGGAGGCGGCTGCAGCCACTGATTTATCGCCGATGTATTCGTCAGAAAATAGGGTTCGCGTGCGTACAACGCGGGCCCTTTTGGTTGCACAATAGCCCGCATAATTTGATGCGGCTTGCTTCTTGACACATAACAGAAAAGGTATTTAATTAACTGCATGACTGAAACACGCCGCGAATGCGAGGATGAGCCGATACAGGCAACATTCGACAAATTGGTGGATGAATGTCTATCCACGGCGGAAAAACTGGGTGTGAGCATTAAGCATCAAAATGCGCTCTCCATCTGGCTGTGCAAAGGCCTGGATTCAGGCTGGTCGAATGTCAAACAAATATTCGCAGAAGTATGGCGCAAAACTGAAAAGGATTCAGTTATACGTGAGCAACTCAAGGCCGCCGTCCGCTCCATCGCATCTCAATTCTGCGATATTAACGCGTATTATATAGCTAAAGTTCTGTGCGAAACGACGGAGCAGGATCACGGAACGATGATTCTGGAACATGCGCGGGCGCACGGCGCGATTGATCCGATAAGCAAGGATGTCAATCTTGATCTTGCGATGACAGTGGAGGAACGAGGCACTGCGCAAGAGATAGACAAGGTGCTTGCTTTGAAATTGCCAATGAGCGGAGGCTTCGACGATATACACGGACAGGTCAAAGATGTTCTGGAAAACATCTGGCGTTTGCTCAAAACATACACCAGGCATCTACAACTGCCATCACGACACGGCAATGTTTATCAATTGTTGTTTCCGACGGCGGCTTTGCAGCTGCACGAACAGAACTACGATATTGCAATCGGGGTGCTCCATGGCGGAGCGAATATCGTCAATTATATGCACCCTCTTGGTCAGAACTCCGGTTATCTGGAATGGCACAGGCACTGGCAGCGCAATCCAACATGGATTACAAAAAATAGGACAGAGATAAGGAAGGGCATGAGAGTGCTACTGTGCGAGAATGATGCGTGTTCCGGAGATACTTTGATCAATGTGATGCGCAAGCTGGATTCTATTTCTCCGTCGTCGGTGGACGTGTGTTTTACAGGCATAAGGCACAAAGCAAGCAAAGATGTTGCCGGTAAAATGAATGCTTTCGGCCGGATCATGCACCTCACTGACCTGAGCAGTGAAAGAATTTTTTCAGACATGTTGAAGTACAAGCAATTGCTGACGGATGTCATGGCCGGTACGGAGTGAGAGTTCGGATATCGAATGACACCGCTTCGCTTTTAAATGGATGGGCCACGTTCCCATTGCTGATGCTTGATCCAAATTATTTTGTGTACGGCTCTCCCAGTTTCTTCATAACCCGGTGAAAACGCTTTTAAAACGGCAAGCGCTGGAAGTCGTGTATACTGCGGGAGTATGGAGGAAACTGACGTTCCAGAGATGCACGTGAAACAGACGGTGCGTGTGTTCGCTGCGGCCTCTTTTCTTCACGATATCGGATCGGACATGATTTTCTCCGTCTGGCCGCTCTTCCTCACGCAAGTGCTCGGTGCGAACATGGCGGTCGTCGGTTTCATTGATGGACTTGGCGACACCATCGTCTCGATCTCTCAGGCAGTCTCCGGCTATCTCTCTGACCGCATCCGCAAGAGGAAGATCTTTGTGTGGATGGGATACCTGCTCGGCGGCATCGCACGGATCGGCTATGCACTCGCGCCATCGTGGCAATGGATCATTCCTTTCCGCATCCTCGACCGCTCAGGGAAAATGCGCGGTGCGCCGCGTGATGCAATGCTTTCGGATGTCTCGACTCGCGAAAATCGCGGAAGGCACTTCGGCATACTGCGGGCAATGGACAATGCTGGTGCCGTCGTCGGCATCATCTTGTCCATCCTGCTCATCGAGCGGATTGGTTATAGCTCACTGTTCCTGACCGCCGCGGTTCCTTCCATACTAGCCGTTCTCCTCGTACTCACCTTCGTCCGGGAATCGACATCCTCAACGCGAATCTTCAAAGGAGTCCGGCTGACGGATTTCACACATGATCTCAAGCTCTACACCATACTCTCTGCGCTCTTTTCTTTGGGGAACTTCAGCTACTCCTTCCTCCTCCTTGTGGCGAGACAGGCCGGATTCACTGTTGGTTCCATTCCCGTCCTGTATTTGCTCTTTACGCTCATGGCCGCTCTCTTCTCGCTGCCGTTCGGGAAGCTGGCAGACAAGTTCAACCGGAAAGCAGTTCTCCTCTGCTCTTTTATCCTCTGGGCTGGAGTTTCCACCTTGCTACTCCTGAGTCACTCCACGACTGCCATCATAGTATCGTTCGTGCTCTACGGACTTCACAAGGCGGCGCACGATCCGGTCCAAAAGGCTTTTGCCGCTGAACTCGCACCGAAGGATTTTGTCGCGAGCACACTCGGCGGATTCCAGATGGTCATCGGTCTCTGCAGTCTCCCCGCATCGCTGATGGCAGGTCTTATCTGGGATCGCATTGGCATGATGATGCCATTCCTGCTTTCCCTCATCCTGACTGTTTTTTCCTCTTTCCTGCTGCTGTTTGTGACTGAAGGCAAAAAGTCGCGCAGGCCAAGTTAAACCGAATAATTCCGAACAGTTGATGAAAAATACGTATTGTGGTCAGCCATCCTATTGGCATCCAATGATATTCGATCCAAGGCTCGGCCGCAAAATTCCACTATGCCACTGCAGTCTAGTGCCGTGACCCATGCAATTCGCTTCGCCGAAGGAGAAACGTCAGGATCGGAGGTGTGAGGAGAGTCGTGAGGATCACCATAATGATGATGACGGAAAAAAGTTTGTCCGTGAGCACCCCGAGAGACAATCCCATCGAAGCAAAGATGAGACCCACTTCACCACGAGGCACCATTCCCCAGCCGACGAGCGACTTTCGCACGGGTCCTGCGGCGAGTCCGGAGACGATCTTCCCTACGAATGCCACTGCGGTGATCCCGAGGGCGACGAGGAGCACAGGGAGGTTCCCGAGCGTCTCGAGTTTCACTCCCATGCCGATCATGATGAAGAAGATCGGCACGAGGAAATGGCCAAGCGGCTCGATGATGTCGTCGATGTGCCGATCAGCATGCGGCTCGATCGCTGCGAGCACGCGCTGCCTCGTCGCGCTGTCTGCCTTCTCCACCGACGCTTTCACGTCGGATACCACTTTTGGATCCTTGAAGTAGCGGAAGTGCACGGGTTCGAGGACGAGTCCCGCCGCGAAGGCTCCGACGATCGGCGCAAGACCTATTTGCTGCGCGAGCCCTGCGATGACGAGCCCGAAGCACACAGCCAGGGTGAACTTCATGCCGACACCTGTATGAATCATCGAGAAGAGCTTGCCGAGGCGCGGTGCCAGAACGTGGCCGATGACGATGGATCCCACGAGGAACGCAAGTGCCTTCAACGTGATGAGGCTGATACCTGCGAAGTTCACGGTGCCTTCCGTGGCGATCGCAGATACCACAGCGAGGATGATGAGGCCGATGACGTCGTCGATGACAGCAGCTCCGAGCACGATCTGCGCCTCTGGACTCTGCAATTTCTTAAGATCACGGAAGACGCGCGCGGTGATACCGACGGAGGTGGCCGTCAATGCTGCTCCCAAGAAAAGGTAGGCATTGCTCTGCAGGCCTGGGAGAAGCAGAGGACCCACAATGTACGTACCGAGCACGAACGGTGCAATCACACCGACCGTGGCGACGAGGAGGGCACGGACACCGACTTTTCGCATCTTTTGAATATTCGATTCGAGACCGATTTGGAAGAGAAGAATGACTACCCCCAGTTCCGCAAGGAAGCGGATGATCTCGTGATGCTTCACGGGCTCGATCCAGGGAATGCCGACGAGCACGAGGTTCCCAAGCAGCACACCCATGATCAGTTCACCGAGGACAGCAGGTTGCCCGAAGCGTTCGACGAGACTCGCCATCTTCGCGGCCACGAGCAGGAAAGCGATCCAGAGGAACGTGCTTGCGATATTGTGTGTTCCCGGATCTCCGGCACTTTCGGCTGCGAAGGCAATCGGCACATGAGCGAGCGCGAGAAGTGAGAGAGGAAAGATTCTTCGAAGCAACGTGCAGCGCATGCGTTTGGGAGGAAAGTTGTGGCATAGTATGCCGTGAAGGTTGATTCCGTTCAAGCCCACTGGCCTCGGCGAAAAACAACTGCGTCAACTGGAGAAACAATGGGAATCACGAACATGATGACAGAAATAATCACAGAGCGATGACGATCTGTATGGCAACGATCCCGAGGTACCCTCCGAGGAGCACAGCGCCTTCGAGCCGCGAGATCGTCTGCTTCGTGAGAAGAAAGAAAAAGAGCAGGAGGCTCATTACGATGAGCGCAGGCAATTCAAACGAAAGCCAGCGACTGGAGATGGCGACCGGCGAGAGCATCGCCGCGATGCCGAGCGTCACTAGGAGTGTGAAAACGTTGCTACCGAGCGTCTCGGACACGGCGATGTCCCCCATGCCCTTCTTCGTAGCTTTATACGCCGCAAAGATATTGGGGAGCGACGGTCCGAGCGCCCCCAGCGTCAGACCGATGAGGAGTTCATCGATACCAAGGGTGCTGGCAAACCACACGAGTTGCTGCGAGAAAATATGCGCGCCGACGAGGAGCAAAGCCGTTCCAAGGATGAACGAGAGCCAGTTCGCTTTCATTTTGCCGAAGTTGAAGCCGATGAAATCAAGTTCCATCTCGATTTCTTGTATTTCTTTGCTGCGTTCTTCGGGAGACAGCTGCTTCTCCTGCATGAAGATATTGACGAGGTACGGGATGAAGAGCAGGAACAACGCCCCGCCCTCCAGCCGCGTGATCTCGCCGCTCGCGCCGATGGCGAAGATGAGAATCGGGATGATGATCGAGAAGATGCCATCCCGTAGAATGAGGGATTTCTTCACTTTCAATGGCCGGATAATCGCGCAGAATCCCGTCATGAGCCCGATGTTGCAGATGATCGAACCAAGCACCACGCCCAAGCTGATCGCGAGGTAGCCTTGCATCGTCGTGAGGACGGCCACGAGAATCTCCGGCAAGCTCACGGCGGTAGAGACGAGGATGAGCCCCACAGCCACTCCCGATACACCGAGCCTCCGTGCAATAGGGATGAGGGAAGCGGTCAGCCAGTCCGACCCCTTACCCATAAGAAGAATGCCGAGGCCAGTGAAAAGGAACGCAACGATGAGGAACATGAGATGTAGAAATGGATTGTAGCAGCGATCTGATCGATATAAGTTGAGGATTCATCTTCTTCGACGCTCCGAAACCAATCCTGCGTGGCATCAGGGTTCTGATGTTCTTTCTTTGTTCTGCTATACAATGCGGACATCATGCACATCTTCGCCCTCGAAACAGACATCGGGAAACTGAAGGCAAGTTTCCTCTCGGAAGAGGAACGGGAGATCTGCACGGTGTTCTTCCATGGTTTCCGATTCTTCCTGACAGTGCTGCGTCTGACGCTCTGGACTTTCCTCATCATCGGCATCGCCATGGGGATCGGCTTAGCGGGTCTGCCATTTTCATGGGTCGTTATCGCGGCGTCCAGTGTCTGGCTCGCCTTTGTCTCCCGACCGTTGCTGCGAGCATACCTCGACTGGCATTACGACTTCATCCTCATCACGACTGACAAAGTGATCCTCGTCAATCAATCATCGATCTTCCATCAGAAGGTCACACCGATGAACCTGGAGAATTTCGCGAGTGCGAGTGCTGAGACACAATTCTGGAACCTCTTCCCCTTCGGAATTCTGCACTTCAACTGGAAAGAGGGTGTAGGGAACGGTGTGAATCTACGCTACATCCCGCATGCGCATGACATCGCATCGTGCATCTCGGACGCGATCACCACATTCCAGCGGCGCAAGGATCTGCGTCGCTACGGCAGTACGTCGGAAGAGGAACAGAGAAGAGGGCATGAAGTGCGGTCGTGAACTTACAAATTTGAATCCCAGAGAGCATCCTCGAAGGTCGGGGTTTGAGAACTTGAAGGCACCACGATCGCGAGAGGCGGATTCCTTTCGCAAGTTGACCGGATTCGACGACCAACCTGATTCGTTCCCCATTCGTCGAGAACTTCTTTCACTATTTGATCAGCTAGATTGCGCTGTTCATTGGAAAGCTGCCGGACTTCAAATGGAGTGCCTTCTTCTGCCCTTTCCCGGTTGCTCATGAGCAAAATATACCTGCGAACATATATGGAAGCAATGAGATAGTGACATCAGTTTTTCGTCGGATGCTTACCTACAGCAAGATTTTCTTTCTTCATCTTGCTCCATGTCTTCACCTGCGCTTCACGACGTCTGGCTTCAACAAGAGTAGAAAATTCTTCGTGATAGATGATTTTCACTGGCCGTCGCGATCGTGTGTATTTAGCACCTTTGCCTATATTGTGTCTCGCCTCTCGAGCTTTCAGATCAATACAAGAACCTGAATACAAAGACGCATCGACGCACCGTGCAAGATAGAAATAGTAAGGCATTGGTTTATGAGTATATCTGATTGATTGCCCTCGGCTCGCTCCGCTCGCTCGGGGCACTCGCCTCGGCCACGCGAAAGAATGGTCGGAGCCCGAGCGAAGCCGAGGGCGTAGACCACGAGCGAGGCCCGAGTTGCGCAGCAACGAGGGCCGAGTCGAGTGGCAGAACAACGGGGTCTGACACCAAAAAGGTTGAGGCCCAGACAAGGTTTTTGAGAGTCGGGTTTTAGGGATGACAGGGCAAGACGGTCACCTCTTTTCTGATGCTCTGAGAAAGATTACGGTCGTTACAAGCTCGATCAATTTTCTTCCATGAGCATCATCTTCAAATCCCCCCATTATTGATATGAGACTTCTCCTCGATGAATCTTGTTGAAGAGTAGTTGCAGCTTTTTGGAGAACTGTGATGTCATCTGGAGTGAGAGCGGCTTCTACAAAACGTGGATGGCTTTTCGCCAGAGAACCAATATCCAAGCCTGTTGTGTAATCAAATCCCTCATCCATAACTTTCATATTGTACCATTTTCTAGGCAATCTTAGAAACTGAGGAATGTGAATTGAATTTGAAATGATGTGCAAGTTGTTTCTTTACAAAGCGATGGCCAGCACCGCTTTTCAGAAATTTCTCTCGGCCAAGGGCATCCATCTTCTCCATGTATGCCTCGTAGTAGATGAGTTTCCAGGGTTCTCCATGAGAGGTGGAAATATTCTTGCCGTCATTATGAGCATCGAGACGTTCTTCAACATTCGTCGTGTAGCCGATATACCATTGTTTGTCAGTCTCGCTTTCGAGGAGGTAAACGAAATACATAGCAGATTATTGTAGCAGCCCCGTAAAGGCGCTGCGCGCCCACGGGGACACGGCCCGTAAAAAGCTGCGGCTTCACGGGCCATGTAAAAAAGCTTCTCGTGCGTTTATATGTTTTTCTCGTCGCAAGTTGGTGGCTGCGCCACGTGACTGCGCGCAGGGACGTAAAGCGGCTGCGCCGCCACGTCCCACGTAAAACAGCTGCTCGCTTCGCTGCGCGCAGTTTTACGTGGCAGCCCCACGGGGAATCGAACCCCGGTTAACGGATTGAAAACCCGCTGTCCTAACCGCTAGACGATGGGGCCGTGATCGTGGGAGGGCCACCTAGCGGTGTCCCTCCCACGGACCCACCCTTCCCTTTCGGCGGTGTCGCTCCAGCCGGGCAAAGCCCGGCTTCGCGACAATTTTTTTGATTAGTCCGAGAAAGAAGAATGCGTCCGTGAAAGAACGACTTTGTCATCATAATGCATCAGGATGCAGAAAAATACTGCCGCTATACTTTTTCCATGCCATATTATTTCTACCTCGCCCGCTGCAGAGACGGATCGCTCTACGCTGGAACATGCATGGACCCCGCGACGCGGCAGGCGAAGCACAATGACGGGACGGGCGCGAAGTACACGCGCTCCCGCCGGCCGGTGAAGATTATCTATCACGAAGCATGTGCGACACTCGGAGAAGCACGACGGCGGGAGGCGGAAATCAAGCGCTGGAGAAAACGCGACAAAGAGGAGCTCGCGGCATCAACGCGACGCGCGGCGGAGTATCAGAGATTGCTTCCGAGCAGCTGCCTTGAGAAAACATCAGCGAGGCGGCAAGCAAGAGAGCGTTCGCTCGGCGCCAGACATCTGGAACCTCTGCAAAATGATACGCATCACCAAAACATCACGATGGTAAGGAACCTCTCAAAAATCGCTTCATGCGAGGAAGCGAGCCAAAATTTCGCGAGGCGTATCGGCATACGTTGAGCGAAATTTTGGCGCAGCTGACGAAGCAGGAGGCATTTTTCAGAGGTTCCGCCTGGTACCACTGTCGATCACCGCTCCCCTTCCGCAAGCTTCAGAGATGGGTCGCGCCTGTATGCTTTCCCCGTGATCGCGTTGCGGACGATTGACGGGGCGCTACTGGTCACGGTCGGGAAGCCGACGATATTCTTGTATGGTTTCGTTTCGATCATGCGCGAATTCGCCGCGCTCTCCGCTGATGCTGCTTTCATACCGGCATTCCGCATGGCGACTCCGATTTTGCATTCGAGTGCGTGTAATTCCGCCACAATTGCTTGCCACTCGGTATCGCCATTCCGCAATTGCCCGCGAACCTGGTCACTGAGAAGATGTTCAAAGGACATGAGAAGCTTGCGGGAAATATTCTGCACAGCCCTCTTGAATTCGCGTGCGAACACTTGCGCGACGGCGAATTGATCTTCGATATCTTCGAAGAATACGACGAATTCGTCGCCTCCCTGCCGGCAGATTGACACGCGCGTCCCCGAACGGACAGGAAGGCGCACGGGCAGCGCTTCGGCGATCGGCCGCAGGACGGTTTCGTCAACGAATCCCTGACCGTACTGGTCATTGATGGCTTTGAAGCCGCTGACATCCGCAAACACAATGACGCCGATGCGATCGGGTTCGAGGTCCAGACGCTGATGGAACGCGGCATGGCTGAGCAGCGTCGGGAATTTCTTGTCCTGCTGCAATTTCTCCAGCATCGCCTCGCGCGTCTGCACCATGCGCGATACGATCTCGAGGAGTTCTGGCTGGTTCTCGACGCCAGCGAGAAGTTCCGTGACCAACGCGTCGTCGAGCTCGTCCGCTTCGCGCTCTCTACCTCCCTTCTTCAAACGCCCGAGCATCCGCGCCGCCCGTTCCCGGGGCGTGAGCGTCAACTCGTTCCTCGTGAGATTCGCCTTTATGGTGTAGAGAGCGCCGAGCACGGCCGCGTCGCCTCCGTCGGCAATCTGTTCCAACGCGATCGCCATCTCGACTACGCCCCCGCGGTTCTGCGCCCCGCGTGGACGGATCGTGTGCGTCGCTTTGCCGTGACGGAGCGCGCTTGCGACCTGATTGCGGAATTCCAGCGCGAACGTCTGCAGGAGTTGATGATTATTGAGCGCGGAAAGGACATTCTTCTGATCTGCAGAACGCTGCTCGGGCGCGGCAGGAGGAATCAGCGGAGCCTCGACTGTTTCCAGGAGCGCCTCATGCGTTCCGGTGTCCGAAGTCGACTTTGACCGTTGAGCCATACACGTACTACATCACAAAGAAAAAGCATTCGCAATACTTCCTCGGCATCACGCACACATAAGTAGAGTTCCGGGATACGTCGCGACCATGTCCGGAAAACCCTACCAGTACCCCTGATTTTCCACTACGCTTCAAGGACATGGCGTATCCGCAAATCCAAAACACCGCAAGTTTCACCAACCTCGGCATCGCGCCGGGCCTGCTGCAGATACTTGCCCGGATGAAATTCACGGCACCTACGCCGATTCAGCACCAGGCGATTCCCATAGCAGTGGAAGGCAAGGACGTGATCGGCATCGCGCAGACCGGCACAGGAAAGACGATGGCATTCGGCCTGCCGATGCTGCAGCGGCTTGCGCAATTCGGGGGACGGGGGCTTGTGATCCTTCCAACGCGGGAGCTCGCCTACCAGGTGGAAGAAGCGCTCGCGCCATTTGCAAAGGCTCTCAATATCCGCACTGCGGTCTTCGTTGGCGGCGCATCAATGAATTTGCAGCGTCAGATGCTCCGGCATAACCCCCGTATTCTCATCGCGACGCCGGGGCGGCTGAACGATCACCTGGAACAACGGACAGTGACGCTAAAGGAGGTCAATATCCTCGTGCTTGATGAGGCCGACCGCATGCTCGACATGGGATTCAAGCCGCAGATTGACCGAATCCTCGCGCACGTGCCGAAGAAACGGCAGACCATGCTCTTTTCGGCGACTATGCCGCGCGAGATCCTGCAATTGGCTACATCGCAGATGCAGACGCCGCTGCGGATCGAAGTCGCGCCCGCTGGAACGACCGCCGAAAAAGTGGAGCAGGAGATTTTCGTCGTCCGAAAAGAAGAGAAATTGCGGCTCCTGGAAAAGCTTCTGCAGGAATACACGGGCTCGGTGCTCGTGTTTTCTCGGACGAAGCACGGAGCGAAAAAGATGACGCGGGCGGTGCGCGCCATGGGGCACGCGTCGGCGGAAATCCACGCCAATCGCTCGCTTTCGCAGCGCCGCGAAGCGTTGGAGGGCTTCAAGACCGGACGCTACCGCGTGCTGATCGCAACAGACATCGCCGCTCGGGGCATAGACGTGACGGGCATCGCGATTGTCATCAATTATGACCTGCCGGATGACCCGGGAGATTACGTCCATCGCATCGGGAGGACGGCGCGGGCCGGCCGCGAAGGACGCGCGATCTCGTTCGCCACTCCGGATCAGACGGGCGACATACGGAGCATCGAGCGGCTTACGCGCATGCCGATCCGCCGCACTCCCCTGCCTTCGCTGCCGCCGCCGCGGGCGGCTCTTCCTGAAGAACATCGCTTCGTCGGTGAGCGCCATACTCGGACATCGGATGCACACAATCCGCGCGGGCATAAACAACACAGTGGATGGCGACGTGGAGGGAGACGATTCCGTGGAAGGTGAAGTGTGTGCTTCACAACGCGCAGAAAAAATCGGTCTTTTTGGCTTCCTTGAGGTAACAATCCGCCTTTTTTGCCGTTATAGTGCCTGCATGCGCGCCTTTCTGACGCTGCTTTCGGCTGTATGGCGATATACGCGAGACCGGCGCGGCCGGCTACTGCTGTACGTTGCGATGTTCATCGGGGCGAATATCGTCCTGCTGCTGGAGCCGCTCGTGATCGGGCGACTGCTAAACACTATCCAGCAGATACGGAATGTTCCCGATCCTATGGCGTCGCTCGGCATCCTGTTCGCGCTGCTCATCGGCATTCAGTTCTCCTTCTGGGCACTTCACGGCCCGGCGCGGGCGCTGGAGACCACAGGCGCGTTTCATGCGCGGATCGCCTTCGCCGACCACGTCTTCCGCACCGTCACATCCCTGCCGATGCAGTGGCACAAGGACCACCACTCGGGGCAGACCATCAACCGTATGCGCAAGTCGGCCTACGCGCTGAACGAATTCCTGGGAAACGGTTACCAGATAATCGAAATGATCGTCCGACTGATCGGGTCTGTGACCGCAATAGTGATTCTGCAGCCGATTGCGGCATTCATTGCCCTGAGCGTGACGGCCTTCGCGTTCCTCATCGTCTTCTTGTTCGATCGCGTCCTCCTGCGCCAGTACGAGGAAATCAATGAACGCGAGCATTTCACCGCCTCAGCGCTGCACGACTACGTGACGAACATCGCCACGGTGATCACGCTGCGGTTGGAATCGTTGACGCGCAATGAACTCTGGAAGCGCATGACCGTATACTACCCGCTTTTCCGTAGGAACTCCATCGTCAACGAAACAAAGTGGTTCCTGACGACAATCGTCATCGCCGTGATGACCGTCACAGTACTCGCATGGTACGCGCTCACGACCATCCGCGGCGGCGGCGTTCTGCTGGCGGGCACCGTGTACATGCTGTACGACTATCTGCAGAAGATCGGAAGCGTGTTCTTCATGTTCGCGTGGAAGTACAGCGCCACCGTGCAGCAGTACGCCGACATGTTGGCGTCGAAGGCGATCCTGGACGCCGTGCCGGCGGAAAGCGACCCAGCAGAACCGCTCCCACAGGGGTGGAGGAGCGTCACTATCCGCAATCTGCGGTTCTCTTACGAAGATACGGCGAAGCGCCGCCATCATCTGGACGGCATCTCCATGACGCTCGAGCGCGGAAAGAACATAGCCCTCGTAGGGGAGAGCGGCTCCGGCAAGAGCACGCTGATGAGCCTGCTCCGCGGACTTCACGTGACAGAGAGCGCGGACGTGTCATGCGACGGCCAGACCCTGCCGGAAGGACTGCGGCACCTGGCGCAGCACGTGACGCTCATCCCGCAGGAGCCGGAAATTTTCAGCAACACCATTGAGTACAACGTCAGCGTCGATACGCAGCAATCGGAAGATGAGCTGCTGCATGACATCGACCTCGCATGTTTCACGCCGGTGCTGGATCGCCTTCCGCACGGGCTGAAGACGGACATCGCCGAAAAGGGCGTAAACCTGAGCGGCGGCGAGAAGCAGCGGCTGGCACTCGCGCGGGGAATCTTCGCTGCAAAGGAGAGCGACATCATTCTTCTGGATGAACCAACGTCCTCCGTGGATTCGATGAACGAACTGAAAATTCACCGTAATATCTTCGCGCACTTCGCCGACCGCTGCATCGTCGCCTCTATCCACCGGCTGCACCTGCTGCCGCTCTTCGATGAAGTCTGCGTGTTGGCGAATGGGAAATTGATCGAACGGGGAAAGCCGGCAGAATTGATGGAGCGGGACGGGCCGCTGGGGAGAATGTGGAAGCAGTACCTGCGTCAGCATCCCCGGTATGGAAAGTAACCCTCTCCCGCGCCGAAGAAAACCCCCTCCCCCGGCCCCTCCCCCAACCTCGCATCGCTCGGTTGGGAGAGGGGTGACTGCCATCTCCCCCTCTCCCCCGCAGGGGGGAGGGGGTCGGGGGGAGGGGGTTTCTGAGAATGGGGAGGGGCCGGGGGAGGGGGTTTCTGAGAATGGGGAGGGGCCGGGGGAGGGGGTTTCTGAGAATGGGGAGGGGCCTTCTGAGAATGGGGAGGGGCCGGGGGAGGGGGTTCTACGCTAGAATCCCGCCATGCTCGAACTCCATCGCCTCCTCCTGGGCGACGCCGCGCGCAATCATGCATTCGCAAAAGCGTTGAATGGGGTCATCGTGCCGGGGCAGACGACAATCGCCGACATCGGCTCCGGGACGGGGTTTTTGAGTTTCCTCGCGGAAAAGTACGGAGCCAGAGAGTGTTTCCTGTACGAGCGGAATTCCGCGATGCTCGCGCTGAGCAGGAAGACCGCGCGGGAGAACGGCATGAAGCGATGCCGATTCAATGCGGGACACTCGACGGAAGTGGCGAACCCCCCGAAGGTGGACGTCATCGCGAGCGAGACACTGGGCAATTGGGCGTACGAAGAAAACATCATCGAGACGATGAACGATGCGCGCAGATTCTTAAAGCCCGGTGGAATCATGATTCCGCAGGAGCTGCGCTGCTTCGTCGCACCGGTGACTTCACCGCGCTTGTACGATGAGCTCAACATCTGGGACCGCATCGGACACGGGTTGAAGTTCACGGCGGCCAGGGAAACGTGCATGAACAACATGTATGTGAAGGACATTGTTGCAAAAGACCTTCTGGGCAATGGGGAGCAGTGGGATGTTGTGGATTTCCGTAAGCATAACAGCTCCATCCGTAATAACGCCGTCGCATGGATCATGCCGTCTACAGCGACGATCTACGGTTTTGCATGCTGGTGGGAAGCATTGCTCGTAAAGGGCGTCTCAATCAGCACGAGCTCCTTTGGGCCGCCGACTCACTGGAAGCAAATCTATCTCCCGGCCCTTGCCCCGATTACCGTCCGCAGATCGGAGACTGTCCGCCTGACAATTTCGTCTGATTCACGCCCCGCCGTGAAGATCAACGTGGCATGGAAGACAGAAATCCTTGATGCGAAGGGCAAAACGCGAACGCGGACGGCGCAGGATATGCGAACTGGATATGTGGAGTAGAATCCCGATTATGGAACACCGACCGCACCTCGCGGCAATTCTGGAACGCAACATACGAACTCTCTCGGAAGTGCGCGCTCAAATGGAACGGCGAAAAGGGATGCAGGAAAAAATGGCCGATGCCGTTACATCGTTCACCGGGAGCGTCCTATTCGTATATATTCATGTCATCTGGTTTCTCGCATGGCTTGTCTTCAATTTGGGATTGACTCCTTTCCCGTCGTTCGACCCGTTCCCATTCGGGCTTTTGACGATGATCGTATCGCTCGAAGCGATTTTCCTCTCGACATTCGTTCTCATCAGCCAGAATCGCATGTCGCAGATGAGCGAACGGCGGTCGGATCTGGATTTGCAGGTCAATCTGCTGGCAGAATATGAAATCACGAAGCTGCTGCGGCTTTCCGACGCCCTGGCGGACCATTTCAATCTTAAAGAAGGGCGCGACCGCGAACTTGAACAGTTGAAAGTGGAAATTCAGCCGCAGGACGTGCTTCAGGAAATGGAACGCGGCGGCCACCATGTTTTCTAATCGCGCTCAGGGCGAGAGCCTGAGGAATCAATACGCCTTCCCATACAACGCCATCGTGATTCCTTGCTTGCCGGATACCGGGTCTTTGCCGCATGCCATCCTGTCTGTTTCGGGAAGCAGTCGTATGGTCGCTTTAGTTTTCTCTTTGACGGCGTTCGCGGATGCGACTGTCCCGTCCCACGAAGTCCAGACCATATTCCCCTCTTCGATCAGCAGAGCGAGTTCGTCCATGGATGACGCTTCTCTCGTGTGGTCATCAAGATATTGCTTGGCCTGGGCGTATAGCGTTGCCTGTATATCATGCAGGAGAGTCTGCACGGCCGCTGCGGACGCCGACGCGACCGGAATCGCGCTCTTCCCGCCCGTATCGCGCCGCACGACGGTGATCTGTTTTTTCTCAACATCCTTGGGGCCGATTTCGACCCGCAACGGAACTCCTTTCACTTCCCATTCGTTGAACTTGAACCCCGGCGACTTGTCGTCGCGGTCGTCAATTTTCACGCGAAGCGCCGGCGACCATGATTGCTCGAGACTTTTGCACGCGGACAGCATCGCCGTCTTCTCCGCATCCGTCTTGTAGATCGGGATGATGACGATCTGAACCGGCGCGAGCGACGGGGGAAGCCGCAGCCCTTTCGCGTCTCCGTGAACGACGATCACGGTGCCGATGATGCGCGTCGAAAGCCCCCAGCTCGTGATCCACGGACGTTGCGCCATACCGGCGGCGTCCAGAAATTTGACGTCGTACGCCTCCGAAAACCCCTGCCCCAGATTGTGCGATGTCCCCGCCTGGATCGCCTTGCCGTCGCGCGCAAGCGCTTCGGTCGTCAGCGTGTAGAGCGCTCCGGCGAACTTTTCATGATCCGGTTTCCGGCCGCGCAGCACCGGAAGCGCGAGGAATTCGCGGTCGAAGTCCGCGTACATCTTAAGCGCGTCGTTCACCATGGCGTCCGCTTCGTCTTTCGTGGCATGCGCGGTGTGACCCTCCTGCCACAGGAATTCCAGCGTGCGGAGGAACGGCCGCGTGCGCATCTCCCACCGGACGATGTTCGCCCACTGGTTGATCTTGAGCGGCAGGTCGCGGTGTGAATGTATCCACTTTGCGAACGTCGGATACATGATGGTCTCGCTCGTAGGCCGGACGTAGAGTTTTTCCGCCAGTTCCTTTCCTCCGCCGTGCGTCACCACCGCGCACTCGGGCGCGAAACCCTTTACATGGTCCTTCTCTTTGTTCAGGAACGATTCGGGGATAAAAAGCGGAAAATAGCAATTCTGGACCCCGAGCGCCTTGATGCGCCGGTTCAAGTCCTGCTGGATTGCCTCCCACATCGCGTACCCGTAAGGCTTGAAGACTATGCATCCTTTGACGTCGGCGTGTTCGGCGAGGTCGGCATGCTGTATGACGTCGAGATACCACTGAGGAAAGTCATTTTTTTGGTCGGCGAGGCGTGGCATGGGACGAGTATAGGGCACAGTTTGATATACTCAACGCATGCGCGATCTGCAGGAAGAACTCCGAAGACATCTCGCTTCCGAGCTTCACGGCAGCCATCTCGGTCCGTGGATACACGACATCGTCTACGGCGCTCACGACGGCATAGTGACCACATTCGCGGTGGTAGCCGGCACTGTCGGAGCAGGCTTGCCAGTGGGCATCGTGGTGATAATCGGCATGGCGAATCTGCTGGCGGACGGCGTTTCGATGGGTGCCGGAGCCTTCCTGTCACTGCGGTCCGAGCGCGACCAGTACGAGCGCCTGCTCAAGGAAGAGCTGCAGGAGATAGACGATGATCCGGAAATCGAGCGCGAGGAAATCCGTGAGGCGTACCGCGCGAAAGGATTTTCGGGGGAAGACCTGGAACGGACGGTTGCGATCATCACGCGCGACAAGACCGTGTGGGCGGAAACGATGATGAGGGAGGAACACGGCATGATGCCGCCCGGCTCGTCCGACAATGCCTTGTTGCACGGCGTGGCGACTTTTTTGGGTTTTTTCGTCTTCGGCGGCGTCCCGCTGCTGCCGTATCTGATGTTGCGCGCGGAATCCAACAACTTCGTTCTCTCGATCGCCGGCGCCGCATTCGCTCTTCTGCTCGTGGGAATCACTCGCAGCCTGGTCACACGCGAGCGCATCTATCGCGGCGCAATCGAAATACTCTTGATCGGCGCGACGACTGCAAGCGTCGCGTACGGAGTGGGAGTGGCACTGAAGAGCTTTGCAGGGGTTTGATCCCTCGTACGAGGGACGCTAACTCAGCCAAATCCCCGCCCATGTGACCGCACCGCCGAAGATTATCCCTCCCGCCACTTGCTTACCCGAATGTCCCAGCCGCTCGCTCAAATGCTTCCACTTTTGCAGCCGGTTGAGTATGACCGCCTGCTCCCCTATCGCACGCCTCGAACCCATGGCGTCGTACCATACGATGCACGCCAGAACGAACGCGATGGCGAACCCAACCGAATTGACGCCGGTTTTCCTCCACACGACGATGAGCAGGGACGTGACGAACGCCGAGTGCGTGCTTGGCATGCCGCCCGGACGAAACAACCCTTCGTGCCACCTGCCGGTCCGCAGGCCCTCGCCGGCAATCTTCGCCGCTTCGCATAGAATACCGACGGCGAGAGGAATCAGGAAGGGGTAGAGGCGGAGGAGGGACATGGGGCAAGAGTATACTCAATGTTTAACCGATCGTAGTGATGATTTTGAGTCTCTTTCCATCAACAGTATGTTCTTGTTCACGCAACCTTTCACCAGCATTGTAACGGCGGATAGCATCGGCAATTTCGCTGAATCCAAGGATCTGACCGTTCCTAACAGTAAATAGGCCAAAATCTACAGATCCGACTATCTGTAGACCGCCTACTGCCCGGGTGCATTGTTCCAAAGTAGGAGCGATCGGAGGAGACCAAAAACCCGGCGTGGAAATACCCAATATTGCTGGAGAAGGAGGAACGTATTGCTGAACCTGAATTCTCATTGGCAATCCATCAACAAATATGCCATTCGTGCCGATCGCTATATTGACGCCATCAGCTTCGAATGAGACAGACTGTGCAATAAAGTTCTGGTTTGACGGAAGATCGCTGATCGCTTTGATGACCTGCTGCTCAACCGATACCTTGATTTTATCTTCCTTGTTCTTGGCCTGATTCTCAACATTGGTCTTGTTCTCGGCATTCTTTGCTTGATTCTCCACTTTCATTTTATCTTCGGTGTTTTTCGTCTGGTTCTCGATTTTTTTCAGTCCCGCTTCCCTGGCTTCAAGCGCCTTTAATCTGCCTTGAAGGAACTCCTTTCGCTGTTCCTGGCCTGGCATCGGATTAATCATTGTCAATTCATCCTGGATTGCCTTGCGGGCTCTTCCAATTGCGGCATCCACATCGTTCGTTCTGTTGCTGTCCAGTGCATCACTGATCAGTTTCGTTGTTTCATTCTGTTGCTTGCGTATTTTCTCTCGCTGTTCCGTGCTGCCGCCTCCGAACCAGCCGGACACGGTATCTTTCACACTCTTCCAGAGCCCGCCGATTGCCGTCCAGTTTTCCTGCAATTTTTGGAATCCGAGGAATCCCATGGTACCCGCTACGCCTGTCGCTAAAGTTTTCCCTATTACTCCAAGTTCGTTCCACATCCACTTGATTGCGAGAACCGCAGCGACTCCGGCGCCTGCCAAGATTCCAACACGGGCCGCAGGAGGCAAATCACGCGTGGCCGCGCTGAGTGTCCTGATCCCGACATCCAGCGAGCCCGCCGTGAACTGCAGCGCCCCGCGGACCGCGCCCGGAGCGTCCGGAGCGTAGTCGGGGAGTATGAATCTTTTATCCATGACTTCGCGCAAAGTCTTCAGTTCCGCGACGATTTCTTTTCGCGTATCGTCCGACACGTTCGCAGCGGCTTCGATCAGGGAGATGCGCGTGCCGATGACTGCCTGCAGCCTCTCGAGTTTCCTCTGCTGTTCCGGAGTCGCGTTTGCCCCTGCGCTGAGATCTTCGCGCAATCGGCGGATTTGCTGCGCGCCGAGAGAGATTATTTGCTCGCGTGACGCGTTGTTATCAACAAGAGTATCTATCGTGGGAAGAACGTCTATGGATAGCGTGGAGGACATGGATGTGAATGTGTTAAGAAAATCGCTATGCGGAGAACGCGAGCGTCGTCGGATTCGTGAATGTGATTCTGTTCATGTTTTGATTCGCCGTCGCCGTGACCTGCTGCTGCAAGACGCTCAAACGCACTCCCTGATTCCTTCCGTTTGCGCGAATCTCGACGTCTCCGGCGTTCGCGGAAGCGGCCACGAGCGTCAGACTGGCGGCTCGCGTCGTGTTATTTGCGTCATAAAAAGTCCTGAACGGCGCGCTGTCGTCGCTCCCCGCCCGCATTTGCAGATTCCCGCCGTCTTTGCGAAATTGCATCCGGGTGCCGTTTATCGTGACAGTAAGCACCTGCGACTCCGTCACCGGCAGTTCAAAGTTCGGAGGATTGAAGATCAGAGTGTCGAACGTGCGACGCTCTGTGAGCGTAGTTGGCTGCGGGGAAAGCATGTCCTCATCCAGACGCCGCGGTAGCGGTGCGCCGCTCTGCAAATGCTTCTGTGCAGAGGCAATCGTTGGAGGGCCCTGTGTGAATCTTTGACCGTTCGCCTTGCTGTAACGGGCATTTGCTGCCCAAATATCGAATAGTTCTTCCCAGCGCGTCATCACACGGTCTTCCACTTGCAGTTCTTGCTCTGTAGGCGCAGGAAGTGGCGGTCGCGCTCTCAATGCTGCACGGGTCAATATCTTTCGATGATTTTCTACCGCCATTTTTCGATACATGTCCTTGCCAACTGCATAGAAATCGGAGCCCTCAGGGACGAGCGTGGATGTTGCAAGAAAATTGGCGATCTTCGCACGCAAAAAATCGAAGAGGAACGTGGCAATTTTTTCCGTCGTGAGTCCAATACCCAGTGCACGCTTCATCCATGGCTGCAGGGCCTCACTCTTGAGGAGAGGTTCAATCAATGAGTTGCGAATGTGTTTTTCAAAGCTATCCGCATCAGGATTTTCCAATTGCTCTATAAACGTACGGGGGTCAGACACGACGCCGAGAATTTTCTGAACTTGCTCATGGAATGTGGGAGACTCGACTGCCTGCGCCAAAATCTCACGAAGTTGTTTCACTATCCCAGGCCTGTCCAGCTCTCGTTCAAGATTGGTGATGAACTCCGGGTCAACAACCTGAAAATCCCGTATCGCCTCATCAATGGCTGCCAACGCCTGCCGTTGACGCTTCAGGCTCTCCAGCTTTTCCGTGCTTTCCTTAAGAACAGCGGCAGTCTTTACTTCAATCTGAAGCTTCGTAAGTTTAGCGCGGAGCTCTGCTATCCGTTCCCGTTGCTCGATAGTAAGCTTTCCTGTGCCAGCAACTTCCCGAGAGGCCGGAACCGACAGGAATTTGTTGATTGCTTCGGCGATGCGCGCACGCACCGCATCGGCGCTCAATCCGAAGGCGCCATTCACAGTGAACGTCTGCGGCATGCGATCCATCTGCGCCGCGTTAATCTGCGGAAAGCCCGGGATTCTGTTCATCGCTTCTATAATTCCGGCGACCGCAGGATGCGTTGCGCGGAGCGTCGGCGGAACCGGAACTTCGGGAATCAGCGGCCCGTTACGGCCAGTTTCGATTTGGAAGCACAACCTTGGCTCCCGAAATGAGCAAGATGAACGGATATAGGTGAATGTGTGTTTCATACGTATTGGAGAAATTGGATGTTCAGGTTGCCAGTGTCGGATTGGCCGCCTGCCTGACGGCCGTAAAGTAATCCCTCACTTTTTCTTCGACGTGTATATTCTCGCCTTCGCTCAGTATTCTTTCCAGTTTGGCGACGTGCTCCGGCTTCATAGACGGGAGCGTCCTTAGCCAGTAGGCGCGCTCTTCGTCCGAAAGCAACTTGCTCTTCGAGACGAGCTTTTGAAGCTGCAATGAATCCATAAGCAAATTTGTGTGAATCGGATCATTATAGCAACAAACAGTAGCTTTGGCGAAGGCGGCAGCAATGACAAAAGCGGCAAATGTGACAAAGAGTATTTTTTGCCGCCTGCGCCCGTTACAGGGCGCGCCGACTGGCCGTTTTTGTCGTCTTGGTCCAACATGTGCTACCTTTCGTCACGCATGAATATTCAGCACTTTGAAAAAGGCCTCTCCTACAACGATCAGGAGCTGCTTATCCTAGCAAAGAAGATCGGCAAGCTCGCGACGTACTGCAAGAAGCTCAAAGACGAGGATTCCGCGATACGCGTGGAAGCAGAGCGGCGCCCCACAAAAAAGAACCGCGATCGGGTGAAGGTGATGGTGACGGTGGAGCTGCCGGGGAAAATTCTGCGCGCCGAATCGCGCCGCAATCGCGTCATCGAAGCGGTGGATCGGGCGATGGAGAAGCTGAAACCGCAAATCAAGCGATATAAAGAGGAAGGAACAGGGAGGGAAAGGGCGAGGCGCGCGAAAGCAAACACCTACAAAACATAAACATCCCCCTCTCCGTGCCTGTCCGCCGTAGCTTTAGCGAAGGCGGAGACGACGGAGAGTGGCTAGGGGTGAGGGGTGAGGGTTCACTTCTTCGTCTTACCTTCCTTAGACGTTTTCTCCGACTTCTCCTTTGTCTGAGCTTCAGTCGTTGGCGCGGCGCCCTCTGTAGTTGTGACCCCCGGAACGCCCGTAGCCGCTGCAGCCGCCTCTCCCTCTGCCGTCGCCGGGGCCGCGACAGCGACTTCTTCTATTTCGCGCGGTTCCTGGATGGTCACAAGGACCGTGTCGGCGCCGTCCATAACCCTGACTCCCTGTGGCGCAGGCAGATCGCGAACCGCGATGCTCGCATGGAACTCTGCGAGTGCGGCAATATTAACCGTGATGTTGTGCGGGAGATTTTTCGGCAGGCACCGCACCCTGACATGATCATGCGCAATTACAAGAACTCCGCCAAGCGTCTTGACGGCCGGTGCCTCTCCTTCGAAATGCAACGGCACCAGAGTCTCTATTTCTTTTTCCATGTTCACCGCATAAAAATCCGCGTGAATCTCGCGGTCACTGACCGGATCAAAAGCGATAGCCTTGAACAGCACGGGGATTTTTTTTCCTCCCACATCCAACTCCACCAGCGTGCTCTCACCCGCCTTGACGAACGCATTGTGCAGCTCCTGCGCCGGGCATTGCACGTTCATTTGCGCCTTGTGCCCGTACACAACGCACGGCACTTGATTCTCGCGGCGCAACGCCTTGGGATTGGCTTTAAGATCGCGGGCAGCCGCCGTAAGTGGGATCATTTGCATGGACGACCTAGGGTATGTGCCAAATTCAAGCGGGTCAATAGGCTCCTGGAGGGTAAAATCCTTCCTAGAGTAATAGTGATAAGTTGAAAGTGGTAAGTGGAAAGTGCTGTGTTTGGACCGCTTTCAACTTTCAACTTTCCACTTTCCACTTTCCACTTTCCACTTTCCACTCCCGCTCCACTTCCAAAAATACTTTATCGCGCTCGCCAAATGAATTCTCGCAGTTTTCTTGGTAAACAGCGACAGAACCCCGCCTTCGCTTAATCTGCTCTTTCGATCCCTGCCGAGAGCCTCAGGGAAGTATACGACGCGCCTGCCGACATTCCAGCACCGCTTGCATAAGTCGGTGTCCTCGAAGAAGAGGAAGAACCGCTCGTCAAAACCTCCAAGTTTTTCGCACAGGTCGCGCCGGATCATAATGCAGCCGCCAACCACCCAATCGGTGTCGCCGGCGACGTCCGGATTACGGTCCCATTGGAGGTAGCGGCGCATGCGCCCTGCGGAAAACGTCCTGAGCGCCGTTCGCTTTATAAAGACGTCGAAAAGACGCGGGAAGCTCCGGTACGAATCGCGCACGGTTCCGTCGTTATACACGAGCTTGGGGGCAATTATGCCGATGGAAGAGTCCCGTTCCATAGCAGCGACCATTTTCTCGACGGCGTCCGGCTCCAGCAGCTTGGAAGGATTGTTCACAAGGACGTATTTTCCCGCGGCGCGGCTGAATCCGAGATTGTACCCGTATCCGAATCCTGAATTTCGCGGAGTCTCGATGATGCGAATTGCAGGAGCCGAGAACCGGACGCGATTGCGCAGATAACCGATGGAATCGTCGCCGGAATGATTGTCAACGATAATAATTTCCATGCGATTGCCGATGGTTTGACGCAGCATGGCGCCGGCGCATCTCCAGGCATCCTGGCCGGTGCGGTAATTGAGTATGACTGCGGTCACCAGAATATTCCCTGGTGATTTGTCATGAGTCATTTCCATAAGAATAGGAATGTCGCGGCGGCGACGATTCTATAGATGCCGAATGCGACAAATGAGTGTCTCTTCACATACGCGGTGAACCATCGCATCGCGATGATCGCGAATGTAAAAGACAGAACGAAGCCGGCAAACAACGCCCGGACGTCGCCTGCCGTAAATTCTCCCGCTGTTTTCCACAGATCATATCCGGTCGCCGCAGCCATGGTCGGAATTGCGAGGAGGAATGAGAATTCGACGATCGCCCCGCGGCCGACCCCGAGCAGTTCGCCGGCGACGACCGTCGCGGCCGAGCGCGAAACCCCCGGGATCATTGCAACCGCCTGGCACAGTCCGATATAAAACGCCTGGCGCGCTGACATCATCGGGATGTTCATCGTCTCTGCTTTCGCTGGACGGAACTTTTCAAAAAACAGAAGGATGACGCCGCCGAGAAAGAGAGATGCGATTACAACAGCGATGCTCCCGAGGAGAACCCGCTTGACCACGCCGTACAGTAAAAATCCGGCGACCGCCGTCGGAAGGAATGCGACGAATGTAAGAAAAATCGTCCGGCGATCGCTAATCAGAGTTCGTCCGCAGAGCACGACTACCGCGAGTATGGCGCCGAGCTGGATGGCGATCTCGAAACTCTTATGAGATTCCGTCTGCACAATCCCGAACAATTCAGACGCCAGGATCAGATGCCCCGTGGAGGAAACTGGCAGGAATTCTGTGACGCCCTCTATCAAGGACAGGACTGCGACATGAAAAAGATTCATTGTTCATACATTCTAGACACGGCGCCGTTTCTCTTCAAACATTCATTGGCTTTACACAGCTATATTTCTTGGAGTGATGTCCACGAAGAAACGGCGCCGTGTCTAGGGAGGCAAAAGCAATCAAGGAAACGGAAGGAAGAATCCCACCCTCGATCCCCCATGTCGCATCTGTTTCCCTGATTCCTCACTCCTAATTCCATCCCGTCTTCGCGTCCAGTGAATACTTTCCAGCCCCTATCGTCATGATCATTACACAGGCCGCGAAGATGAGCGCGTCGAATTCCCATCCGCCCATGCCGGCGAATCCCGCAATGCCGACATTTCCGATCTTCATTCGCATCGCCCCAAGCATTATGATCGCAAGACCGAGCCCGGCCCAGCGCGTGAATAGCCCGATGAGCATCGCAACACCACCGAGCGGCTCGGCGATTGCGAGGATATTCATGACGGTGAGCGTCCCGTCAAAAGCAGCCCACTTTGTGTAACCGTGAGAAAGGAAGATCGCTGCGATGACGATGCGGAGAAATAGGATGCTGAGGTCCTTGTTCTTATGGAGAGTGCGGAAGCACATATAAAGGAGAATGTGAGATTAACCGGCACTGTAGCCGGAACACGATGGAAAATGCATGTGCTCGGACGGGAAAATATGACGTAATAATACGGACGCTGATTCGCCCAAAATCCAGTGACACGAACTGACGGCGCGAATCCTACTGTTCCCCCACGCCGATCGTGATGCTCGTCTTGCCCGCATCAGAGGAGCCTATCATCAGTGAAAATGTGCGCGCCCCTTTGGTGGCGCCGATGATCGTCGTGCCCTGGCTCTCCATCGTAGTCGTGATAGTCCAGCCTTTCGACTTCAATTCCGCTTTGTAGAATGTCAACACGTCGGACGCGGAATCAGCTGTAATGAGGACTGCTGCGGCGCCGGGCTTGCCATTGGCAGGATTCGCAGCGCCGGAAAATTGCACCTCGGCGCCGGCGTAGACAGGCGCATCTTCTGGCCAATCTTCGGGGAGTCTGTTGCCCCCGGCATTGTACGTCCCCTCCGCTGTCTCGACTTTCACCGCTCCGTCGCTTTGTATATCAACATCGGCATTGCCGCCGGTTTCCTGTTCTATCCGCCGCTCAATCGCGCGTTCCGCCTGGCGCCGCGAACAGGCCGGCAGGAGGAGAAAAACTGATACGACGGATAAGACTGTAGCAGCGGTACGGATGAGCATTGGATAAGGTGGAAAACGCGGATAGTATCCAGCCGGACTCCGCCAAAAACAAGCGGCTGTCCGCCTGTCGTGAAAGTGAAAGTTCCAATACAATCCGCGCGCGTCGCGAATTGCTTCGCGATACTCTCTCCTTCACATCATCATTGTGCCGCGTGGCCCCATCGTCTAACGGTTAGGACAGCAGGTTCTCATCCTGCAAATCGGGGTTCGATTCCCCGTGGGGCTGCCACGTAAAACTGCGCGCAGCGAAGCGAGCAGCTGTTTTACGTGGGACGTGGCGGCGCAGCCGCTTTACGTCCCTGCGCGCAGTCACGTGGCGCAGCCACAAATATAAGTGCTGCTCGCGTTCACGTGGCGCGGCCAACACTTTGCGAGAAGAAGAACATACAAGCGCACGAGAAGCGATTTTTACGTGGCAGGCGGAGAGTGTACAAACGTACACCACAACATTTCTTTGGGCACCGCAGCACCATATTCTGGCAGGAATGGCTAAAAATCGTTATGCTCGGTTTAACTTAGCAAAATGCATTCTTGAATTTTCTATGTATGATAAGGAACCGATGAAAAACACCCCATAATCCCGCTCTGATTCAAGCGGATTTTGAGCATGTGAATGCTAGGATTTTAGCAATCCTTAGCCATTTCCCCCTCTTCCCATGCAGTCCAGTTTC
>JACPMB010000004.1 GCA_016186175.1 Candidatus Peregrinibacteria bacterium
CGCTTCCTGCGCCTGCACCGTGTCGAACAAATCTCGCAGAGTCATAAATCTTGCGCCTTCTTTGGACAGTCGCGCGACATGCTGCTCGAGCGCGGCCAACACTCCGTCCTGACCCACTTCGTAATGCAGGATGGGAAGCGCGTGATGTTCTGCACAATTTTCCGATCACTGCCTTCAGTGCAATACTATCCGATGCTGCTGCAGGCACTATGAGAGATATCCAGCAAAGCCCGCTGAATCCAGATATGCTTTTGAAGACTGTCGAAGCTTCATCTGGCAACGGCAATAGCAATTACGAGGGAGTTATTATTGCTTCCTACACAACGGAAAGGCACAGTGACGGCAGCGCGTGGTTGCATGCCTTGCCTCTGGCAGTTGCTTTGGCCGATGGAAAAGTGTTGATGTTCTCTGAACGTCTCATTAAGCCTTAACTATGATTCATTTGTTGAAGAAACTAACCATTGGCTTACTGTTCATCATTGCACTCTTTGCGGGGTCAAAATTGTTCTTACTGGGATGGTATGTATTCCGAGGGCACTACATCGGTTCTGAAGGTGTATCGGAATATATAGCAAGTAACAACCTTGATCCCCTTGAGTGTAACAAGATTGAACTGAATCCATTCGACTTTGCATATCCCAGTCGTGGTTCAAGACGGAGCGGCTGCATTCATGGGGTGGCGATACTGCGTAAAGATCCTGCAATATGCCAACTCCTGATGCCAAGTGAATACGGAATAGACTGTATCAAAAACACTTTGCCCCCCGTTGAGGGACCTGAAATCGGCATCAATTGCGAAGATCGTGATAATAAAATGTTTTGTTATTCCTCATATGATGCGTTGCTCGCACACAATCAAGATATCGTTATTGATTTTACAACTTGTGAAAAAATCACAGACATCAATAAAAGGGACTGGTGCTACATCGGAAGAGTGCGCACGATCCCGGACGAAAAGGACTGCGGCAATGTCGTGCTCAACCAGGATCACAAGGATTTCTGCATTTACGCGCTTGCCATGAAAACGAAAGATGCTGGCCTGTGCCAAAACATCCGGCACGAAACGCGACGTATGGCGTGCGAGATGCTGCTCACAGAATATTAGGCGACTGTCGGATCACGCCCTGTCCATCCGCTTCCTGTATTGCCTTTCCTGCACGGCACGGGACCCTTCTCCGGATTGCCCGCAGTCCAAAATCTTTCCGGCGCCGGCTATTCCTGGGGCGGCGGCACGATGGCCCGAATCGTGGATACCCTGCGTCCGGCTGGCAAGACCACGCCCTACACCATCGATCTCGCACTCGTAGACGCGGTCCAGTTGGGGTACGGTGGGAAGGTGATGCCCGTTACGGCACGCCCGAACGCCGACAGAGTCTTCAACCGCTACGAAACGGGTGGGCACTCGACCATGGCCGAACTGCTCTCGGGCGCCTACGACGCATTGCAAAAGCCCGGCATCACCCTTCTTCCCGATGGGATCAAGTACGCTGTTTCGTTCACGGAGTTTATCGTGTATCTGAAGAAGTCAGCGTACGACAAAGGTGAGCCGGCGAATGGGGGGCCGCTGAAAGGAATTGATCCTACGAGGGACAGCCAAAAAATAGTTGAACTTTCCACTGATCCTGAAACCGGAAACCCCGTTGCGGCGCATCACGTCAATATTGACGATCAATGGACCAAAGAGCCTAATTCTCCAGATACTGTAATTGATGCAGCATTCAATTACTTCATGAAGAGATTCGCTCAATAACAATGAAGAAATTGATCATCTGTATTCTGGCAGTGTGTATCATCCTTATAGCATGGTACACGCTGCCGGAAGCGCTCGGATTATGGGCAGTATGGGATTCTCCGCAATACGTGGAACTGACAAAATCTCCGATGACCATAGTGAGAGACATGCGAGTGAATGGCGCTTTGTGGAGCATGTCTGGTTCAGTTCAAACAACAACATTAGGCGCCAAACCACATCTTGGCGGCGTTGGAGGCTTCGGACTTCAGTGGTATAGCTCTGAAGGAAAATTCAAAAGAGCCGTTGGCTTCAACCTATTTTTCCCACCAGATACAAATCCGACGCTGGTGGCGAACTCTTTTTTTGTCAGTCAAGATGACTTGACAGTCTATGACTGGACACCAGAAGAAAAATACGGAACTAATCTTCAAATTGAAGATTGTGAAGTGGGTGGTCTGCCATATAAAAATTATGACGAGTATCCGAAAGTACGATTGCTGTCTCTCGGGCCAGTGACCGTAAAACAAGAATACAAACATCTTACTTTCTCGGGATCATTCAAAATGCCAGAAGTGATACTCCCGCGAGACCCATACATGCTCTGCAAAGACGGGAAAATGATCCGCAATCCCGCCCCCCCAGCCACAGTCTCCATTGGTGGTGAGCGCCTCGACCGAGCCGCTCACCCTTCGACGAAGCGCGGCTGCTTGCCGTTCGAAGGCCCTGAGGGCCTCTCAGGCCCGAATGGGCAGCCGCGTCATGAATGATGTTGTCCTTCAGGGGCGGGCTCAGGGTGAAGCGCGGCCCCTTGGGGCCGCGTGCTTCACCGCATAAGCACGGCCGCCATCAAAATAAACAACGATGCTATGCCAAGCAAAGCCGCAGTGAGTTTGCGGCCGTATCGCAACCCGCGCAATCCGGATCCGATCGCGGCTCTGATCGCGCCGCCGTGATGCACGAACACCGCAGAGGCGCGAGCCGGAAGCGCGGGTGCAGCGAACGACTGAATTTTCGATTCCGGCGCGCCTGGCCCGGTCGCGTTCTTTTGTCTTGCGGCGCTGCTGTTCCACAGCGCGCCGAATGTCGCGCGTTCCATGCTTGCCAGTTCCGGAAATTTAAGCAGGCACGCGCGATTCTCGGCGTAATTGAAACATGCCAATGTGTCGCCGCAGACGATCTTCTCGAACTCGTACCGACATTCCTCCTCGCCGATCAGGACGGTCTTCCGGTATTCAAAGGCGTCGCGCGACTGGTAGCGGAGGCCGCGCTGCGTATCGTGCGCGATGACGTTGGAAAAGACTCCCCTCTTGCGCCGCATGCGCGGCCATTCCGCCATGAAGCAGCTGAGCGGATGATCTTCTGCGGGGAGGCACGCAGGCTCGTAGCAGAGCAGGGTATTGCCGCAGCCGAGGAGCTTGCGGTACGCCTGGGGAAAATTGGCCACGCCTTCGATGTGTTCGATCTCCGGGCGTTTTTTGTCCAGTTCCACCGTGCGGAGAAAAGACTCGAAGTTCCGCTGCCTCCTTGTCATAAGCTCAAGCTTGCGGCGGTCGTCCTCCTCCATCCATCGGAGCACGGCATCGAGCGAGATCATCGCGTATTTGACGGCGTCGTTGATCACTTCCCTCTGCACGATTCCCTTCTGAATCAGCTTTCTGGTCGCCTGATCCAGCACGCCGGTGCTCTTGGCGGTGCGGCCGGCCAGTTCGCGCAGGGTCATCGCGTCGTATTCGAGAAGGCGCCGGATGACCGCGATCTCGGTGGAGGAGAATCCTGATGCGAGCAGCGAAGCCTCGATTCCGGCAGGTATGGCTTTCATGACAAACCCGAAGGCTACAGAAGTTTTACTTAAAGTAAATAGGACATTTTGGAATCAAACGTCAATCAGCTAGGCGCCGCGGCAACCCTGTCAATGGAGATTGTCCGGAGGTATGCATGAACTCCTTTGTAGCAAGCCATAAAACCTGTTCCGTCGGGGCATGGAACAACCCTAATCCCCTTTCCTCGCGACCGCACTGTATTGTCATTTAACAGTCACGGATTTTGCCAGGTTTCGCGGCATATCGGGGTTTTTACCCCTCTTCACCGCCAGGAAGTAAGCGAGCGCCTGTATCGGGATGATGTTGAGAATCGCCTGCGCCGTGCCGGCTTCCGGGACCTTGATCCATTCATCGAATACCTCGAACTTCTGCGGACCGACGCCGATTATCATCGCCCCTCTTGCTTTCAATTCCTGCGCGTTGCTCAAAATGTCCTGCAGGGCTTCGTCGGCTCCGGTGAGCACGATGCATGGGCTCCCCTTTTCGATCAGCGCGATCGGCCCGTGCTTGAGCTCGCCGCCGGCGAATCCTTCCGCGTGAACGTAGCTCACCTCCTGTATTTTGATCGCGCTTTCAAGTGCCATGGGATAGTTCCAGCTTTTGCCGATTATGTAGAGATCGTCGTTTTCATGTATTTTTTCCGCGAGCTCCTCAAGGCGTTCCACGAACCGGGGATTCAGCATGTCGTTGATCGCGGACGCGCTCTCCAGAAGCAGGGTTTTGCCGTCTTTAAGACGTTCGGACAGCGCGTAGGCGATCAAAAGGAGCACGGCGAGCTGGCCGGTGAGCGCTTTTGTGGACGCCACCGCTCGCTCCGGACCCGCGTTGATCAGCAGCGTGTAATCCGCGTCGCGGTCAATCGTCGAACCCTCCACGTTCACTATCGCGAGCACTTTCGCGCCTTTGTCGCGCGCGACCCGCATCGCCTCCAGCACGTCCGCGGTTTCGCCGCTCTGGCTCACGACGATCAGCAGGCTGTCGGGCTTAAGGAAGTGGTGGAACATCTTGAACTCGCTCGCCGGCGCGAAGTTCACATGATGCTCGGCTATTACGGAAAAGAAATATTCGGCAGCCATGCAGGCCTTGGCCGCCGTGCCGCATCCGACCAGGAACGTGCCTTTCGCGCGACGGATCGCTTCGGCGATGGTCCGTATCTCGCCTTCGTCCTGGTTAACGGCGCGCGCGACGCTCTCTTTCTGGTCCATGATCTCCTTAAGCATGAAGTGTTCGTAATCTCCTTTTTGCGCCTGTTCCAGACGGTACGTGATCTTGATCTCCCTTTTCGCGCGGCTTTCGCCGGTGCATATGTCCATGAACGATATCGAGCGTCCGTTGGTCGCGGCCATCTCGCCGTCGTCGAGATATTGGACGACGCGCGTGTGTTTTATAAAAGCGGGGATGTCGGATGCGATAAAATAACCGCTTGCCGCCGCATGCCCCGCGTTCCTTTCCACGCCTATGATCAGCGGGGAGCCGGTTCTCGCCGCCACCAGCATGTTTGATTTAGTGTGAAGCGCGAGAATCGCGTACCGTCCGTCGAAATTCATGCACGCGGATCGGACTGCCTCGGCGAAGTCCCCCGATTTTTTAAGCTCTTCTTCGATCAAATGCGGAATGACCTCGGTGTCGGTTTCCGAGAGGAACGTGTGCCCCTTCGCCTTCAGGTCGCGACGGAGTTCCAAATAATTCTCGACGATGCCGTTATGAACGACGGCGATGGATCCGTCCTCGCTTAAATGCGGGTGCGCGTTTCGCTGAGTGACGCCGCCGTGAGTCGCCCACCTGGTGTGCGCTACGCTCAGCGAGCATCTTCCCGAAAAATCCTCGCTTTTGATTTCCCCGATCGCCCCGATATTCTTTTCGATCAGCAGTTCGCCGCCGCATTTGGATGCAATGCCCCAGGAATCGTAGCCGCGGTATTCGAGGTTCTTAAGCCCTTCGATAGCTATTACGCCCGCGTCGGTCCTCTTTCCGGCATATCCGAAAATTCCGCACATGCGCGCATGATAATGCAAATGATGGAGCCGGGGAACCCCCTTTACATCGCAGGCGCCGCTCCCTAATCTGCCTGGCGTGCCGGTCACATCTTCCGCCATCAAAGCATCCCGCCAGAACGCAAGCCGCAGAGAGCGTCTGCGGCCGTACGGTACAGGCATGAAAACGGCGATGCGGTCGCTGATTGATCTCGTGAAGGCGAATAAGATCGCAGAAGCCAAAAAGATGCTCCCTGCCGCGTACAAAGCGATAGATACGGCCGCGAAAAAGAACATTATCCATCGGAATAACGCCGGCCGGAAAAAGTCGCTGCTCGCAAGGATGGTCGCCGGGGCTTAGCCGCGTATGCGCTACCTCGCTTTAGATATCGGCACGCGCCGAACCGGAGTCGCGTTCCTGGATACCGCCACAGGGATTCCTCTGCCTCTGGATACCGTGCATCACTCTACGGATGATGAATTGACAGTAGCCGTCATGGAGATAATTCGCCTGCGAAATGTCGGAAAAGTGTTAATCGGACTGCCGCTTCTTCCGTCCGGAAAAGAAGGCTCCCAGGCCGCGGTGAGCAGGCGCGCAGGAAACCTGCTTTCATCGCATGGAATTGAAGTCGAGTACATGGACGAAAGGTACACTTCTCCGCGTCGCTTAGGCCATAAATACGCCATTCCGGTCAAAAAATTCGATGGAGACGCCGCGGCTGCCTGCGCTTTGGCCAGCCTGAAACTCCACCATTGACATTATTACAAAATGGATTTACTTTATGTTATCCAGGTTCATTGAAATCATCCTTCGTGACAGTTGTTAGTCTGTTGGAATTTAAGACATGCTTAGTCGCTGCTGAAGTCGTTGAGGAGACTCGTGTTAGTCTGCCTTCACATTTCTGCTCCAGAATATGTCCGCGACATTGTCCATCGAAACCGCTCGCGGAACTTTTACTTCTGTCAATGTTCTGGTAAAACGAAGGTTGATTTTCCCCCGATAATCCATGCCGACCGCAACCGCATCTTCGTCTCACGCTCAACAGGTATCAGGACCGACTCTCAGCATGAGTCTGCAAGATGCACTGGGAAGCCTTTTCATGGTTCTGACTGACAAGGAAATGACCGTGGTGAAAAAGCGCTTCGCTCTGCTCGGGCAGGGCAAGCAGACTCTGGAAAAAATCGGAAAGCAGTTCAAGGTGACCCGGGAAAGAATCAGGCAGATCGAAAACATTGCCTTAAGCAAGCTCAAGCGCACGGTGCGCACCACGCGTTTGGACGAAGTCAACGAGATGTCCAAAGGAATGCTGCGTCTCCATGGCGGACTGATGCGCGAGGACGAGCTCGTTTCGCAGGCGCTCAGGCGAATTCATGGCGCCAATGCCGTTGACGGTGCGGTGCTCAGGCTGTCGTTTTCCATTGACGCAGAAATGAGCAACGAGGCCAAGACGCCGACATTCGTGCCTCTGTGGCGCTTGGCGTCGCTTTCCGGCGACGATGTGTCGTTGATCGTGGAAAACATGGTGAAAATAATGAAAAAAAGGAAGACATGCATGAAGCAGGAGGAGATCGTGTCTGCGATACAGGCGCTTAATCTGTTCAAGGACCGCATCCCGTCCGCCGAGCTGATCGGCAGCTGTCTGCGCGTTGATGAGAGGCTCAAGGAAGTCGAGGAGGGATGGGGGCTGACCGAATGGCGTTTCGTGCGACCACGCTCAATACGAGACAAAGTGGAGATCATCCTCAAAAAGTCCGGCGAGCCGCTGCATTTTATGGAAATAGCCAATCGCATACGCGAGGCGCGCTTCGATCACAAGAACGTCACGGTGCAGGCTGTGCACAACGAGCTGATCAGGTATCCGCAGTTCGTGCTCGTAGGCCGCGGGTTATACGCGCTGCGCGAATGGGGATACGAGCCCGGCACTGTCGCTGACGTAATAGAGAAAATCCTCAAGAACAACGGGCCGCTCAGCAAGAAGGAGATAATCGCGGAAGTCGCAAAGCAGCGCACCGTCAAAATAGGCACCATCAGCCTTAATTTGCAGAAGATGCCGTATTTCGTCCGCGTCGGCCGCGCCGTCTATACGTTCGATGGGGCAAAGAAAGCATGAGGTTGCGAAATGTAGAGATGTAAAAGCGAGCGATACCGTGCATTGTTTTTGTGATTCCTGCATTCAGGCCGCTTCCAGCGCTGAAACTCTCTTTCCCAGTTCCTCCTGGTTCGTTATAAACGACGTGTGATTTTGATGAAGCTGAAATCGCAGTCCTTTTAATTCAGATGTGAACTTATTGAGCTGGAGGCTCACGCCATCTATCCTGTCGTTTAGTCTCTCATCTAATGTCGAGATATCCTCTTTGAGTTCTTTACGCACACTAGCTATCTCGTCTAAAAGTGTTTTCAATAACTCTTTGTTCGTCAGGTCCGGCACGCTGTCGTTATCACCGTATACGGCACTCATATAATTCCGAGGATACACTTGAGGTGATTCAGGACAAGTTCAGTTCCACGGCCACATGGAACGTCCTCGGGACACTTCTGTTATTCTCTCTTCCTATGCGGCGGATTTTCGCATTGCCACTGGTTGTTATCATCGGCGTTATTCTTGTTGCTGCGTGCGAGAAGCCGGACACTCCTCTCCCCGTAGGCATCCAGACCGTTCACGGATATCTCCAGCCTGTCCCATTCTCCCTCAAGCGCCGCGGCACGCACGCTCTTTACTCAGGTTCCGGCGGGGAGATGATGGCGTACGCGGAAGGCATAGTCGTCAATCTGCGCCAGATCGAAAGGCAAGATGTCGAGGTGGAAGGCGTCTTTGAAAAAAACATTGTCCGGGACGATCTTCCTGTATTCGTTGTTCAAAGGGTCCTGCACGCGGCAAACGAGCAGATGCGCCGGTGGACGATTCCTGCGCTGGGCCTTTCGGTCGCACTTCCAAAAAGCTGGAAGGGCGGCATCAAAGGCGGTTCCGCGATGTTCACGGCATCTGGGTCCTCGGTGCCAGTTTTGACAATCACCGTGCGCAAAGCCCCTCCAGCCGCGCCGGAGAATCCGCTTTACGGCCCGCTCGCGGCAGGCAACCCGGGCGAACTCATGACGGTTGGATCGCGGAAGGCGACGGCAGTTGTTTCCGTCGCGGACCAGACTTGGACGGCTCGCGTCGCTCCGGCTCCGTCCGGTAAATCCGAAACAATATTTTCGTTCGCGCTGCAATCATCGTTGAAAATTGAACTGCAACAGCCGCTCTTTCGGAACATTCTCAAAACTGTTGAATTCAATTCGGCCGCTTTGCAAACATTACAGTCTGAATCATCGGTTTCGGGTGCGGCAGATTCACGTGCGTCGGGCGAAGGCGCCGCATGCGGCGGAGTGGCCGGAATTCTCTGTCCGAAAGGCCAATTCTGCAAAATAACGGATTCCATCGGCGAATCCGGCGTCTGCACGAAGCGATAGAGGCACTGTTTCGATGCGGCGGAAATTGGGTGTTCCACGCCACTGTGGAACAGATCATGGTGTACATACATACACCGACAGAGTTTTCTAAAGTGCGCAAGATCAAAGTTTTGACGATGTTTTCAGAACAAGTATGATTTTAGTGTACTTTTGTACACCCTTTAAAGCCAGCGATCCGTCCAGGAACGCTTTTCACTTCTATTTCCCCCTTCTAGTATGCCGAAGTCATCTTCTTCCGCACCGGTTATGCACCGCGAAAACTCCGCACAGGCCACTCAAGCAAAGGCGATTTCAGCCAAAACGGCCATGTCAAAAGCACATTCTATTTCGCCGGGCGCTGCCATAAGATCTCAAAAAGTGGCGCCTTTGCCGGGGAATGACCTCATAAAAGTCGCCCTTTTGGAGATTAGGAAGAAATATGGCGAGGGCTCGATTTTAAGGATGGGCGACACATCCAGCATGAATGTGGAGCGCTTCTCGTGCGGATCGCTGGGGCTCGACATCGCTCTTGGAGGCGGCATGCCAAAGGGCCGCATAGTGGAAATTTACGGACCGGAATCCTCCGGCAAAACCACACTCGCGCTCCACAGCGTCGCGCAGGTGCAGAAGAACGGCGGCCGGGCGGCGTTCATAGACGCGGAGCACGCCCTTGATCCCCATTACGCGAAAAAAATCGGCGTGGACATTGATGCGCTGCTCGTTTCGCAGCCGGATAGCGGAGAGCAGGCGCTCGAAATCACGGAGACTCTCGTGCGCTCCGGTGCGATTGACGTCGTCGTGATTGATTCCGTCGCGGCGCTCACTCCGCAGGCCGAAATTGACGGCGCAATGGGCGATGCTCACATGGGCCTTCAGGCCCGCTTGATGAGTCAGGCGCTCAGGAAATTGACGTCTGTGGTTGGCAAGACCAACTGCACCGTGATATTCATCAATCAGCTCCGGATGAAGATCGGCGTGATGTTCGGCAATCCGGAAACGACCGCCGGCGGAAACGCACTCAAATTCTACTCGTCATTGCGGCTCGACGTCCGGCGCATTGACAAGATAGTTCGTGCCGGCGGAAAGGAAGATGGCCCGGTCTCCTCCGCGGACGAGGTCATCGGCAGCCGCACGCGGGTGAAAGTCGTGAAAAACAAAGTCGCTCCGCCATTCCGGCAGGCGGAATTTGACGTGATTTACGCGTCAGGAATCAGTAAAGAAGGCGAAATTCTTGATTTGGGAGTCAAATACTGCATCCTCGAAAAATCAGGCGCATTCTTCCGTTTCGGAGAGGAGACGATCGGTCAGGGTCGCGAGCAGGCGCGCATCTTCCTTCTGCAAAATCCGAAAATCGCCGAAAAGATCGAGACAGCCATACGTGACGCGGCGGGAATGTGATCGTTTTCCGATATGCCTAGCGCAGAGCGGCAAACTGCCTGGAATGAAAGTGATTTGTAAGATCGTCTGCACAATCCATCATTTTGTTCGTGGGCCTTCGAAGCGGGTTTGGCGTGCTTTCCACATAATTTCCACATCGTATAAGCAGACCTTGTCAATATATGGCTGACAAAGCCAGCTTGTTTTCTTTTACTGTTTTTTCCACAGGCATACACTTCTTTCACGGCATGATTTTTTAATTTCTTTATTCCGATGCCAGCTGCAACCGCTTCCCCGGCCCGGCTTCTCGAAGGACAGCCCCATTCGGTCGAGGCCGAACGGACGGTGCTTGGCGCTCTGCTTCTTGATCCCGAGGCCATCATCAAAGTCAGCGACCTTCTCAAGCCAGACGATTTCTACGATCCTACTCACAGGATGGTGTATCAGGCCGTATACGAGCTGTATCAGCAGCACGAGCCGATTGATTTCGTGACGGTAAGCGCAAAACTCAGCGGCAACAGCAAGGTCCAGGATATAGGCGGAAGCGCGTTTCTTGCGCAGCTCGCGTCGTCGGTGCCGACATCGTCGCACGTCTATCAGTACGGTCAGATCGTCAAAACCAAGGCGATTCACCGCCGCGTGATCGAGGCTGGCCAGCGCATAGCAGGTTTGGGGTACGAAGAGAACAAGCCGATCGCCGATCTGCTGGATGAAGTCGAAAAAACCATTTTTTCGATCACAAACACTTTTCTGAAGGACAAGTTCATACACATTCGCGATGTCCTTGACGCGCGATACGAGAAGTTCTCCGAAATGCATGAATCCAAGGACGACAACATGGTGAAAGGCGTCCCGACCGGTTTCCACGCCCTTGACTTCAAGCTTTCCGGCCTGCAGCCGAGCGATCTGGTTGTAATCGCCGGCCGTCCCAGCATGGGAAAGACCGCTCTGGCGCTGAATATCGCCCAGAACGCCGCCATACGTTCAAACAAAACAGTCGGCATATTTTCGCTGGAAATGAGCAAAGAACAGCTGGTTGACCGCCTGTTCGCATCAATGCTCGGAGTTGACTCGTGGAAATTGCAGCGCGGCAAACTCGACGACAGCGATTTCCAGAATATGGGGCCAATCATGGACGCACTTAACAAGGCCAACATATTCATTGACGATTCCGTCGCATCCTCCATGCCTGAGCTTCGCGCCAAAGCGCGCAGACTGCAGATGGAGCACGGTCTGGATCTTCTGATCATTGACTACCTCCAGCTCATGAGCACGGGCAACGCGCACTACGCCGGCAACCGAGTTCAGGAGATATCCGAGATTTCCCGCTCCCTCAAGCAAATCGGACGCGAGCTTCACATTCCCATTCTCGCCCTTTCGCAACTTTCACGTGCGGTTGAAAGCCGGCCGGGGAACATTCCGCAACTCTCCGACCTCCGCGATTCCGGATCCATCGAACAGGATGCGGATGTCGTTCTTATGATGTACCGCGAGGACTACTATGAGGAAGACAGCGACCGCCCCGGCATGACCGACCTCTACATTCGCAAGCACCGCAACGGGCCGACCGGCAGGGTGGAGCTGCTTTTCAAGAAAGAGCAAACAAGGTTTTACGACGTGGACAAGGTTCATTCCGTCCCCGCAGCGGCGTGATGCATGATAGTATGCCAGCCATGCCAGTCATTCCGCCGCGCCCCGACCTCCCGCTGCTGCTGATTCTGGGATACGCGTTTTTCGCTTTCGTACTCGGGCTGTTATTGACGCCGGGATTCGTGTCGTTCCTCAGGCGCAACAAACTTGGAAAGCAGCTTAGGGTGGAAACCGTTGACGGGCGCGAAGCGTCGGTCTTCCGCAAGTACCACGAAAAGAAATTCGGGACCCCAACGATGGGCGGCGTGCTCGTGTGGGGCTCCATCGTTCTAACAATTGCGTTCTCCAGACTGCTCTCGTACTTCGGAATAGTGGAAAACTCGCTGCTTCAGCGCGGCCAGGTTTATATACCGCTCTTCACTCTGCTCTCTCTTGGAGTTCTCGGCGCAATAGACGATTATCTCAATATAGTGGGCGCCAACGAGGAGCAATGGAGCAGGATACTCCCTAAGATCCGCGCCTGGTTCATTGGCGCGGTCATTCTTGTGATTGTGGTGCTCGGGGCGGCGTCGTTGTTCGGGTTCCTGGATTCCCTGCTCTCGATTCCGTTCGCGGGCAGACCGGATGCGGGCGTTATCGGCCTGAGCGCGCTGCTCCTGCTGCTTGCCGCGATATTGCTGTTGTTCGGCTTCAGCGGCGCAATGGTGGACGACGTATTGAGACGCCTGGTCATGCGGGAGGGAAAGAAAAGGGGTCTGGGAGTACTGCCCAAAATTACGACGCTGCTAGCTCTAAGCTTTGTCGCGGCCGGCTGGTTTTATTTCAAAAACGGATACGACGGCGTGGCGATTCCGTTCGTCGGGACGATGTCAATCGGGTTGTGGTACGTTCCGTTTGCAATGTTCGTGATAATCGGAACGGCGAATGCGGTAAACGTCACGGACGGGCTTGACGGGCTTGCAGGAGGCCTGCTGGTGATAGCTTTCGGTTCTTTTGGAGTGCTCTCCTTCATTCACGGATTGACCGTGCTCGCCGCGTTTTGCGCCGTGACTGCGGGTGCAATCGCTGCATTTCTGTGGCACAACGTGCCGCCAGCGCTCTTCTTTATGGGCGACACAGGAGCGCTGGCGCTGGGCGGCGCGCTCGCGGTTATATCGCTGATGACAGATCAAGTCGCTCTTTTGCCGCTGATCGGCTTCGTATTCGTCATAGAGATGCTCTCCGTAATAGTGCAACTCGCCAGCAAGAATCTGCGCGGCGGCAAAAAAATCTTCCGAGCTGCGCCGATTCATCATCACTTTGAGGCGCTGGAATGGGGAGAAAGCAAGGTTACAATGCGGTTGTGGATAATCGGCGGTTTTTGCGCGCTTCTTGGTGTCATCATCGGGATATATGCCGGATAGACGGGCGATGATTTTGTTGATCAAAATGACATATTCTGCGATTATCCGAACATGCTGAGGGTAGCAATTAACGGTTACGGACGCATCGGCCGCAACGTTCACCGGCAATTTGTTTGCGGATACTCAGATCAAGTGGAAGTCGTGGGAGTGAACGCCTCGTCCGCTGCGGAGATGCGCGCTTACCTGCTTCGTTACGATTCTCTGCACGGCAGGTTCGACGCAGATGTTCTCGTAGACGGCGATGATTTCACTGTCAACGGAAAGCGCGTCAAAGTGGTGCGCGAGCGCAATCCGGCAAAGTGCCCGTGGGCAGAGCTCAAGGTGGACGTAGTAGTGGAGGCCACCGGCCATTTTGACAGCAGGGAGGAAGCCAGCGGGCATCTCAAAGCCGGGGCTCGCAAGGTGATAGTAACTGCCCCGACGAAAGATGACATTCCAATGTTCGTGAAGGGCGTGAACGACGATCAAATCACGAAAGACATGGATGTGATCAGCAACGCCTCCTGCACGACCAATTGCATCGCCCCTGTGATTAAAGTGATGGATGCCGCGTTCGGCATCGAGTACCTGCTTGTCGGATCGGTGCACGCGTTCACGGCGACTCAGAATCTTCTCGATAACAAACCGCAGGAAGAAGGCGAATTGCGCCGCGCCCGCGCGGCGACTCTTTCGGTGATTCCTACAAAAACAGGCGCCGTTAAGGCGTGCGCGAAAATATTTCCGCATTTGCAAGGAAAAATAGACGGCATGGCGTTCCGCGTGCCGGTTCCGACTGTCAGCTGCGCCTACATGGCGTTCATTCTAAAAAAATCCACGTCGGAAAAAGAAGTGATAGCCTCGCTGGAACATGCGGCCGGGCGACCGCCGGTCGGCAATGTCCTCGGTGTTTCGCACGACCAGTGCGTATCAATAGATTTCCAGACTGATCCACGCTCATCCATAGTTGACGCGCCCTCGACCAAAGTAGTCGGTGGAAAGGCGCTGCAGCTACTGAGCTGGTACGACAACGAGTGGGGCTACGCAATGCGAGTGACGGAGATGACTCTCAGGCTGGGCAGTCTGCTGCGATGATTTGCCGCATTGCACCGTATGTCGGCGAATAAATTCGCCGTGTTTTCCCCAGCCGTTCACCGCCGATTTGGTTCGGCGGAGCTCACCACAGGTAAATCGGCGGTTAACGGCTGCATTGAATGTGGAATTTATTCCGCGTGGCATGTTTGCATAATTTTTCAGGTTCCTTAACTAACTTGTGCTACTGTTATTACGTATGCAAGCCGGTTACCAGTGCGCTAGCTCGCTCCGCCCCTCCCTAAATGAACATTTATTCAGCAAAGGAAAAATCGGCGACGAACTGCGTCATCTGATCCTCCATATCGCGCAGGCGGCCAAGTACGTCCACTCCGCGATCCGAACGACGGAAATGGGACTCACGGGAACCAGGAATCAATTCGGTGAGAAACAGTTAAAACTGGACTTGGTCTCCGACGACATAATCCAGCAGCACCTCTGCGAGAGCCGCCTGGTCCGGTCGTTCGTTTCCGAAGAGCACAAGGAGATCGTGGAGCTGGCTCACGATGCGCCATATTCTGTCGTTTTCGACCCTCTAGACGGGTCATCGCTTGTAGACGTGAATTTTTCAATCGGCTCGATTTTCGGCATTTTCCGTGGCGGCTCCATAGTAGGCAAAAAGCCGGAAGATCAAGTCGCAGCGCTCTATACGATCTACGGCCCGCGCACGCTGCTGGTGTATTGCACCTGCAACGGCGTTCACGAGTTCATCCTCAACGAAGTCGGCGAGTTCATTCTGCTGCGCGAGTTCCTTGGAATCGCCGATGGCGCCAAGAATTTCTCCCCTGGAAATCTCAATTCCATTCTCGACGACAAACCGTACCACGATGTCCTGCATGCGTGGCTCCATGAGGGCGTCAAGCTGAGGTATTCGGGATGCATGGTCGCCGACATTCATCACATCCTCAGCAAGGGTCAAGGCGTATTCGCTTACCCCGCGGGGTCAAGGTATCCGGACGGAAAGCTGCGTCTGGTCTTTGAATGTGGCCCATTTGCGTACATCGTCCATCATGCAGGCGGCGCCGCATCCGACGGAAAGATCGCGATCATGGGCAAGGAGATCACGAGCATTGAGCAGACGACGCCGGTCATCATCGGATCGTGCAAGGAAGTGGAGCGCACATGCGCATTGCTCACACGCTGATTTTTGCAGTTTGCATCGCGGAATAAGAAATCAGTCCCAGTACGGTTCTTTCAACGCCACATCAATCACCTGCTCCAGAGTTTTCGTAGGTTCTTTTTTATGCGGCTTGCCGTCCACTTTGAAGGCGTTTTTCATGGCACGGTATGTGCCCCACGGATGATACTTCCGCCACGAACGGCGTCGTTCGGCCCTTGGATCGGCCGGCGCCATGGAGACAAAGGGAAGCTGCTTTGGCGCTCCGCTATTGCTCCACTCAACCTTCCCCACAACCGCGTTAGTGTCCGGGTCCACGTAAACCAGATCTTCCGGCTGCCATTGGCTGGTGGATTGCGCATCTGTCATTAGATGTTACTTCGGCAGTATGCCGGATAAAGAGATCATGGGTACAGAGGATGCTCCTCCGGCGCCGGAGGAGGTGGCGGCGGCGGAGGCGGGGGCGCAAGAGTTTCCTTGCGGTCGGACGGAATTCCGTCTTCGGGGTGGTGGAATAATTCCTGCGCAGAAGAGCGCTTCTGCTCCAAAAAACGCAGGATTGCCTCAAAAAGAGTCACCAGATTTCCAATGAGGCAGAAGTAGACGCCGAAACGCACTTCCATGCGCGGAAAATCGAATGATGCTTTCATAAGAACAGAAAGAGCTGCAATAACAAGCAGTGACGCCGACGCCGAAAGCAGCAATCGCAGAGCCTCGCGGTGCCGCTTTCGTACGATAATCGGGCCGCCGGCCAAGGGCACAATCGTCAATGCGATTATCAGGAAATTGGACAGAAAAACCGCCAGACCCAGAAACGAAGTGTAAAAGCCGAATCCCGTGTGAAAACGGTATTCTTCACCAAGCCACTCTCCGCTGAACCACGGCAGAAACACGCTCGCAAGAGCAACGGCCGCACCGGCATTCAAAATGCGTTCCTCAATTTCCAGATTAATCAGGCTGCGCAGGATGCGCTGATGCATGCGGGCAGAATACCACAATGCGCGCGCCGCAGCTTCGCGATAGGCTGTGCCCGATGGAGACTCCGTTGATAATTGACGTTCGCGCAGCGTGCCGGCCGAATCGCACCGGAAAGGGGCAGTGGACATTCGGACTGGTCGCCGAACTGTTAAGGAGAAGGATTCCGGTTACTCTGCTCACCGATTCCGTTGTCCGTCCAGAATGGAACGAAGCCCGGTGCAATGCAGTGAAAATACCAGGCACCGGTTTCCGATGGCACTGGAATGCGCTGCAGTGGCTTAAAAAACGTCCTGCGTCCATTTATGTCAGTCCGACCAGTTATGTAATTCCAGCGCTCGCTCCGTCGTCCATGCGCTGCATCGCCGTTGTTCACGACCTCATTGCATTCAGAAAAGAACCGCACGACCGAAAAGCGACGATGATCGAGCGATTGACGCTTCCGCGCATTGTTCGCGCCAGAAAACAGGTTTGTACGACCAGCGAGGCGACTAAACAAGACCTGCTGGCGCGGTATCCGGAGTTTGATCCGGCGACGATCACGCCGATATTCGCCGGTCCGTCGCATTCAAATCCCGAACCGTGCAATCCGGACGGCAAAACGATTCTGTGCATTGCGACGCTTTGCCCCAGAAAAAATCAGATGAGATTGATAGAAGCCTTTTCGCTCCTGCCGGCCGATCTGCGGCACGCGCATCGCCTGATCCTGGCCGGCGGTCGCGGATGGCGCGACGGGCGGATAATACATGCCGCCCGCAATACTCCTGGCGTCGAATGGCTGGACTACGTGGACGACGGTTTGTACAACAAGCTGCTCGAGACATGCGCCGTCTTCGCGCTCCCGTCTCTTTACGAAGGATTCGGAATGCAAATTCTGGACGCGCTGCAGCGCGGAATACCGGTTTTGACCAGCGATAGGGGGAGCCTGCGGGAGCTTGCGGGGGGTGCGGCAATGATCGTAAACCCGGAAGACGCCGGTTCAATCTCGCGCGGGCTGGAAACACTGCTGCGCGACGGGAGCATGCGCTCGGAACTCGCCGCAAAAGGCCGCCGGCGCGGCGCGCTGTATTCCTGGAGCAAAACTGCGGATCTCCTGCTATCGCACGCCGGAAACGTGAGTTAAGCTTCATATCCAATGATGCACTACCGGCGCATCGGCGTAACAGTTAAATCGGACATCCCGGCAAAAGACGCCATAGTCGCACATGTGATTCGAATTCTTCGCAAAACCGGCGCGGACATCCGCGTTGACCGCAAGCGTATTCGCGGTGTTCCGTCTGCAAAAGGATTGAAGACTTTACGTGGCACGGGAGAAATCGATCTGCTGCTCATTCTTGGCGGCGACGGCACGATTCTCAGGACAATCCGCGAAATGGAATGTTTCTCAGTGCCCATACTTTCCATTAATCGGGGCAATATCGGCTTTCTCGCCGAAATGAGCGTGGGAGAAGCATCGCGTCTCCTTCCCAAATTCCTTTGCGGAGAAGGCATTGTGGACGAGCGGAGAGCGCTTCGTGTAATCGCGCGCAGAGGAGCCGGAACCGTTACCGAAGGATTTGTTCTGAATGAGGCTGTGATCTCGCAGGGGACGATCGCCCGGCTTATTGATCTTAAGACCACGGTCAACGGCGAGCCGCTCACAACCTTTCGGGCCGACGGCTTGATATTGGCGACGCCCACTGGCTCGACGGCTTACACGCTCGCCGCCGGAGGCCCGATCGTACATCCGCAAGTGCAAGCGACGATCCTGACGCCGATCAATTCTCACAGCTTCAGCCAGAAGCCGATCGTGATTCCCGGCGATCATCGAATAGAAGTCGAGGTGCTGGGACGCGGCGCGAAATTCGGCGACGTTGACGTCAGCATGACGCTCGACGGACAGGTTTACGCCGCGCTCCATCCCGGTGACAGAATTTTCGCCGCTGTCAGCGAGCACACTGTCAAATTTCTGCGGCGCAAAAAAGAGACATACTACGCGACATTGCGATCGAAATTAAAGTGGGGCGGGCGGCCCGAAGAATAATCAAGTTACGGATATACCGTGTGGTCAAATATCTTCGAATCTGATTTTTGTCCGTCGCGGGTGGAATGCTGCCTAGAACTGTAAGACGAGGAACGCGCATGATGACAGAATATGGCTTCAGACATTTCTCACAATCATTTCCCCCCTCCTCTGCCCCGTGCCGATGAGCCGGACTGGAATTTGCGTCTCCTGCTCTATGAACGCAATGAAATCCTGAGCCCGTTCAGGCAGTTCTCCAAAATCCGTGGCGCCGACAGTCGAGGCCTGCCATCCGGGGAGCTTCTTCCAGCTGAGCGCGCCGGATCCGCCGGTCTCCATGAAGACGGGAATCTCGCTCTCCGCGTCAAGGACGTCCAGCTTGGTGATGTTCCAGCAGTCGAAGCCGTTGATGGTCGCACTGCGCCTCAAATTCGGTATGGAGAGCCATCCGCAACGACGCGGGCGGCCCGTGGTTGCGCCATATTCCCCTCCTCTCTCTCGCAGCCGTCCGGCCGCGGGTTCCGCCGCTTCAGTGATGAATTCCCCCTCACCTACGCGCGTGCAATACGCTTTGGCGACTCCGATGCACGAGGAAAGACGCCTAGGCGCCATGCCAAGGCCATGAATTGCGCCCGCCGCAGTTGTGGCGCTGCTCGTGACGTACGGGTACGTGCCGTGATCGAGGTCAAGCAGCGTGGCCTGCGCGCCTTCAATCAGAATCCGGCTCTTTTTTGAATTAAGAAACTCCGCAATCTCATCCGCTCCCGCAATGCACCCCCGCAGCGAATCCGCCGCCTGCCGCAGCAGTTCCAATTCGCCGTCCGCATCCGCGGAAACGCCGAACAGCGATCTTGCCATGTCCGCGATTGTCGCGATTTCCCTGCGCAATTCGGCTGCGGAGCGCGTCAGGCTCTCCATTCGGATACCGGCGCGCATCGCTTTGAACATGTATGCGGGTCCGATTCCGCGTTTAGTGGTGCCGATCTTTCCGGCGGTTTCGGCGCGTCGTTCCTCGAGCGCCGCGTCAATGTCCTTGTAGCAATCAAGCACGATGTGCGCGGCAGAGGAGATAGTCAGACGCGGAAGAATTTCGACGCCGGATTGCCCGAGTTCCGCAATCTCCTTAAGCAGCGTCGGCAGATGAATCACCATCCCCGCACCGAGGATGATCTTCTTGCCGGCGTGAAAGCTGCCGGACGGCAGCAGATGAAAGACACGCTTCTTGCCGTCAAATATGATTGTGTGTCCTGCGTTCGCGCCTCCGGATGCCCGCGCGATCACGTCAAAATGCTCCGTGAGCGCGTCAACCGCCTTCCCCTTGCCCTCATCTCCCCACTGTGCGCCGATTACGGCGCATATCTGCCCGAGTGATGCTATGAACTCATTCATGGGTGCAAGGTAGCATCCGCTCCGGCTTTGGCATAGTTCCTTCCGTCTTCATGCGGACCTGCGACGTTCTGCGCGGGAGTTCCATCACAAATCCGGCGCACATGGGATGCGACTCCGCCTGACGTATGAAATCAGCTGCGATTTCATTCCCCTCCGGTCCGCCGAACAGAGCCAAATGCGGCTCGTATTCCCGGACATCCGCCATCAGCAAACGACCGTCCGGAATATACGGCGGATTGCTGACGAGCAAGAACGGCTCCGCGAGATCACGAACTGGATCAAGCCCGCCCCCCTCTTTGAACGTGATGCGATCGAGAACGCCGTGGCGCTCCGCGTTCATCCTGGCGATTTCGAGAGCATCAGATGAAACATCCGTCGCAATTATCTTCATATCCGTCCGTTCCAACGCAAGCGTGACCGCTATGCACCCGCTTCCCGTTCCCACATCAACTATCGTTGTGATTTTCCACTTTCCACTTTCAACTTTCCACTTTCCACTTTCCACTTTCAACTTCTTCGCAGTGACGATGATCCCATCATCCACCTCGTCAAGCGCATCTTCGCTGTAGCTTAGGAATTGCAATGTGCGTCGTACAACGCCCTCTGTCGCCGGGCGCGGTATCAGCACCCTGCTGTCAACCGCGAATTCGCGACCGTAGAACTCCTGTTTTCCAATTATATACGCGACAGGCTCGTGCCTTCGCCTGCGTTCCGCGAACGCAGTGAACTTTTTCCATTCGATGGCCGAAAGCGGATGCATTCCGTGCGCCATAATCCATGCCCTGTCATTGTTCAGGCAATTGGCCAGCATAATTTCTGCATCCGAGGATGGAAGCCCCGTTCCGGCAAGTGCTTCTTCGACCGTCATGACGATAGTATGCCAGCGTGCCCGTAATAGGGATCGACTGCCGGTTTGCGGCCACGAACTCTGGACTTGGCCGATATACGCGCGAGCTCGTGGCGCATCTTCTTATGCGCAACGATCCGGTCCATTACGCGCTGTTTGTGCGCTCTCCCGATAGCTGCTGGATACCGGCGGATGCATCCGCCTCTTATTCCCTGTACACCGCTCCGTTCCAGAATTATTCGCTTTCCGAACAGCTTATGTTCCCTTTGGTGCTCCGGCACTCAAAGAGCGATCTCCTCTTTTTCCCGCACTTCAACGTACCATTGTTATGCCCCATCCCATTCGCGACCACCATTCACGATCTAATACTACACCGCTATCCAAATCAGGCGTCCGCGCTCAGGCGCGCCTCATACCGCATGGCTATGCGGCACGCGGTGCGCAAGGCCAGGGCTCTTATAGCCGTCAGCAAATTCACCGCCGGCGAACTGGCAAGAACATACGGGAATAATGCCCGCAAAAAAACTACCGTGATTCATAATGCAGTTTCAGACGAATTTTGCCGCAAGTCTGCCGCCGAATGCGGCGCTGTTTTAAAAAAATATGATCTGCGTAAGCCTTTTTTTCTTTATGTCGGCAATTGCAAGGAGCATAAGAATGTCCAGACTCTCATAAACGCCTACGATTCTCTTAAGACCGAGGATACGGAGCTGGCATTGGTGACCGGAGGAAAGGAAGCCGGGAATCTTATACTCCGCGCGGGAGTGCGGATTTTGCGCGATGTTTCCGCATCTGATCTTCCGTGCCTGTATTATTTCGCCGTCGCATTCGCGACGGCGTCGCTCTACGAGGGCTTCGGTATGCCGGTCATGGAAGCGGCGGCCTCCGGGTGCCCGGTAATTGTCACCAACCGCGGATCGCTGCCAGAAATATCGCCGCCGGGATCCAGAATCGTTGAACCGACCATCGCAGCGATAGCTGAGGCCTTGCGCGATCCACCGCGTCCGCCAAATCCCGGAAAGATAAGAACCTGGGAAGAAGTGGCAAATCAGACGTTTGTCGTGCTGCGCAAGGCGCTTGATTACAAATTGCCAAATAGGAGCTGATTGCAAAAATTCATTTGGCATTAGTCCTTTCTTTGAGGACGATCATTGGTCATTATGTACGCATGGATTCTTTGGCATCCATTCTCCCCGGTGTATTGCGCAAGCGCGGCATGCACGGCCATGCGGTGGCTGCGCTGGTCACGCTTAAGGCGACCGAGTGGCTGCGCGCCGCTCTGCCTGCTCTCGCCGATCAGTTCAAGATTGAGCGCGTCAGCGACGGCGTTTTGACGATCGCCGCTGTTCATTCCGTTGCTTCCCAGGAGTGTCTTCCTCTGTTGCCGGCATTGAAGGAATTTCTTAACAGGGAATGCGATGGAGCGAAAATAAGCGGCGTCAGGATGGTCAGAGCTAGATGAACATCCGGCTTTTAAATCGCCGACTATCGCAGCTTGCGTGCGCCGTCTGCTTTCCATACACTCAGTTGCCTCATGCTAGTCATCCGTCTGCAGAGAACCGGCCGCGAAAATCTCCCAACCTACCGTCTGGTGGTTGCGGAAAAGGCGCGACCGGTGAAGGGCAAATATGTCGAAATAGTCGGGCACTATCTGCCGGAAAGAAATCCGGTTGTTCTGGAAAAAAAGGACGAACGGATCAAGCATTGGATCAAAAACGGCGCGATGCCGAGCGATACAGTCGCCCGTCTTTTGAAGCGCGCCGGAATCGAAAATATGGACAAATTCATACGACCGTACACGAAACGAAAATCGAAGAAGAAACAGGCTGAAGCGCCACCGAACCATCCGAAACCGCTGCCAGTCGAAACGCCGAAGACGGAAGGGGAAACCGTGAAGCACGCGGGGGCAAGCCCCAGCGCTTCACCCTGTCTTCGACTCTGAGGGCTGAGCCCTCAGGCTCAGACTCGAAGAGAGCCCGCCCCTGAAGGACAACATCATTCATGACGCGGCTGCCCATTCGGGCCTGTTCGAACGGCAAGCAGCCGCGCTTCGTCGAAGTGTGACGACAGCTAAGGATTGATTTGAACAAGTTGCGTGACAACGGCCCGCTGCGGGATTAGACTATAATCGCGATGACGGCGACGACCGCAATCCCAGGCTTGGATTTTCTTCAGTTTGTTCTAGAATCGCTGGTAGAGGACAGGGGCGAGCTGAAAATTGAAGGAAAGACAGACGATCTGGGCGTGTTGCTCACAGTGCGGGTAAGCGCCCGCGACATGGGCAAGCTGATCGGGAAAGGAGGCCAGACCGTCAAGGCGCTCCGCACGCTGGTTCGTGTGATTGGCGGAAATTCGTCACAGCGCATCAACATAAGAATTCTCGAACCAGACTCATCTCCTTCCCCCATCACAGTATGATACGCGATCTCCTGGAAAACGGTTCAATCGTGGACATAGTGGCAACTTTCATAGCACTGGCTCTGATCGCAGCATCCATCCTGTGTCTTGTATTCATCATAGTGGGCGGCATAACCTTCATCCTGTCGGCCGGCAACGAGGAAAAAATCAAGAAAGCCGTACATACGATCCGATTTGCGATAATAGGACTTTTCGTCACTTTCATCGCGTTTTTTGCGGTTTCCTGGATCAGCAAACTCCTCGATATTCCGTTTGAATTGAATTTCTCGACGATAGTATCTCTCATGCAGGAGATATTCTCCGCCATCAGCGGCTGAGCCTGCGGCCGTACGGATGTCCTTACGTTGCAGATCACGGAAACACGGAACGACCGCTTCGCACCGCCAGCTGAAGCAGCAGATCGTTCCGTATGAATTCTATCAGCTCGGCGTCGCCAGTCGGCGCCGTTAATTCCATCGCATGTTTTAGATCCTGCGCGACGCACCAATGGCGATCGCCGTTCCAGATCGTGGGTTCGACCCACGTGTAGCCTTTGTATTTGCTTGTTCCGAAGCTTACGGGCTCGATTCGTCCCTGCGATTGCTCCAGAAATCTGCCGCCCCACGCTTTTAGAGCGCGAATGCGCACAAAACCATAGCCGCAGTGCTCGCGCGGCGTAAGCGACAGGCTCACGAAGCTTTTGTGCACCTTGTCCGCGTGTGCTCTTGCGAAGAACAGCGAGCCTGTTCCAGTTTTTACCTCCCAAGTTCCAGGCAGCCACACCTGACGGTCAATGAAAACGCCGGTCGTGGACCTGAGCGACATCGCGCGGGTGGCGCCTATTGGACGCTTGCCGTAGGCAAATGTCGCAAAAGGCAACAGGAAGGCAAACAGCGACACTGCGAGGAATATCTTGCGCACGACTAAGAAGCTACCAAGTATTTTGCATAATGCAAAAGAAGATGGATGCTAATGAGTGGCAAAGCCAAGAGTATTTTCCTGATATTGGCCATTCGCCTCGGCCATTGCCAAAAGGAAGAATGGCCGGAGGCCCGAAGGGCCGACGACCACCCTTCGACTCGCTTCGCTCGCTCAGGGTCATTCGCCTCGGCCCATTTCGCTGTAGGAAGAATGGCCGGAGGCCCGAAGGGCCGACGACCATGAGCGAGGCCCCGCAGGGCCGAGTCGAATGGTGGGCGGTACAGGGATCGAACCTGTGACCTACCGGGTGTAAACCGGCCGCTCTTGCCACTGAGCTAACCGCCCGACAACAATCATCAATGACGAACAGTTAATCATCAAGGAGGTTTTTCAGATTGCTCATTTGCCGCTCCTTGGCTACACTCTCGATGTCATGATCAGTGCCTTTCTCTGGATCGAGGTAATCATCGCGGTCCTCCTGTCGCTTTGCATTCTGATGCAACACAGGGTCTCCGGGCTAACTTCCACTTTCGGCGGCAGCGGGGCCGTGTATGTACAGCGCAGGGGCGCGGAAAAAGTGATTTACAAAGCGACCATTATCCTCTCCATTGCATTTTTCGGTATCGCGGTTCTGCTGTGGTACCTGCCTTCCTGAACCACCCACGAAACTCATGCGGCGCATCCTGCAGCTCCTCTCTGCAATGACTCGCTGGGAGAAGTTGGTCCTCACGTTTCTGATCGTAGTGCTGCTTTCCAGCAGCGCGGGCCTGGTTAGGCTTTTTTACCTCAAAAATTCGACGCTGGTTTCCGCCGAAGGCGGAACTTACATCGAAGGCACAGTCGGAGAACTGCTTCCGCTCAATCCATGGTTCATAGTGCGAAACGACGTAAATCGCGACATAGTTTCACTCGTATTCGCCGGTCTCCGGCGTTACAACACGCTTACGCGCGAAATCGAGAATGATCTTGCGACCATGGAGGTTTCTCGCGACTCAAAGATCTACACGGTGCGTCTCAAGGACAATATTTACTGGCACGACTCCACGGAAGAAAGGCCGCATCTTGTTACCGCAGATGACATCCTGTTCACATTCAAAACTATCCAGGATCCGCAATTTCCCAACGAATTGCTGCGGCAGAATTTCAGAGGAGTCAGAATAGACAAAGTTGATGACCGGACAGTCAGATTCACTTTGGACAAACCCTACAGCTACTTCCCCAGCAATTTGACACTCGGCCTCCTCCCTCAAGTTTCGTTCGACGGGATTCCGGCCTCAAATCTCGATCAGGCGTCGGACTTCGGCTTCTCGCCAGTGGGAGCCGGACCGTACAGGGTTAAGTCCGTCGTCCGCACCGATATGAGCACCGAAGTAACGCTCGAACGGTTTCCGCGCGCGATTCCTCCGGTTCACAAGCTAGACGGCATAGTCTTCCGCATTTTCGCAGACTATTCGTCGCTCCTGCTGGACTTGAGGCATCTCGATGGCGTACGTCTCGTTCCGCGCAACGACGACGGCCAGCCGATCATTGCAAAACGCTTTACGACGCTAAAATATACCCTGCCGCAATACGTCGCGCTCTTCTTTAACCTGGATCGTCCTGCGCTCCAGGATGTCAAGCTGCGCATCGGTCTTCAGCAAGGCACGGATAAACGGGCGATTGCGGACGCGATACATGAATCCCTGATAATTGATACTCCCCTGCTCGAGCTCGACGCGGGCGACTGGCACTACAAGTTCGATTCTGACGCTGCCCAAGGCGCGCTGCTCGCTTCGCGCTGGAATCTCCCCGAGCGCGTGCGGCTGCAGCGCGTGCTCGAGTTGGAGGACGCCAATGACGCCGGACTGATTCATCCGCCGCCGGTCGTTCTTTTTGAGGAAGGAGGATCGCTGACAATCACGGGCGCGTACGTTCCGGCGTTGCGCCTTGCGAGCGTGAACGGAGTCGCTCTGCGGCCGGGTCCTGCCGGTTCCGGATCATGGATGGTGCAGATGCCGTTTCTCAGCGGAACCGGCGCGCTGTTTTACGGAGACAATCTTGTGAAAGTGACGGACGGCAAAAAACGCATCCTCGATTCATTTTATGTGTTCGTCGCAAAAGACCACTCGGAGTTCGATCGCGCATACGGAGAGCGGCGGCTCGCGCGCCTCTACCGTGCGACCAAAGACGGATCGCAGGAAGGCGATCAGAAAATCTCCATCGGCGATCTGGCGCTTGACGCCGGCATGCTGCGCATGCGGAATAAGGCTGATCCGGCGTCCGTGCGCGTCAACGAAAAAGGGGCTTCGCTGGAGTTGCGGCTGCTCACGAGTGACGCCCCGGAATCCTATCGCATAGTGGCAAACGAAATTGCGCGACAATGGCTTTCGCTCGGCGCGCGCGTCAAAGTGGAAGTGGCTTCCTCGCCCCAGGAATTCCAGGACCGTCTGTTGCGCCGCGACTACGACATACTCCTCTTCGGCCAGTCGCTCCTGGATAATCTCGACAGTTATCCGTACTGGCACAGCAGTTCCATACAAAAACTAACGGGGCAGAATAAAGACCTTCGGCAGGACGCTTACAATCTTTCACAATACGTTTCGTTCAAAGCCGACGCCGAACTTGAAACTATTCGCAGAACCACTGATGAGAAAGAGCGGCAAGCATCACTCAGTCATCTGCGGGAAATTCTAAAAACTGACGCTCCGGCCATTTTTCTTTATTCGCCGCAATACATCTTCGCCCATAACAAAGACATTTTCGGGATAGAGTTAGGCTCTCTGTCTCTCCACAGTGACCGCTTTTTGACGCTGCACAAATGGTATGTCAAACGCGAACGCGTATTCAAACCGGGTGTTTCGTGGGGCTCGTTCTTTCGATGGCTTCCATCATTGTTGCAATGAAATACCGAAGACTATGAATGAGGAACAAATGCAAGCCAAACCCGCAAATATGCAGCGGCAGATTTCGAATATCTTAAACGGAACGACGCAGGAGCATTGACGGCAAAAACGGCGGCGAGTAGACTTTTTCGGCTCTACCGAGCCTATGCGATACCTCCCACAGCGACGATGGAACTCCTGCTACTGGAAGACATCAACGGCGTCGGCAAGCGCAACGACATCATCGTTGTAAAGGACGGCTTTGCTCTCAATCATCTGCTCCCCGGGAGAAAAGCGCTTGTAGCCACGCCAACGGTGCGCAAACGCTACGCCGAAGAGATCAAGCGCCGCGCGGAGGAAAAAGAACACGAACGCAAACTCCATCTCGAGGCGGCTGTCATGCTCGCGGGCAAGGTGGTGCATTTCGCGCGCAAGGCGACAAAGACCGGCAAGCTTTATGCGGCTATCACCGCGGAACAGGTATCTGCGGCACTTGTGGAAGAGCACAGCATCTCCGTTCCGCCCGATAAAATACATATTGGAGAAATCATCAAAACCCCCGGCAATTTCACGGTGCAGGTCAAGCTCGGCGGACAGAGTTTTCCGCTGCAAGTGAGCGTTGTTAAGGAGGAAACCGCTGCAAAGAAGCCTTCGGCCGGACCGCGTTCCAAGTCCTAATCTACTCAAACGGATTTTTAAAGTATTCATTCCGCGTGATTTCGCGTTTTGTTTGGTGGAGCGCTTTCGAAAAAATCCGAACTGATTTTCGCGTAAACTGGCGCGGCGGCTGAAAAACCTTCGGGCTTGGGCAGCCGCCGCGCCTGCCGGACATCGCAGGACGATTTCCAACTGTTCTTTTGCGGCCGCTCCTTATTGAGAGCATGAGCGAAAGATTTTGGTGTTCAACATAGCAAGTATTCTGGTACCATTAGCGCATGGCTTATCACTCTGTAGACAAGCTCCAGAAGACACTGGCGAGTAAAGTTTTTTCTCACACGAAAGATGCAAAAAAGGCATCTGGCAGGGCACTTGGCACATTGGTAGAAATCATTACTTACTACCTTTTAAAGACATGGGGTCTCAACAATTACATCTCAATTGAGAGGGGGCTCGAAGAGTACGGGAATCCTGAAATTACGCACAATGTTGAGTACTCACTGCATCCAGTGATGAGTAGCGTAAATATCTCAATTTCAAAAAAAACAAAACCGATTTCGTCAAATATCGTAATGAAGGCTCTGGAGGATGCTGGTTACGACCTCACTGGTTTTGAGAGAAAGAATAATTATCTGCTCAATAATGGGGTTCTGCGCAATGCTTGTACCTTTGCCACATCAACAAATTCCTTTTTGCTTTGCAGCGTTAAGGAAGAAAAGGGCAGAAACATTATCCTTGAAATTTTTGAACAGGCTCGCAAGCCGTATGCGATGTTTGAATGTAAACGAGTTGGTGTTGAGGATGGGATGAAAAAGGGGCCGCAGACCATAGAGAAAGCAAAACAGGGAGCCTATGTCGCAAAAACAGCATCCTCACTCCAAAAAATCAGGACTGAATCCGGTGAAAAATACGGCATCATTTATCGCAGCGATGGCTCATACATCGTTGAGCCATATGTAGATCTAATGGAGAAGATCATCAGCTCAAATGACAAAGAATTGTTGAGAAGGTTTATTCTCACTGTTGGTGTTGTTAGCAATCATGGAAACTGGTTTACATCAGGCAATCAAAACAAGGAATTGAGGGTGCTTGCACAGTCATATGACTGGCTCCTCTTTTTAACCGATGACGGTTTAGCGGAATTCATCGAGAACTTACTATTGAAGCCATCGAAAGAATACCAATTGATTCGTGATACATTTCTTTCAAGTTACAAAAATGGAAAGAGGAAAAACCAATTTACAAAGGTTCAAATGAATATTGATGCGGATGCAATTCTGCTCACATATTTTAAAAAGAATCTCGGAAAAATTGAGGGTTGGTTTAATATCATTTCTCCTGAGGAGAAATCGATTGCTACCCTAAAAAAGGAGCTGCAGGAACTCAGAACAAAAGACTGGAAAGGCATATTTAATCTGCCCATTACAACCTTTAAGTCATGACTGCTGGCCGTGCCGTCAATACTCTGAGCCAAGACTGGTGTACTCCGAAAAAGTACGTTGATGCTGTGAAAAAAGTTTTTGGAGGAAAAATAGATTTGGATCCGTGCTCTAACACGCATTCAATTGTAAATGCCGCAACCGAGTACATGCTACCGGAAAAGGATGGCCTAAGAGACAGCTGGGATTTCCCGACAATCTACGTGAATCCTCCATATGGTTCAGATAGGGAAAGAGGAACGAGAATAAAAGACTGGCTTGCTCGCTGTGCATCTGCATATGAGGATCATGGCTCCCAAGTCTTGGCACTCGTCCCCGTTGCTGCAAATACATCACACTGGAAGAGTTTTGTATTTACCAAAGCACATGGCATTTGCTTCCTCTACGATACAAGACTGCGATTTCTCGAAAATGGACAAGATTCTGGCAAGGGTGCGCCGATGGCTTGTGCAATGATTTATTGGGGAGGCGATTTCAAAAAGTTTTATGACGTTTTCATAAACCATGGCGCAGTAATTGATATTTCTCATCTGAGAGGAGAGCGTATTGAAAAGGACAGGAAAAAAATCCCTATGTTTTCTTAGCAACTCCAACAGAGAGGATTCATTGGATTTCATATGTGATTTTTATGGCAATTTATCTATTTCCAGTCAGTAAGTGATATTCTTTGATGAGAGGATTGACCACTTGAAATACGATGAACACCCAACCTATTAAAATGCCCAGAAAGACGTAGAGTTGTATTAACTTTGGTTTCACAGTTATGGTTGTGTCTTCAATAAAAACCTCATTCTCGTAAATAGAAGGATCTTCTAACGATGGCACAAGTAATTTATCCATTTTGAGTTGCTCAAAAAGTTCTTTGTCCATTTTTTCCTCGATCAAAAGAGGCATTAATCTCAGGCGCCCCTGTGCCCAATCAGGTATCTCCTCACATGCGCCTTGAAAAACTTCAAAACCTTTCCTCGAATCAGCCTCAATCCGTAGTTTTGAAGGTAATTTGTTATGTTCCTCTAATATGATCTCCTTCACGTCATTTTCAACATTCCTCCCGTTATCAATAGAAGTCCGCCGATCAAAACAGACTTTGTATTTTAACAATGGGTTTAATTTACCAATAATTTCTCCGAAATTTCTCGTAAGATCTCTATCCGAATCAATATATTTTTGACCGACACAATCATCGCCATCGTAAACTCTCCCAACGGGAGCAACATTCTCATTGAGCCGGGAAGCAGTTACAAACAATCTTCCGCCACAGCGATGATCTACTACGTATCTTGTTCCTACATGCTGTGGAACAAGAAAAAGATAAAAAAGTATTGGTGGTAAGAAATAAATTCCGAAGAACATTTTTGTACCCTTGTTTTCTATAGAACACATGAATGCATTGTACTTTATAGTAATCAGAAAAACCCGCCGCTGGCGGAAACAAAGTTCGTTCCGATCGTTTTCAATCGGGCTCTTTTGCGGTTTTGCTGCAATGTCCGGCAGGCGCGGCGGCTGCCCAAGCCCGAAGGTTTTTCAGCCGCCGCGCCAGTTTACGCGAAAATCAGTTCGGATTTTTTCGAAAGCGCTCCACCAATCACGAAATCCGCGCGAATGCGCGAGCACGCGCCAGCCGATCGCGGCTTCCCACTGCACCGCGTTCCCTTCCGTACGCCAGCGGCGGGCTTTTCTGGTACCCTGCGACCATGAAAGTCATTGCTTACTGCCGCAAATCCACAGAACAGGATGATCGCCAGATTCTCTCGATCGACGCGCAGCTTAAGGAGCTGCGCGATTATGCCGCAAAAGAACAGTTGGAAATCGTCGCCTCGCTCCGCGAGGCCAAAACCGCAAAAGAGCCCGGGCGAACCGAGTTCGCCAGAATGTTGGAAATTATCGAGAAAGGAGGAGCCGATGGCATCCTCGCATGGCATCCCGACAGGCTCGCCAGGAATAGCGTGGATGGAGGACAGATCATGCATCTTCTGGACACTGGCAAGCTCAAAACGCTGAAATTTCCCACGTTCTGGTTTGAGCCGACACCGCAGGGGAAATTCATGCTCTCCATCGCATTCGGCCAGTCCAAGTACTACGTGGACAACCTTGCCGAGAACGTGAAGCGAGGCATGCGCGAGAAAGTGCGCCGAGGCGAGTGGACGTGGCCTGCTCCGCTTGGCTTTGTCAACAACCGAGAGAAGCGGAACATCGAGCCGGACCCCGAGAAAGCGTCCATCGTTCGCAAGGCATTTGAACTCTATGCCACCGGTGTTCATACGCTTCTCTCACTCGGGAACGAACTCACTCGCCTCGGTTTACGCACACGGAAAGGCAAGGTCTTGCCGGTGTCCAATGTCCAGAAGATGCTCAAGCACCATGCGTACTACGGTGTTATCAGCATGAACGGGGAGCTGTTCCCCGGCGCGTTCGAGCCAATCGTGAGCAAGAGACTGTTCGACGAGGCGCAGGAAGTCATGCACAGCAAAAGCAAGCCGAAACGCAGGAGGAAACATGATCTCCCGTTCACGGGCTTCTTGCACTGTGCGACTTGCACTTGCGCGATAACTGCGGAAATCCAGAAAGGCCATCACTACTACCGCTGTACGCACAAGCGCGGCCCCTGCGATCAGCGTAAATATGTGCGTGAGGAAGGGATGCTTGAGGAAGTGCGCAAAATCGTCGAACGAGTCTCACTGCCCGATGAGTGGGCGGACAACATGCTCAAAGAACTCGACAAAGAGGAAATCGAAGGACAGTCAGACCATCGGGCAACTGTTCAGCGCCTTGAAGATGAGCGGAAGGACATCGATCAGAAGCTCGATACTCTCCTCGATCTGCGGCTGGAAGGAGCGCTCGACACCGGAGAATATTTTGCGCGGAAGAACGTGCTGGTGGCTCGTAGGGTTTCGCTCAATCAGGACATCAAGGACGCTGAACAGAACGGCAGCAATTGGCTCGAACCCATGCGAGAGATGATTGTATGCAGTAAGGAAGCCAAGAAATTGCTCTCGACGGAAAATTACGCGGAATTTCCAACATTCCTGAAACGCATCGGAACGAACTTTGTTTTGGAAGGGAACGCGGTGCAGTGGGAAGCCGCGATCGGCTGGCGCGTGCTCGCGCATTCGCGCGGATTTCGTGATTGGTGGGCCAGGGTGGATTTGAACCACCGACCGCCGGTTTATAAGTCCGGAACTCTAACCAACTGAGCTACTGGCCCGTACAAGATCAACGAGTGCAAAAGGAGCTAACCAACTGCTTGCCCACCGTAGCCCGGAGGCGAAGGTGGGAGCTACTGGCCCGCACAACTGATACGCATTGGAGCAGGCGGCTTCATCGTATCACAGCGCCACGTCCGCTTCCCGTTCCGTTTTTCCTTATATACTCGTATGTATGTTGCGGCGCCTTACGGCAAATCATGTCTCAGTCGCGATAGTCCTGCTGACTCTTGCGGCCTTCGTGCCGAATGTCGGCAACGCGTTCGTGTCGCTCGATGACAACTATCTGATCTACGCGAACCCCGCCGTGCAAAACGTTACGTGGAAAAACATAATTCATGTTTTCACCAGTTACGATCCGCAGCTATACATCCCCCTGACCTTCCTGAGCTGGCAGATTAATGCCGCTCTGTTCGGAATGAATCCAGCCGCATTCCACCTGGTGAATCTGCTCCTGCATTGCGTCAACGCCGTTCTGGCGTTCCTGATTCTGCGCAGGCTTTCCGGCAGCCTCGTTGCCTCCGCGGTCGCCGCGACGCTGTTCGCTATACATCCGATCCAAACCGAGGCGGTGTTGTGGGCGGCCGGCCGCAAGGACCTCCTGTCCGGCATGTTTTTCCTGCTTTCCGTGCACGTTTATCTCCGGTATCGCGAGAACGATTCAGGCAGAACGCATGGATGGAGCGTCGCGCTCTTCGCATTGGGGCTTCTTTCCAAAGTATCGGTTATCACGCTGCCAGCTTGGCTGCTCGCGATTGACTGGCTGCAAAAACGGCGGCTCGATGCGCGAATGTTCTCCGAGAAATTGCCGTACGTTCTTTTTGCGATAATTTTCGCTGTAATCGCGACAATCGGCAAAGCGCGGGTGCTGGGGTCTTCCGGTACGCTTCTGAATGCGCTCCTTCCTGCCAAGAGCGCCGTCTTCTATCTGCGGCAGTTTTTTTGGCCGTCCGGACTTTCCGTGATCTATCCGTATGCCGGCCGGCCGCATGATCTGACGGCGGAATTCGCGTGGTCATTTGGGATAATCGCGGCATTGGCGGCGGCCGCGCTGTTCTGCTTACGCGGCAGGAACCGCATGATCTCTTTCGGCATAGGAACATACTTCCTGCTTCTTGCTCCGAGTTTCACGACATTCTGGAAGAACGGTTTCCTCTATTTCGCTTCGGACCGCTACGTGTATCTGGCGTCAATCGGCTTTTTCGCGGTCATCGGACTGCTGGCAGCTCGCCTTAAGGATTCGATTGGCCGGAAATTGGCTGGCGCGGTTTTTCCAGTCCTTTGCGCCGCCGCCATCGCCGCATTGCTTCCCGCAACATGGGCGCAGGGAAAAGTCTGGAGCAGCGCCGAAGCTCTTTATCGCAACGTCCTGCGCACGTATCCCGATTCCGTGATGGCCCGGACGAATCTCGGGCTGGAGCTGCAGCTTGTCGGGAATCACGCCGAAGCGCGGGAGCATTACAAGCGCGCCATGGAGCTCGATCCGCATTCGGTTCATGCCTATTTCAATCTTGCCGCACTGGAGAACAAGGAAGGCAATCGCGCCGAGGCGGAGAAGCTCTACATTGCGATTGTGGATGCGTTCGGCCCGCAGCAAGTCGCGACAGCATCCGACATCAAGCCGTTCCTGTGGCTGATCAAGCGGCTCAATGAGCTTGGACGCATGCGCGATGCCGAACGCCTCTTCGAGAAACTCCAGACGCTCGCCCCGCGACAGTTAGATGAAGTTAAATGACGCGTGTACCACGCGCGATGCAAATTAATGTCTTCCACGCAAAAAATCCTTCGCCTCCTTTTTCGTCGTCACCGCTCCATTGATCTGCGCTTCGTGCAGCTGTTTGAGGATTTCCCCGACTTTTTCGCCCGGCCCAATCCCCAGTATTTCCATTACTTCACTGCCGGAAATAAGAGGCTTTTTGGGGCGCGGGTGCGCATCGAGAAATGCGTGATAATCTCTGATGATCCCGTCGTACAGATCGAAATTCGCCGGCGTGGTGCCCGCGATGTCGAGCCAGAAGAGCTGCAGCAGCTCGGAAAACCACGGATGGAAGTACCAGTGCGATTTTCTCTCACCTGGCATCTCCAAAAAGGTCATTGACATGTGATGCCGCACCAGCCAGTCAATTTTCTCGATCCTCCTGCGCGGGCATTGCAGCCTCTGCAGAGCTTTGGACGCCAGGTCGGCGGAAATCGTCGCGTGATGGTCAAAGCGTATCCGCTCCTTAAGGCTGAACGTTCTCACCTTGCCGCAATCGTGAAACAACGCCGCAATGCGCGTGTCCGCGGTGTCATCCTCGCGAAAGCTGCGGAGCACCTGCATCGTGTGGTCCCACACGTCCCCTTCCTTATGATAATCCGCAGGCTGCGGAACGCCCTTGCACTCGTGCAGTTCCGGCAGATAACGATTAAGGACGCCGAGTTCCCATAGATCCTCAAACGCCCTGTCGGAGTTCGGCCCGGAGAGCATCTTTTCCGTTTCCTCAAGCAGTCTGCTTCCGGAAAGGACGCTTATCATATCCGCCTGCTCCCGCAGCGCCGAGTAAGTTTCCGGATGGTATTGTCCGCTCAGCCTTGCGCGGAAGCGCACGGCGCGCAATATGCGCAGCGCGTCATGTTTTATCCGTACGGCCGGGTCGCCGATCAAGCGGATCAGTCTTTCTTTTAAATCCGCCTCCCCGCCGCACGGATCGAAAAATTCCAGACTGATCGGATGGAAGTACATGGCGTTCACCGTGAAGTCGCGGCGGCCGGCGTCCTGCCGGCGCGTTCCGAAGGCCACGGCCTCCGGATGGCGTCCATCGCTCGCTTCGTCGTCTTCGCGGAATGTGGTGATTTCAAAAACGTCGTCGCCAAGAAGAACGCGAACTCCGCCGAATCTGCCCCCCTCCTCTTTCGAGCGCCTGAATAGCCTGCCAACCTGCTCCGGAAGCGCTTCGGTGGCGATGTCTATGTCCATTGGCACGCGCTCCTGGAGCATATCGCGCACGCATCCGCCAACCCACCAAGTGTCGAAGCCTGCTTCGGTGAGCTTCTCCACTATCTTGTAGGCTCGTTCTCCGTGAGAGGATGCCAGCGTGCGGGCGATGATGTCTTTGGACGGCGGCACGCTAAAAGAATACCGTATACTTCACGCAATGTCCGAACTCCGCTTCGCCGTTGCAGGCGTCCCACGTTCGACTCCAAAGCCCTGCGGCACGATTGAGGGTTTAAGGCAGACAAGCGCGCTGGGTATCACGGCTATGGAGATCGAGTGGGTGCAAAACGTGCCAAAAAATCTGCAACACATAGAAGCGATTCGCGAAACGGCGGAAGCGCTCGGGATTTCCCTCACCATCCATGCGCCGTACTACATCAACCTCAACTCTTCCGATCCCGGAAAGCTAGCTGCAAGCAAGGAGCGCGTCATCTCCGCGCTGGCCATGGGCGAGGTCGCCGGCGCACGATCCGTCTGCGTGCACGCCGCGTTCAATCTCGGCCAGCCGCCTCAGAAAGTATTTGACAATGTGCGGCGCTCTATGGAAGACATACTGAAGCAGAAGAAAAAGCTCTTCCCTCACGTCAACCTTGGGATCGAGACCATGGGAAAGCCAACGCAGTTCGGTACGCTGGAGGAGGTCCTGCAGATCAGCAGGGAGTTCGGTCAATATCCGGTCATTGATCCCGCGCATTTGCATGCACGATGCAACGGAGCGTTGAACTCGCCTGAGGAATGGAACGCAATGTTCGATTTGTACGAGAAGGAACTGGGCCGGAAGTCACTGAATGTCATGCATCTGCACTACTCGGGAATCGCTTACGGTCCGCGCGGAGAGAAACATCACCTCCCACTGCGCGAAAGCGACGCACGATGGCGGGACTTCGTGAAAGTACTAAGAGAGCGCGAGATCGGCGGCGTCTGCGTCTGCGAGTCGCCGCTTATGGAGGAGGACACGCTGCTGCTCATTAAGGCCTACGCCGGGAGCAACCATTAGGCTCGCGGCGAGACATATCGAGACTGGCGCGGCAGCCGACAAATAGGCAGAATGGCGGCGACATTCCTCTTTTTCCATGAACCTCGCCATAAACGGATTCGGACGCATCGGGCGGCAGGCCCTTCGCATAATTATGACAAGCCACCCGGAAGTGAACGTCGTGCTTATCAACGATCTTACCGATGGCGAAACTCTGGCGCATTTGTTCGAGTTCGATTCCACATACCGCCATTTCGAATGTGGCGGAGCGTGTTTTAAGGACGGAATGTTGGCGACTGGCAAAGGAAAGATCAGGATCGCCGCGAGCAAGGACCCCTACACGCTTCCGCACAAGGAACTGAAAGTTGACGTGGTGCTGGAGTGCACCGGGCGGTTCACGAAGCGCGACGACGCGTCGCTGCATCTCAAAGCGGGCGCGAAGAAGGTGATCATTTCGGCGCCGTGCAAGGACGGCGCCGACGGCACGTTCTGCATGGGAGTAAATCACGAGTCATACGATCCCAAAACGATGCATGTCGTTTCGAACGCGTCATGCACCACCAATTGCCTTGCGCCTATGGCGAAGGTTCTTGACGACGCCTTTGGAATCCAATGCGGCACGATGACGACGATTCACAGCTATACCAACGACCAGAATCTGCTCGACCTGCCGCATAAGGATTTGCGCAGAGCCCGCGCGGCCGCTATGAACATGGTCCCCACCGGCACGGGAGCCGCCAAGGCGATCGGTCTGGTGATCCCCACTCTGAGCGGAAAGCTCAACGGAGTCGCAGTCCGGGTCCCGACTCCCACCGGCAGCATCACGGATTTGACTGTCGTGACGCAAAAGAAAACGACAGCCGAAGAGATCAATGCAGCTTTTGAAAAAGCGGCCAGCGGATCAATGAAAGGAATACTGGGCGTCGAAAAGCGGCCTCTTGTCCTGCAGGACTACGTCGGCGATGCAAGAAGCTGCATCATTGACTCGGCTTTGACCCAGGTCACTGGAGGTAATCTCGCGAAAGTTTTCGGATGGTACGACAACGAGTGGGGCTACAGCAATCGCTTGGTGGAACTCGCGACATTCGTCGCCAAGCGGCAGTGAGTACATACTAAATCCTCGCACTGTAGAGGAGAAGTAGGTCACTGTTTCTCGTCTCTCTCCTCAACAACCTCAGCCTCCTTTACGTCGTCTTTGCTTTTCTGCGAGGCGTCACTCTTGTTCTGGTTTTTCGCTGCCGCGTCCTCGTAGATAATTTTGCCGATCTCCTGCGCCGCCGTTCCAAGCTCTTCTGTCGCATGTTTTAGCTCCTCCGCCGATGCGTCTTCTTTTTTCAGAAGATCCTTAAGGTCATTAATCTTCCCATTCACCTGCTTCTTCACATCATCCGAAATTTTCGCGTCATACTCGCGCATCTGCTTTTCTGTCGTGAAAATAAGGGAGTCCGCCTGGTTGCGCGCGTCCACCGCCTCGCGCTTCTTTTTGTCCTCGTCCGCGTGCAGCTCCGCGTCCTTTCGCATTTTTTCCACTTCGTCCTTGTTCAGGCCCGTGGAACCCTGGATCGTGATGTGCTGCTCTTTTCCTGTTCCTTTGTCCTTCGCGCGGACGCTAAGTATGCCGTTGGTATCCATGTCGAAGCTCACTTCGATCTGCGGCATGCCGCGCGGAGCCGCCAGAATGCCGTCCAGTATAAAGCGCCCGAGCGACTTGTTGTCCTTCGCCATCTCGCGCTCTCCCTGAACCACGTGTATTTCCACCGAGGTTTGGCTGTCCGCGGCAGTCGAGAAAATCTGGGACTTGCTCGTCGGAATCTTGCTGTTGCGCTCGATCAGCTTGGTTGCCACTCCTCCAAGCGTTTCGATGCCCATGCTGAGGGGAGTAACGTCAATCAGCACGATGTCCTTGTGGATATCGCCGCCGAGGATGCCGGCCTGTATCGCTGCTCCAACAGCAACCACTTCGTCGGGGTTCACCCCCTGATGGGGATCCTTTCCGAAGAGTTTTTTGACTTTATCAATAACCGCCGGCATACGCGTCATGCCGCCTACGAGAACGACTTCGTCAATGTCCTTAATGGAAATTTTGGCGTCCGCCAGGGCGGCCTGGCACGGCTTCGATGTTTTCTCTATCAGGTGATTTACGAGCCCTTCGAGCTTCGCGCGGCTCAGCTTCATCGTCAGATGCTTGGGGCCAGACGCATCCGCGGTGATGAACGGAAGGCTGATTTCCGTTTCTGCGGCCGAGCTCAGTTCGATCTTCGCTTTTTCCGCCGCCTCCTTTAGCCGCTGCAGCGCTATCGTATCCTTTCCAAGATCAACCCCCTGATCCTTTTTGAACTCCTGCAATATCCAATCAATGATTACCTGGTCGAAATCGTCGCCGCCCAGATGCGTGTCTCCATTCGTGGATACCACTTCAAAAACGCCGTCGCCGAGCTCCAGCACCGAGACGTCGAATGTTCCCCCGCCAAGATCGTAGACTATGATTTTCTGGTTCTTGCCTTTATCCAGACCGTATGCCAGGGCAGCGGCCGTCGGTTCGTTTATGATTCGCACGACCTCGAGCCCCGCGATCTGACCAGCCTCCTTGGTTGCCTGCCTCTGGGAATCATCGAAGTATGCCGGGACTGTGATCACCGCTTTGGTAACCTCGGAGCCCAGGAATTTTTCGGCGTCGGCCTTGAGTTTTTGGAGGATCTTCGCGCTCACTTCCTGCGGAAGCATCAGCTTGCCGCCTATGGATATCGCCGCGCGCCCTTCGCCGCTCTCCTTTACCTCGAACGGCATTCCAGCCGCTTCCTGCTTTACTTCGCTGAGCCGCCTTCCAATAAAGCGCTTTGCGGAGAAAACCGTGCGCTTTGGATTCGTCACAGCCTGGCGCTTTGCGGCGACCCCCACTAGGATCTCTGCGTCCTTAAAAGCCACGACGGACGGCGTGGTGCGATTGCCTTCCGCGTTCGGTATAACCGCGGGTTCTCCGCCCTCGATGACGGCCATGCAGGAATTCGTGGTGCCCAGATCAATTCCGATAATTTTAGACATAGTTTAAGAATTATCACTCGCAATTTTAGAGTGCCAATCTGCTTTCGTCAATGTATGATTGCATTATGTTCTTGGATGAGGCTGTTATCACCGTAAAAGGCGGGCATGGCGGCCGCGGATGCGTCGGCTTCCGCAGGGAAAAATACATCCCCAAAGGCGGCCCGAACGGCGGCGACGGCGGCCGCGGAGGTGACGTGTACGTAGCCGCCGACGAAAATGCGGATACGCTCAGCGACTTCGCGTCACGCAAGAAGTTTGAGGCGGAACGCGGTGGGTTCGGCCTCGGCAAGAATTGCAACGGCAGGGACGGCAGGGATATGTGTCTTAAGGTTCCGCCAGGAACCGCAGTATCAGTCATTGACGCGGCAACCGGAAAACACATTCCGCTGGGCGATCTGGAATCGGACGGCGACACTATACTGGCAGCCAGTGGCGGCCGCGGCGGCTACGGCAACGCGCACTTCAAAAGTTCCACGCGCCAGGCGCCTGATTTCGCGGAGCTTGGCGAGCCGGGCGAAACTAAAACAATAAAGCTCGACCTTAAACTGGTCGCCGACGTCGGCATCATCGGCTACCCGAGCGTGGGCAAATCATCGCTCATTTCCGTGATCAGCGCTGCGCGGCCGAAGATCGCCGATTACCCGTTCACGACTCTTACGCCGAATCTCGGAGTAGTCCGCGTTGACGACCGCAAGTACGTCGTGTGCGACATACCGGGATTGATCGAAGGCTCGAGCGAAGGAAAAGGCCTTGGACACGAATTTCTGCGGCACATCGAGCGGTGCGGCGCCCTACTGCATCTTCTGGATATCGGAAGAGCCCTGCGGACAGAGCAAAAACCGGATGCCAGATTGCTTATTGAAGACTATGCCGCGATCAGAAAGGAGCTGGCTGCCTACTCCCCCGCCCTGGCAGGCAAACGCGAGATCGTCGTTCTGAACAAGAGCGATCTTGTGGCGCACGAAACCGCAGCCATGGAAAACTCAATTCGAAATCAAGGCATAGAAATATTTCTGAGCATCTCTTGCGCGACGGGCAGGAACACCGCACAACTGGCAAAAAAACTTCTCGGCGTCGTACTGGATGAGCGGAAGAACCGCGCAAAGACCGTGGCGGAACAGGAAAAAACCGCGCGAGCGGAAATCCCGGTTCTCCGTCCTCATTTGCGGGCCGATCGCATGGGGGCATACCGGATCGAAAAAGCGCAGGACGGTTCAATCCGAATCTCCGGCAAGCGGCTGGAACAATTCACCATGATGACAGATTTCGGCAATGCCGGAGCCGTGCGCAGATTCCGCGATGTTCTTGATCGCATAGGGCTCCTGAAGGCAATCCGGCGTCTTAAAGGCGACACGGATGCGCCTGTGTTTATCGGAAGCGTGAAAGTGGATACGCACATCTGACATCACTTATAATCCCTCACCCCCAGCCCCTCTCCGTCGTCTCCGCCTTCGCTAAAGCTACGGCGGACAGGCACGGAGAGGGTGAGGTTCAACACCCGTAGGTTCTGTACTGCGTCTGGTGACACGAGCACCTGTATTCTCTGCCCGGCACGACTCCGAGGCAGTGCCCCGTCATGCATTCGCCGCCGTGCGCGCACAGTTCGCCGGCTTTCTTTTTGGAGGCAGCCGACGTCGCTCCCGATTGCGCCTGCCCGCAGAAATTGATCGGAGGCGCGTTGACGCCGCGCGGACGATCGTTGTCCGCGGCGCAGCGCGGCACCGGCAGCTGGTAAGTCGGCGGATTGCAGGGGTTGCTGCAAATGATAATCCCGTGCTCGTCGCAGCGTTCCGCGCGAGCGTACTGCGATTGCATTGCGATGGTGCAAAAGTGATCTGCCGCCTTGTACGCAGCGCAGGTTACGAGCTTCTTGTTGGATTTCGCGTAATCGCCGGGATTGGTCATCTGATAGAACTCGCAGATCACTTTTCCCGGGTGCTGACCGATCCGCGGGTCCTGACCTCCGGACGTGCTCCTGGGCAACGGAAGAGGCCCGTACTGGCCTCCCCTCGTCGGAGGAGTGTAGATGACACTCCGACGTGAAGAACTTGAAGACGAGGAAGAACGCCTGGATGAGCTTCGCCTGGAGGATGAGCTGCGTCTTGAACTGCGCCTGCTAGACGACGACGAACGCCTGAGCTTGGGAGTCATACATTCCACGTACATTTCGCGGAAATGCCTTCCTACAGGCTGGTTGCAGGTCGAGGCCTCGTTGAGGTTGCACTTCGGACAGACTCCGCAGACGTTTTTCATGTTCGGGTTGCCGCAGACTCCGGTTTGCGGCGGCGCCCCGTCGCAAAAGAACTCGGCGCTGCTGCCGTCCAACAGCGACATTGCGCGCGAAGTCGGATGGAACCTGGCGCACACGGCGTTCGTCGCGATCGTGCCGTACTCCTTGCAGATTTTCCCCACGCTCGCGCAGACTTCGGCGCCCGTATCCATCCTGGGATCATTTCCGTCAACAATATAATAAATCCTGCCGTTCACGTTTACCGAATTGGGCGCCGCAGAACCGGTGGAACTGAACAGGAACATTCCTGACAGGATCAGAGCGACTGCGCTCAATGCTGCCAGCGATAATCTGGACATACGGCGTCGGGGGAAAGTGAGTTAAACTGTACTCCTGCTTGCGGACACGCTCAAACGGAATTTTTTTTCATTGCGCTTTTCATAATCAGACATGGCGCCGTTTCTCGTCAAACATTTATTGGCTTGACACAGCCATATTTCTTGGAGTGATGTCCACGAAGAAACAGCGCCGTGTCTAGTTTGCGGGATCCCCTTTATGCCGCGCCGAATCCTCTGTGAGTTTGCCGCCTGACATAGAAGAACTTAATCTGATGTCGTGATTTGTTACACCTAAATACTTATGCATGAGATGCGCCATTATGTGGCTTGTTATTCCATCAGCGACGTTGAGGCTGATTCCTGCTAGTGCCTGTAAGGCAGTCACTTGCCTATCTGTCGTAATTTCCATGATTAAACGCGTTTGATCTCGAATTTGCACATCAATACCTTGGGGTGTCCGACTCTCCCCTGCCATAGCACTGCCTTCAATTTTAGAACTCAAATTATATTTCAATTCGACCGGAGAGGCACCAATATTTTTAAATATCTCTGGAAGAATTTCTTCAACAAGGACACGTTTGATCTCACGACGAATATTCGATTGATTCATTGCAAGTGCAGCAGCTATGTTTTTTCCAGTGAGAAATTCGACCAATTGCATCTTAATGCGAAGATCGATTGTGTGATTATTGGAGATGCCCTCACGCCATTGAAGATTTGCGTCATATTTGTACCTCATGCCGCAATTCTATCAGCAAGTCTCATATTGTGCAGCCAATATAACCCTATTGCAAATGAATATGCGAACCCGTGATTACATCTATCAGCTTAAAATAACACTGGACAACACAAGTCCTCCTGTCTGGCGTCGCGTACTCATTCCTGCCAATGCCACGTTTCGTGAGTTGCATGAAACAATGCAACTTTCTTTTGGTTGGTTGGATTCCCATCTGCATGATTTCCAAGTGAGAAAAAGCGGTGTAGTGCGGCCACATTCAATTACCGATCTGACCGCTCAAGACATTGAACCGTGGTGGGATAACGATGAAAAGAGCGATGAAAGACGCGTGAAAGTATCTGGTTTTTTACACGCGGCAGGCGACCGATAGCAGAGTACAACTTATCCATCTGATAGCGTTGGACCCTTCGGGTCGAACTTTTTCGAACTGATCGCCTTCTTCCCTGTTTTGCTTTCAATTTCTTTGCGGGCATTACCTGCGACCGTTCCGCCTTCGCGCGCGACCCGTCGGTTTTCATCCCACGTCTTCGGTTCTCGTTTCTGGGAAATCTCTGTCGTTGCCGTCTCTGCCAGCATGTTCAGAACAAGTTCAAGGTTCGTCATATTGTCTCTGAGATTTTCCTTTTTGAGCCCCTTGAGTTGCTTGTACTGCTTCGTCGTGATTCCCGCCCAAGCGAGGGTAATTTCATCCGTGAGCATCGCAAATTCAGTTCCCTGCTTCACACCGCGTTTCTCCCACTCGTCTGTGAGCAGTTTTCGCACCTCGATACTTTTCAGGCGCTGGTTAATCCAGTTATCGCTGTAGCCTTTCTTACGCAACGTGTTCAGCGCGCGTTTGATGCCGAGTTCTGGATCGTGCATCTCCTCGATGCGTTCATGACCGACCCTCGCAAGCCATAGCTTGAATGGCTCTGCGTTCGGTGATGGGACGGACTGGATTATGCGGAGCATGATCTCGGTGTTGGCACAGTCCGTGAGCCGCATTTTTCCGTCTGCTGCCCGCATTTTCAATGCGTGACATTTTGTCACGGTTTCACTTCCTTCCTTCTTTAACCGCTCTTTGAGCTTACGCCAGTAGGCGAGAGAATCCCTGCTTTCGCTCAACACCCCGACAACATCAGTGACGGAGAAGTACCATTGCTCCTCCTCCGCATCCCAGAGGCGGCGGATAGTCTTTCCTTCAAAGAGAGCGATTTTGGTAGACATGTGTGCAGAGTATCATATTTTACATCTTCACCCCATGACTTACATTAGTTCTGACATTGAGCTGTCTGAACCAATCTCGAACTTTTTCAGGTCTTCGATCCCGCTCTTCTTCCCAACGATGGGAAATCCTGCGCTCATGAAGGAACGCAAGCATGCCAATAAAGTGATCACGGCCTTGGCACGCAAGAATCTCACCTTCGTCCATATGGTGTGGAAGAAGAAGATGGCATTCGATCTCGACATCTACCGCCAACGAAAACTGGCGACGGCAGCGGTGAGTGGTATCATTCCTTCATCATCCGCATGTCCATCGTCGGCGGCTGACCTCGTGACCAACCTTGTCCGTTAGGACATTGCGAAGTGTGAGGCAGCCGTCCTTTGATGAATAGGGCACATGTCCCCCTCGCAAGACGAGGAGAGGACGGATAGAAGCGTATCGAAGATCTTCGGCATCCGTGTGGTCGCCACTTCTCGACGGTTTCCGATAGGGAAAGGAGGCGAGAGGCGGCAACCGTCAGCTATGTCTCACTCGTCATATTCCTTCTTGATCTCCCGTGGAAAAACACCGTCAAGGGTATATTTCCTCAGACTGAGGCCACGATCATAGAAGTGTGGTGGAGCAGTAGGGATCAATTTCGAACTCGACAGACCTCGGAAAGTGGATCCACTTGAACGATCAGAAAAGCTTATCTGCTTGAGGAATTCCTTGGATTTTGTGAAAAATATTCTGAAAGCTACTCCAACGATGGAAAGTATTCTTACACTATGAAAGCTTGGGGGTCGTCAATGAGCTGTAGGGATCAATATTGAACTTTTCATGCGCTAAATCCCCCAAAAGGTGACAATAGCGAGGGCCAGTGTTTTGAAATCAGTTAAAAACAGCTCTTTAGTACAAACGCGTTCCATCTTCGTCGATCTTTATCACATTTGGATCATCAAGTGGTTCTTGCTCCTGAATCTCCTTCATGAGGATCAGCAATCCTATGGCATTGGTGAAGTCAAAGTTTCGCCATTTCTCAGGAAGTTGCTTTCTAAAGTCGTCCATAGTATGCAGACCATAGAGCTCCTTAAAAAGAATGTTCAAGCGAAGACGCTTCTATGTCAGTAGATTGCAAGTCCTATGCTCAAATGAATCATTTTTTCTTGCGCCGAAAAATTGCATCACTTTCAAGACGGGGATTCATCACGATCCAACGATATATAGGGAAACTTAAAATAAGGGCATAGATGGTATTTATTATCGCACGCATAAATGTGTATGGCATTTGTTCCTTGAGTGCTGAAAGTATGGGTTGACCATATTGAAGAGGTCCGACGGGAACTCGATAAATAATGTCGAAGAGAATTGATCCGATGAATGCATAAAGAACATAACCAAGGATTTTTACTTTATTTTTCTTAAGTAATAATGCGGCCAAAGCAAGTACAACGGCATAAGCAAAACCTTGAACGAATATCCAGTTAGGAAGATCTGGTCTCCAAATAGCGAAGAAGGAGATACTGTAAATCAGGGTATATATAGCACTGCCAAGCACACCTAATTTTTCTGCGAAAGGCATGAGTATCGCGATCATTGGATGAGCATCGCCTAGCGGGAAACCGCCAATAAAAATGGAATACGGCTGTAACGGGACAAGAATGATTGCAAAGCAAATCAACCATCCCAGAATGCATTTTATCCACATCTGACGAAAAGTAGATAGCATGTGACAAGGGGTACTCGGTGTATCTATCGTATCTGTTTTCTTTTCAGAGAGCTAGTGTGGTGATTCTGAACGAATGTGCAATCCAGAAATTTAAACAAGATTGATTTGAACCCATTGTGCAAAGTCGCACAAAGTGTGCGGACTCGTTCAAAGTGCATCAAAAAAGCCCCAGTTGCTCATTGTGAGCAAACTCGATCAAAGTGTGCAAAGTTGTCATTGGTGGAGCTGAGGGGACTTAAACCCCTGACCTCTGCAATGCGAATGCAGCGCTCTATCAGCTGAGCTACAGCCCCACGAAACGATGGTAGCTCTCGCAATGAATCAGTTCAACGACCCTTCGACTCCGCGCTGCGAGCGCTCCGCTCAGGGTCATTCGATCGCACCTGTGGTAAACGCACTCTAAACCAGTACGAAGAACCATGAGGAGCGTAGCGATCGAATGGTGAGCGAGGCCCCGCAGGGCCGAGTCGAATGGTGAGCGAGGCCCCGCAGGGCCGAGTCGAATGGTGGCCCAGGCCAGAATCGAACTGGCGACGCCAGGCTCTTCAGGCCTGCGCTCTACCACTGAGCTACCGGGCCACGGAAGCAATACTATCAAATAATCATTGTCTTCCAAACAGACGTCCATTTCGCTGCGAATTCTGATGATCATCTGAAAATCTGATACAGCTCCAGCGCGAGCAGCGTGAACCACCCGGCCTGGAGAGCGAATTCGAAAAAATACTGCTTGCTGATGCTGAAGTTCTGCGAAACGATTCCGTATATGTCTTCCAGCGAAAGAAGCTTCTCCCGAATGGCCTTGCGCCAGTCCTCCAGCCGCAGCTTTTTCGCTGCAAGCTCGTAAAGCCTGGCGGAGTACCAGTCTCCAATCAGCTTTACCTCGCGCACTATCGCGTCGAATTCCATGATCGAGGAAGCGCGTATGCCGATCACTTCTTTGAACGCCCGGGTCACCTCGCCGCTCCAAAAAAGGAAACGCGTCATGGCTTTGGTTCGCATGAGATGCTCAAGACGCACAAGGCGGCTGTCCAGATCGCCATCGAGCATGCGGTATCTGAGCAACTGGAGATTCGCCAGCTCAAGCAATTCGAGCACGGCATCGGCCTCGCCGGTCGGCTCGAAAACGAAAGCGCCGTCCCAGTCAATTATCACCATATCCTGATCGCCGTATTTGAGCTGCGTCTGAAGCGTGTAAGCGATTTCCGATTCGTCCAAAGGAATTATTTCCGACTTCAAAAAACCTGCGATCGCGGCGCCTTTGCGCAGGAATTGCTCCGGCGGCCCTTCGTAGCCGCTTACGACCGCAAGCGCGTACTCCTCGCTCATCTCCAGTTTCGCGCGGTGTTTTTGAAGAGCCAGTTTGCATTCACCTATCATCGAATTGCGCATGGCAAAGGCTTCCGCGGAAAACACATCCTCAACGTCGCAACTCACTTCCGCAAGAATTACATCCGGCGGATAACTTTTGACTGTCACGCTGCCTGCTCGCTCAATTATGCACTGCTTGGGCGCGGCCTCGCCGTAGTACTTTGGAGCGCTCTTCTGCGGCTTCACCACGACCGTCCGTTCCCTATTTTGGGCGGCGGGACCTTCGGCCAGCACGAATGCGATAAGGCGCGACATCGGCGTGCAGTATACTGGATTTCATTTAGATACTTGATAAATTATATAAATATTGTATAATATGCATAACACCAACACCCATGCGCACCTACACGTTCCTTACATTGGCATTGGCCCTCTCGGCCGCCATCATTTCGTCCCAGGTTGCCTCTTCGCTTCAGGCACGACTGATCCCGCCCGGTACGCCGTATCATGAAGCGGCACAGGAGCCGGCTGCGGAAACGCAACGCGTGGTCAGCCGGCTGATCGGCAGAATCGCCAGCCGCTACGGTTTCCAGCTGGGAGTTTCCGAAGCGTTGCGCGGAATCAAAGAACAACGTGAGCTGCTTGCGCGCAACGTGCAAGTGGAATTCAGCCCCGATGACGGGAAAATTTTGGAACCGTGGCGTGCCGGCGCCGAGCGTTTCCTGCAAGTCGAAATTTCGCCTATGGGCATGCGCAGTTCCATTGATCAATCGCGCATCGCGGCTGAGACATCGAACGAGGACACCGTCGGAGTCATATTCCCAAAGGAAACCGTACTGCTCTCCACGTCGCGCGACGAAGACGGAATCTGGAGAGCGGAAACGTGGCGAAATCCGGATACGAATATGAAGATGATCCAGCGCAGAAAATCGCGGAAGCGCTGAAAAACGACACGGAAGAGACGATCGCCGTGCGCCTTAGAGCCGCGCCGGGACGCATCAACAACGAATCACTGGAGGAGCTCGGCGACCTTGTTCTGCTGGCAAGCGGCAGATCGGATTTCGCAGGGTCCGGAGAGGGTCGCAAAGCCAACATACGCAAGGGCCTGACCAAATACATTCACAACTCGATGGTGGAGCCCGGGCAGGAATTTTCCATCAACGCCATTCTCAAGCATGTCCCGATCAAGGAATGGGAGATGGCGCTCGGCATATTCGGCGGCGGCATTCTGCGGCCGGTCGCCGGCGGCGGGCTGTGCCAGGTCGCAACCACTTTGTACCGCGGCATACTGAATGCCGGATTCCCAGTCACGCAACGAAGCAATCACAGCCTGTTCGTGCATTATTACGAAAAGTACGGCGTCGGCATTGACTCGACTATTTTCCCCGGCAGCGCTCCGGACCTGCGGTTCATAAACGACACGGCAAGCCCGCTTCTTATTCAGGCGTACGTGGAAGATGCGGAAGCGACCGTGAACATCTATGGCACTCCCGACGGCAGGACTGTCCGCATGACCGGCCCATACTTTGCCGAAAACGCGCCGGAGGAGTTCCGTGTGAACGGAAGGAAACTTTCGTCGCGCGAGATAGCGTGGGTGCGGGACGTGACGCGCTCCGATGGCATAGAGTCGCGGGACGTCGTGCTTTCGCGATATAAGACGATTCCGCGATCGGTGGTGCGGGAGCACGCACGCACTCTTGCTACGGTGCCGGCCAACGTGCGCGCCGCCGATCTTTTGCGAATGCACGCGGCCGCCGGGGAAAAGGAATCTGTGGCGCAGGAGCCCGCTCTTGATATGCATGCTCGCGTGCAATAATGCCTGAATACGCCATTCGAAAATAAAATTGGATTCAGTCAAATAGTATTTGCACCCTGAATGAAGCCGTGCGCTATCATGCGTCGGCACTTTTTTGTGCGCTCTTATCTCATTCCCTGCGTCCCATGAATTCTCTATTGGATTCGCTTTCCAAACGCACGACATGGTCCGGTTTTGTTCTCGGGCTCCTTGGAGGAGCCGCAGTTTCCTGTTTGCTGATAGGTCTCGTTCTGGGTTATTCCCTTGCCGGAGGCGCCCGAGGCGCAAGAGGCGTTGCAGTTGAAGTAAATAAGCCGTCCGATGCAGCGCCGCCGTCGCAGCCGGCTCCTGCCAAATCTGTTCCGCCCGTGACGGACGATGATCACTTGCGCGGCGATCCGAATGCGAATATCACCGTCGTCGAATACTCGGATTTCGAATGTCCATTCTGCAAGAGACACGCGCCGACCATGGCGCAGGTGTTGGAAGCGTACAAAGGCAAGGTGAACGTTGTATACCGTCATTTCCCGCTTAGTTTCCACCAGAACGCGCAGAAGCTGGCTGAAGCCTCCGAATGTGCAGCGGAACTGGGCGGCAATGACGCCTTTTGGGAATATCATGATGAAATTTTCAATTCCACAGCCGCAAACGCCGCCAAAGCGACTCCTGAGCGATTTAAGGATGTCGCCAAAAAAATCGGAGTGAACGATTCAAAGTTCCAGAAATGCATTGACAGCGGCAAGCACGCCAAAAAAATCGCGGATCAGATGCAGGGTGGGATAGAAGCCGGCGTCCAGGGAACTCCCGGCAACTTCATCGTGAACAACGACACCGAGGAAACCAAAGAAGTCTCCGGCGCCGTTCCATTTGCATCCTTCCAATCGTCAATTGACGCCATGCTCGGAAAATGAAGCGCTTTCTTTTTTCAATCGGCGCGTCGCTTTTAGCTGTCTTTGTGACAGCATGCATTGCGACGCCGCCGGCATCCGCGCCAATCCAGCCGGTCGAGAGTCCGGCAGCTGCCGGCGGCGGAGAGCTCTCCTCTGCGAAGCGCAGCGCTTCCATAGAAGGTGTGTTGCAAAAAGCCGGTGTAGATATCTATATGCAGGGAACGCACCGTCTGCTTATGGACGACGGCACGTTTTTGCTGCTCCAAAGTTCCACCGTGCGTCTTGATGATTTTCTTGATTCCCGCGTGATCGTCACCGGCGGCGTGCAACCTGCCGTCGGGGCCGGCGGCATGATAATGAACGTGGAAATGCTCGTGCCGGCCGAATCCCTGCCCCCGGAGATATTGATCGAAGGCGCACAGTTCGGCAGGTCGTCATCCGCGTTTTCCAGCGCACATTCCGTGACTCAGGCCGACGACGCTGCCGCATCGTCCGTTGCTCCGATTTCAGCGCGGAGCTGGTCCTCATCGCCATACCTTTCGTCCGCGGCAGCCACACCGCCCACTGCGCCCTTTGTCCCTGCCGCTCCGATTGCTCCAGAAGCAGTCAGCAGCTCCTCTGCTTCAGCATCAAGCCTGGCGTCGTCTTCGGCTGATGCATCCGCAATCATCAAAACTATGGCGAAAGCCGCAGTGGGGCAGGAAACTTTTGCAGTCCAATACTGCAACGGCCATATCGGCTTCTGCGTTCCTCTGCACAAGTATTGGTTTTACAAATCATTCGGATCTGCTGTGTCTCCATACCTGTGGCATGTGGAAATTTCGAGCCGGCCGGTCGAGGAAGCCGGGCAGGGAGTGCTGGTTGTGAACCTCGTTTCTGGATCGCTGACCGGCCCCGAGGGAGCGGCCGTCGCGCAGGGCGATTTCGTCGTCGCTTCCCGCCAGTGGACCGGAGGCAGGCACTTTGAAATCTCGGGGCCGGCGGAGCTTAAAGCCGCAGTTGAATTTATGGCGAACGGCGTTGAAGTTTATTCCGTCGAATAAATGCAGGAGAAGGACTACCACCCCTTGACCGAAACACTGCGCCTGTACGCCGGCTGGCTCGTCGCCTGCCTCTTCGCCATATATGCGGCCGGAAGCTATCAACATATAAGACAGCTTCCTTTCCGGATTTCAACGCTGGATGAATGGATTGCCTCGCCGGTGATCTTGCAAACCTCTCTGGCTGCGTTTCTGTTTCTTATGCTCGGCAGCGTTCATCAGGCAGCCGGAAAGGGGGTTTGGAAGGGAATAGGACTGACGGCAATAGGCTTTGCTCTTCTTGTTGTTTTTCGTGCGAACGCGTAATTGGGAATAATAGCGCTACAGTCCAAGCTGTTTCCGGATATCGTCCGCCTGCGCCTGTTCGACCTGCTTCGCGTCCTTTTGCACCATGAACGATTGCAAGTCTCTCCAGTCCTCCGAATGCTTATTTTCCAGTTTCATAAGCTGCAGCAGGTGCTTCGGCGAAAGCTCGCCGAACTTTCTTTTCTCGTCCTCGAGTATTTTCTGAAGCTCGTCAATCTGGAATTGCGACAGTTTCGGTATAGCCTGGATTATTCTCCACTTTTCATCGCGCGTCAGCGAAATGCTGCCGCGCAGCAGCGTGAGAAATTTTTCGGAGTCAAATTTCGTTTCCGGATGCGCGGGAACGGCGACCTTGTCGTTGGTGAGTTTCGCGGTTATCGAACCGAAGCGATAATCCTTCACTTCCTTAAGAATGCGTATGTCCTCGTCGTCATATCCTCTCGCTTTCAGATCGGCGTCCGAAGGCAAAGGGCCAATAGGAGGAGGAGGCGGACCGGAATCCTGCGGCGCGGCAGAGTCATCGCCTGCTCCCGCCCCGGTGCCGCCTGACTTCATGGAAGCCGGAGGCGAAGGTGGGGCCGCAAAAACCTGGGTAGGGTCAAGGCCGCCGGCGGGCACGGGATCACCGGGACGCGGTGGCGGAGGGGTTCCTGTTGCTGGAGTCGGATCGGCCATAAAAAACCGGATTTACCTCGCCAGTCTAGCAGCGGAAAAGCTGATGGCAAATGTCCAAATATGGCAATTGCATCTCCTTAATTCCGCATTTGCAGCATTTTCGGCCTCCGTGACGCCTGATCAATCATCCTGGAATCCGATCTCCGACTTCCATATCCAGCTCTTGCTCCGCCGCTCTCCTTGCCCGCGCAATCAGCTCCGGCTTTATCAGCTGACAGGATTCCGCGTCGGGAATCCCGCTTTGTCGAAGGCCAAAAAGCTCCCCCGGACCGCGCAACTTAAGGTCAATTTCCGCGAGCATGAACCCGGAATCGTGCTGTTCCATGGCTTTGAGCCTGAGTGAATGTGCCTGCTCGCGGGAGGTGGTGAAGAGAAAACAATGACTCTTATGGTCACCGCGCCCGACTCTTCCCCGTAATTGGTGAAGCTGTGCAAGACCGAAACGCTCCGCTCCCTCGATGCAGATTATCGTCGCATTAGGAACGTCAATTCCCACTTCGATGACGGACGTGCTGACCAGTATGTCGGATTGCCTGTCGCGGAAACTCTGCATGATCGCCTGCTTCTCACGCGAAGTGAGCCTTCCGTGGAGCATTGCGATTTTCCTGCGCGGAAATTCATCGCTCAGCCGCTTAGTCTCCGCCTGAACGTTCTTCACCTCGGCCGGCACGTATGCTTCGTTCGATGTCCCGGCAGCCTCGATCAGCGGGCAAATGACAAACACCTGCCTCCCCTCCCCTATCTGATTATCAATGAACCGCTCGACTGTTCCGCGATCGTCCGGCGAGACGACTTTTGTATGAATCGGCTGCCGTCGCCCGGGCTTTTCCAGCAGCACCGAAAGGTCGTGATCGCCGTACGCGGTCAGAGCCAGCGTGCGCGGTATTGGAGTCGCGGTCATGGAAAGGAAGTGCGGGCTTCCTTTCTCCCGCAGTCTTTTTCGCTGCAGGACTCCGAACCTGTGTTGCTCGTCAACTATCACCAGACGAAGGTCCCTGAAGGCGATCTTGTCTTCAATCAGCGCGTGCGTCCCAACTACGATATCCACTGTTCCGGACGCGAGTCCGACTCTGATTGCGTCGGCTTCGGATTTTGACGTTGAACCAGTAAGGAGGGCGAGGCGTGGTAAGGGAAATGCCCGCAGAGGAGATCCGTCTGCGGCGGGTGTTGCAGAATCATGTCTCTCCGCTTCGATGTGAACGTCGTCCTTTTGGAGGTATCCGTGCAAATTAAGCAATAACCGGGCGATTCCGGACGAATGTTGCCTCGCAAGAACCTCAGTCGGAACCATCAGCGCGGTTTGCCCGTGATGCAGAAGCACGTTTGCCATCACTGCGACGGCGACAAGAGTTTTGCCCGAGCCTACGTCCCCTTCCAGAAGCCGCGACATCGGCACGTCTTTTTCCATGTCGCGCAAAATCTCGTAAATGGCGACCTTCTGGCTGTTCGTTGGAGTGAATTTGAGCGACCGGAATAGAGCCCGAATCAATTCCACGTTCATCGGCGTGCACAGCCTTTGCTGCCTGGCCGCCTGCCATTCCCGCTTGCGCTCAAGGGCCGACCGCTGCAGGCAATATATCTTCTCGAATGCCAGCCGCTCAGTCGCGCGCCCGACCGCGGCCGGATCGTCCGGAAAGTGCAGCGCGCGGATCGCGGCCGCTCTGCCCATCAGATTCTCCTCTTTTATCACCGCGGCCGGCAGCGTCTCCCGAATGTGCGAAATGGCCGGCTTGAGCAGCGCCATCTTCTCGCGGAGCCACCTCGTGTTTATTCTGTCATGCTGCGGATATACCGGTACGAGCCGCCCCGAATGAATCAACGGCCTGCCGGTTTGTTTTTCAAAAACCGGACTCTGGAACTGTATTTTCCTGCCTTTCAGCGCGAGCCTGCCTGTAAGCACAACCTCGTCTCCGTCCGTTATCATGCGCTTGATGTGCGGCTGATTGAACCATACTGCCTCGGCGGTCGCGCCGTCTCTGTCCGTAAATCGCGCCGTCACGATTTGCCTTCCTCCCCGAATCCGCACGATTTTAGTTTGATCCACGACCCCGCGGATTGTCACCTTCTCTCCGATCGCGGACGTCGCGACAGTCTGCATCCGGCTTAGATCCTCGTACGCGCGCGGAAGGTAAAGCAGCAAATCGCCGGCCGTGCGAATGTTCATCTGTTCCAGGGCCGCGACAAAGTCCTTTGTGGTGCGCAGAACCGCCGCAAGAGGCGTGGAAAGCTCCATATTGCCATCCGGGCCGCGTCTGGAACGAATGAAGATTGTTGCGCAACCCGTCGCGACAAGTATAGAACGCGGGTAAAAAATGTGATAGAATACGTCCAATGGCCGATTTCGCCGCCGCAATCAGGGAGCACGAAAATCTCTCCGAAGAGGCCCAGAAGAAGGCCGGTCAGGCGACAGGGTCCGACATGGACGAAAAGCACAAGCAATTCCTCGCGGATCTGATCGGCATGCTCGACAGAAAAGAAATGGATGCGTCCGTCCCCTCTTCGCTTCTTAAACAGGAGAACTACGCCAAACTCGGCGAAGAAGCGCGGGACTCCGTGGATTACGCGCTTCTTAATCTGGCCGGCGAGCTGCGGCACATAGAATGGTACTTCCGCAGCAAGACGACTCCGAACGCCTCTCCGCAGCTCCAGACCATGATCGAGCATTTGTGGGACGTGAAGAGCAGATTGGAGGAAAAGCACGGAGACGTCCTTAAATTCTGAACACAAACATTCCATACCCCCGCACAGCATGACAATACCAAGGTACGAACGGTCTCCCGAAAAAATAGCCGAACAGAGGGCGGAGATTCTGGATGGGTCATGGAAAAAGCAACGTGAGCTGTCACTGCAAATTCCAGAGAATTTCTTTGTGAATCCGTATGTGAAGTAGCGGATCGCGCAGGCTCCATGCCGCAATCCTGATACCTCTGATACTCGCGGCCGTTTACTTCAAACTTGCGCTGTCAACCGCGTTCTTCGCCGGCTCGCTTATATGAATTGGGCCGGGCGAGACCCACTGGATGCGCGAATCGCCCCTCCACCACGTCATTTGCTTTTTCGCGTATTGCCGGGCCTTCGCGGAAATTCGATCGGCGAGCATGCGGCGGCCATCTTCCGTCAATCTCCATTTATCAATTATCTCCCTGTATCCGTGGCTCTTCATCCCGGGATCGCCGGAAGAATATCCTTTCTCCAGCAGTCCGCGGACTTCCCCGATCCATCCTTTGTTGAACAGCTCCGCCGTCCGTTCGCCGATGCGCCTGTGCAATTCCCCGCGCGGGCGCGCCATGCCCACCATAAATAAGTCATACGGAGGCGCAGACCGCCTCCGCGCTACGGAAGGTTTCATTCCGGTATTCTCATGAATCTCCATTGCGCGGATGACATACGGTTTGTTATTCGCGCTAAACGCCGACGCCGTTTCCGGGTCCAGCTTCATGAGTTTTTCGTGCAACGATTTCCCTTCGTCCACTTCGTATTCCTTTTCCAATTTTTCCCGCAAAGCCGGATCTGATGCTGCGGGAAACTCCAAGCCGTCCACGATCGCGCTCAGATAGAGCATGGAGCCGCCGACAAGAATCGGCACGCGGCGGCGCCGGTGAATATCTTCGATCATTTTCACGGCCTCCTTTTTGTACCACGCCGCAGTCGTTTCCTCCTTTGGATCAAGGACGTCCAACATGTGATGCTGGACGCCGCGCGTTTCTTCAGCCGTTATCTTCGCCGTGCCTATATTCATGTATTTATAGAGCTGCCTCGAGTCGGCGTTGATGATTTCCGCGTCACCGGCTGATATAGCAAGATCAATCGAGAAAGCCGTTTTGCCGCTTGCAGTCGGGCCGAGAATTACAATCAGCGGATGGCGCGCCGTCCTGATGAAATTCCGGAGCCGCTCCTGAAGATGTGAAGTTTGCATCACTACCGTAAATTGCGTAAAAGCGCTAATATGTTCACGAAAAGGATATCTCCTAATATTCTAATTACACTACATTCCAGCCATTGACCATGCATCCACTCACTCAAACCGCCGCCAAGCGAATTTCCCGCGGCGATCCCATCGGCAATTTCATAGTGCCAACAGTTATAGAAAAGACCCAGTTCGGCGAGCGCGTATACGACATTTATTCCAGATTGCTCGAGGAGCGCATCGTCTTCCTCGGCACCGCGATCAACGACGACGTGGCGAACTCAGTAATCGCGCAGCTGCTCTTCCTGGAAAAAGAAGACCAGAAAAAGGACATACTGCTGTACGTCAACTCTCCGGGAGGACAGGTCACCTCGACTCTGGCAATGTACGACACCATGCAATACGTGCAGCCGGACATCTCGACTGTCTGCCTCGGCATGGCCGCTTCCGGCGGCGCGATCATTCTGATGGGCGGCGCAAGCGGCAAGCGATTCGCGCTTCCTCACAGCGAGATCATGATCCACCAGCCGCTCGGCGGCACCGAAGGGCAGGCGACGGACATAGCAATCCACGCAGAGCACATCATAAACACCAAGAACTTGCTCAACGAAATGATTGCGCTTCACACGGGGAAAAAGCTCGAGCAGGTGAAACTCGACACCGAGCGCGACAAGTTTATGAGCGCGAAAGAGGCGCTTGCGTACGGAATAATTGACAGGATCGTGACAAAGACGAAGCCGGCTGCCAAATAAGGCGACAAGGGAGGCAAATTCAGTACCGCACAAGGTTGCTCTGACAAACAGCAGCTTTTGTCATGGTGAGCTTGCCATGCAGTTGGTCCTGAGACATGTCGAAGGGAGTTGCGTCGAAGAGCGCGTTGAACGTATCAAGAGATGATGCTAGGCCGTGATCTTCACCACTTCCACCTCCGTGTAATCCTGGCGGTGACCTTTCACGCGGCGGTAACGCTTGCGGCGCTTGAACTTCTGGACGCGGACTTTGTCGTGCCTGCCGTGCCCGAGGATTTTCGCCTCAACGCAAGCTCCGACAACGAGAGGAGTTCCGACTCTTACGTCGGCGCCGTCTGCGACCAGCAGAACGTTCCCGAACGCTACGTTCTGCCCCACTCCGGAAGCGATGAGCGGAACGCGGAGCCTGGCCCCCTTTTCCGCCATCTCCTGAAAGCCGGCGATTTCCACGATTGCGAACATGCGCGCAAAGTGTAGGGAAGCCGCAAGCACGCGGCAAGGGCCGTGAATGCGTGCCCAAGCTTCAATCTGAACCTCGCCAGGAACATATGTCCCTTTCCCCTGGGTGAGGATGCAAGCCAGAACTGTGTTCTCCGCTACGCTCCGAACACAGTTCTGGCCACCGCGCCATCGACCTCACCTCGCGCCGAAGAGACGGGCAGAATGGA
>JACPMB010000015.1 GCA_016186175.1 Candidatus Peregrinibacteria bacterium
AATCTACCACTTGCTCTTCGTGTACAACACTTCCCGCATCCATACTGTGCTGAGGATGTCGCCGGAGACATTCACCCTACGCTACGAAACAACACGATTCCTCATTCCTAGCAACGTGTCCTAAGTTTGGGGTACTTGCCACTCTGTTGCAAGAATTGCCGCACATCTTCGACGCTGTCTTCCTTGATTATCAATTCGGGGAACACCAAGATGTGGCTACCGTTTTCATCCGCTTCTTCAAGGACTTTCTTCACTCGCGCAAACTGGTTTGGCGTGTCCGACGGGTACGCGGGGAAGAACGGTGCAATGAACAGATCCTGCGGGTCTTCTGGTTCAATCGTAAAATCTTCCGAGATACTCCAGTTCAGTACCGCAACGGCAAACCGGAGGTGGAACGATTGAGCGTTGTCAAAGAAACCAAGGACATCGATTGCGCCGTTTTCTCCGGTTTTTACCCTTTGACAAAGCGCGGCTGCTTGCCGTTCAAACAGGCCCGAATGGGCGGCCGCGTCATCGTAAAAAGTTCTTCCTTCATGGGGTGGGCTCTCTTCGAGTCTGAGCCTGAGGGCTCAGCCCTCAGAGTCGAAGACAGGGTGAAGCGCGGCCCCTTGGGGCCGCGTGCTTCACAATTTCGTCTTCATTTCCTGCAGCGCAGCGATCATCTGGTCCAGATCTTCGACGTCGAACATGATCGTGGTTTTTTGGCCTCCGCGGGACTTCTCGGAAATCTTGAAAAATTTGCCGTTTCCGGATTCCTTGAGGTCAATGTAAAATGTGCGCTGGCGCGCATGAATCGTCACCGAATGCAGATCGCGCGCAAAACGGCCCGCTCCGGCGCCGTTGCCGCCGCGCGGAGGACGCGCCACAGGCGCTGCATCGCCTCCGAAGCCTTCGCTATTGGAACCGCCTCCGGTGAGTTCAGACATTGGATCGAACATAAACAAAAGGTGGGAAATGGAAAAATTATACGACAGGCGGAAACAGGATAGCTGGCTCCCCTACAGCCTTCCAGTCTTTTTGGCCCCCCCATTGCCTCATTTTTGTCGTGATTGCAAAATCTTTTCCGAGCATCGTCTCCGCGTACGGGACGTTGAGCTGCCTGCTGATCTTATGCGCGGTCCCTGGGATAAACGGCAACAGAAAAAGGGCGACATGACGAAGTGACTCCGCCAAGCGGCTGAGCGTGGCGAAGCGGAAACCAGTCCGAACGCCTGCTGGATCCCGGCATTCAGATCAAACGCATCCATTTTTCCGGCAAAAGCCTTCCATTCTTCGGAAGTGCGCGAGACATCTTTGGAACCCTCCGGAATTTTGACATATCCTCCCTCCTTTTTCAGAAGCACCAGGACGCGATTGAGCAGGTTGCCCAGTTGATTTCGCATCTTGGCGTCGTATAGCTCGCCGAAACGTTTCCAGGAAAAATCGCCGTCGTTTCCAACAGGAATCTCGTGCGCAAGAAAGAACCGCAGAGCATCCACGCCGTACTTTGAAATCACGTCGTCCGGCGCCACTACGTTGCCGGTCGTTTTGCTCATCTTCTCTCCTTCGCTCGTCAGGAAACCATGAATCAGCAGTCTGTCCGGCGGACGGACATTCGCGTTCTTAAGCATCGCCGGCCAGATTAGCGCGTGGAAACGCGCGATATCCTTACCGATCACATGCGTCACTTCTCCTTCGTTCCACCACTGCGCATTTTCATGATCCGTGAAGAATCCCAGTCCCGATATGTAATTTGTCAGCGCGTCGCACCATACGTACATCGTTTGATCCTCGTCTCCGGGAACCGGAACGCCCCATGAAAGAGAGCTTTTCGGACGCGAAAAGGAGACGTCTGCCAGTCCGCTTTCAAGCAGCATCAGCGTCTCTTTCGCGCGGAATTCCGGAATTATTAGGTATTCATTTTGCAAAAGATGCGCAAGCCATCTTTGTTCCGCGCTTAGAAGAAAAAACCAGTTCTCCTCTTTCACTTCCTGAGGCGGTATTTTGTGGTCCGGACAGAGCCCGTTTGCCAAATCCTTGACGGTGACGAACCGCTCGCATCCGGAACAGTAAAGACCGGCATAAGTGCGTTTTTGCAGCGCGCCGGCGTCCCGCAGTTTTTTCCAGAGTTCGATCACCGTAGGCCAGTGCGCTTTTTTATCACTTGTACGAACGAAAACGTCGGCGGAGATTTGCAGCCGCGTGTAAAGATCCTGGAACAACGGCACGTTGCGATCCACAAGCTCTTTCGGAGTCAGCTTCTCGCGATCCGCCGTCTGCTGAATTTTAACGCCATGTTCGTCGGCGCCGGTCTGGAAACGCACTTCGTCGCCACGCAACCGCATCCACCTTGCGCACGCATCGGCGAGAACTTTCTCCAGCACGTGCCCCATGTGCGGCGGTGCATTCGGATAATCAATGGCGGTCGTGATGTATTGTCGGGACACGGCTGTAGGATAGCGCGGACATGAAAATTCAGAAGCCGAACTGCGTTTGGGAACCTCTGCAAAATGATACGCATCACCAAAACATCACGATGGCAAGGAACCTCTCAAAAATCGCCTCATGCGAGGAAGCAAGCCAAAATTTTGCGAGGCGTATCGGCATACGTTGAGCGAAATTTTGGCGCAGCTGACGAAGCAGGAGGCATTTTTCAGAGGTTCCTTTGTGCCATTTGCGCCTTTCCCGCCTTATCCTCCGGCCGCAAGCTGCACCATGCGCATCACGTACATCACGATGCCGTCCGCTCCTATCGCGAGAATAAGGCCAAGACAGGAATACATCACGACCTTTTTAGCCTCGCCATGCGCGTTCTCGTCGGCCACCGTCATGATCATGCGAACGCCGCCATACATTATCATAATGACCGCCACGCCGCCGATGAATCGCAGGATTATGTTTGTGAACATCAGCACTATGAAGGTAAGTCCCTGCGATCCCAGGTCCGTGTGCGGAAAGATGCTCTTGAGATCCATCCACATATCGGCGATTCCCGGCGCGCCGGATCCCAACTGCTCCAGCGCCGTGGCGCCAGCGCGCGGCAGCAGGATGCCGTATAGAAGACGAATAAAAGCCATGCTATAGATTTAGGAAGAGGAACGCCTGAATGGCCGCCTTAGCCGCGTTTACGACAACTCCTCCGATTATCGCCCATTTTATCATCGCTCCGCCCTTCTTGAATTCGTCGGCGTTGCCCTGCGCCGTCACCATGCGCAATCCGGCAAGAATGATCACTATGGCGAAACCTACATTGAAGAGCGTAAGTATGATCCGGATCATCGCCGCCATGACGGTCACGACGTTGCCGCCCTCGAAGCCGTAATTCTCCGTGGTGACGAAGGCAACTATGGAAGCCGACATCAGCGCAAGTCCGAAGCCTCCGAACGCGTAGAGGATCGCCTTGCGCGCGTTTGTGATTTTGCCTTCGTCGCCGTAACTCGTGCACATTTGCACTCCGGCGACCACTACGGCGATCATCGCTCCGCCGGCCGCAAGCTGCATCAGCAGCGTCGCAACAACCGGAAGCGCGTTCGTCAGGAGCACGTTGCTCGGCGGCGCACCGCATCCTGCAAGACCGTTGCAGACAAGCGGCGGATACTGCTCGACGGCAAGCGCCATTTCTGGCGCTGCGAGAAGCGCCGCAAGCAGGAATGCCAGAAATGCATTTACATGGCGCGCCACGGATGTCAGAGAAGCCGGTAAAAAGTCGGATTCAGCAAATTCAGGATGACCGCGGACGCCAGAATGATTATCAGTCCGCCGAGCGAAATTAGCAGCCGGTTTTTGCCGGCGCCGACCTTGGACGGATCGCTCCCCGCCATTATTATTTCTATGCCTCCGACTACTGCCATGAGCACCGCGATCGCGGCCGCCATGCCAACCACCCACGGATAGACCAGGTTGAAGTAGAATCCGAACACGCCAAGTCCCGCGTTGCCGGCAGTCGGAATGGTCCTCACGCCGCCAACGGGCTCCAGAAGCGTGATGCCCTGGTTCTGCGCGCTTGCGCGCCCGGCGGTCGAGCCAAGGAGGAAAAAAATCTGCGTAAGCGCATGCACAGACATATCACGTAATTATAGCGGATTTTGGCTTGGACTGCGAGAGATATTCATGAGGTAATGGAGCTCTGAGCTACAGAAAGTTAGAACCTTCCTTGAAGAAGGAAGCCTCCTCCGGCTGGCCTGAATTGAGCAAGATTCAGAGTGGCATAAATATCGCCTCTATTGCCACAGTTCATTTTCACGGCTTGCTCATGCAGAAAAAGACGGAGGCTATCTTTGTGGCGCTCGTGTGGCGGTATGGAAGCCCTTTCATTAGCTCATTTTTACTGATATTATGAGTTATAGAATCTTCCCTATAACTCACCATGTCTTGGAACTGGCAGAAAAAACACTGGCCGAACTTCACGTATGATCCAGGGAAATTGGAACCCTTGGAACGGGAGTTTGCCCGGCTCCTCGGGACGGTCACGGGAACGATGAAGCATCTCAATCAGGGAGAAAACGATCAGATCGTTGTGCAGCTGCTCAGCACGGAGGGAGTTAAAACAGCAGAGATCGAAGGTGAGCTGCTCGATCGGGATAGCGTGCAGGCATCTATACGGCGCAAGCTGGGGCTCTCGACTGTCAGAAGGAATGTGCAGCCCGCCGAAGCGGGCATAGCGGAGTTGATGGTGACGGTGTATCGGGATTACGCTGCACCGCTTACGAAACGCGAGATCGATACTTGGAACGCGGCGCTTTTGCAGGGCAGGACTGATCTGGAACGCATTGGCGGGTACCGAACGCACGAAGATCCAATGCAGATTGTGTCCGGTGCCTTGGGGAATGAGACCGTACACTTCGAGGCACCACCGTCGAAGGATGTGCCGGAACACATGGCAGCTTTCATCCGATGGTTCAATGATTCCCTCAAAATGCTGCCGCCTCTTACGAGAGCGGGCATCGCTCACCTGTACTCCGTGTCCGTCCATCCGTATGAGGATGGCAATGGACGCATGGCGAGAGCTCTTGCCGAAAAAGCACTCTCTCAATCTATCGAAACACCCGCGCTCAGTGGATTGTCTCGCGAGATTGTCGTCAAAAAAACGGGGTACTATGACGCGCTTGCGAGAAATAGTGAGGATCTGGAGATCACCGATTGGCTTCTCTATTTTGGCAGGACACTCATTGCGGCAAAAGAACACGTACTTGCCTCTGTAGAGCGTGTTCTCCAAAAAGCGACAATCTACAGCAAGTTCGCCAAAGAATTGAATGAGCGCCAAAAGAAAGCAATCAATCGTCTATATGAAGCAGAACCAGAGGGCTTTGTTGGCGGACTCAGTGCTGGGAATTACATCACCATCACGAAAGCCCCACGCGCGACTGCCACGCGTGATCTGCAGAAGTTGGTAGATCTCGGGATTCTTCGCAAGACTGGCGAAAGACGACATGCACGCTACTGGATGCCTGACATTGTGGGCGCTGCTTCGGATCGCAGATTGTGAAAGCGTAGTACGGTCCATGTCTGTAGCGTCTTGAGTGCAGTTCCCGATGCAGAGCGAAAATGTGGCGTTCGACCTCCTGCTAGAAATCCAGCACGTCGGGGCGTTTGTTCTTCCCTTTCCTGAACTCCTCCCAGGCCCGGAATAGGGGTTCTGGTTGGATGCGTCAAGGATTCAAGGAGTCTTAAGAAACTTGGGTACACACATCGTTACCACCTCAGAGACCAGCTCAGAGTCATCCTAAAAGGGGTAGGGGTACCGTGGAGGAAATCTCTTTCTCCCTTTCCCCGCTACCCTCATGGGACTCTATCACGCCATGCGCAGAGAGCACGGTCCTGACGCTGCCCGGGGCCTTGCTCGCAAGATTCTGCAGCAGAACAGCGGCAATGTGAGCAGAGCCGCGAGCATTCTTGAAGCTCCGCTATGTTCGTCATCGAGACTTACGCGGTTCTCTTTCGTGCGGCCCGAACAGCTTCAAGAAGTGTCTGAAATCGAACACGTGAAGTGTCGCTTTCCGTCGTAACGACGGATTGCAGCATTGTCAGAGCAGTCTCACCTTGACGTGGATGAAGCGCGAATCCGTGTTCTGCATCGGCAAAGCGGAAGGGAGTTTGTGGGTTTGCTTTGCGAAGTCTGTCGCGCAATTCCACACTGATAGTGAAAATCATGTCTCCTTGCTCATTGGTGGTCACCGTAAGATCTATTTCGACCATACGTCGCGCATCTGCTTCTGCTGTACCACTAGCGACAAGATCTTGTACGGCCACTTGCCGTAGATCAGTCTGGTACGCCAGTCGAATATCCGCAGAGTACGGCGGGGAGCGTCGAGGGGCATTCGGCTGATTGAGAGTCGTTCCCGCGACAGGCACGGCACCCGGAAGTGTCTGTGTTTTGCGGATAACCTCAGCTTGCGCACGATAGAAATCTGCTTGAGCCTTCTCGTTCTCGCTTTTCGCAGCCGCGCTCGCTATGCGGGAATCGCGGTCTCGTCTCTCTAAACGGTGCATCAGAAGAATGAAGAAGACGCCAACGGCAACCAGTGCTGCAATCTTTGCCTGTTCATTATTTGGGAGATTGCTCAGCGCTTTGAGAGTCTGCTCGAACTGCTTTCCAGTCAGCACTTTGTTCAATTCTTCCAGTTCTTTGTGAGTTTGCTCTTCAATTGTCTTTTTCGGGTCCTCAGGGAGAGGACCAAATGCTTCTGCCAACGTTCGCCAACCTTTCAGTTGAGCTTCTGTCAGGGTGATGCCTCGCGTGCCACTTCGCAGGTCAGTCATATTCACTCCAAGTTTCTGCGCCCCCTGCTCAAATTGCTTCAGGGTGGCAGCAAGTCCGGTATCGGTCTCTCCTTGCCCAAGAGCTAATCGCAACGGCGCAAGTTGCTGAGGCGTTACAACAACAGTCGTTTGACCGGCAGCGATACTGATGGAACGCTGGAGCAACAAAAGTTCCTGTTGGATATTTCGCCCTCGACGTTCGGAATCGTTTGGACGTGTGAGGGGCTCTAAAACTTCAGACATATATTTGTTTTGGAAATCTGACCATTGTAGCTTTTTCTCGGTGGTAATTCAAGCTGCAGTCTTGTCGGGGCTAGACCACAAGTGTGTTGGTTTTACGGGTAATCAGGGCAGAAAATTCTCGTTGCAGACATAACATGGGGGAAAAAGGCTGATACAAGCCCTGTTCTACCCTTTTTACCAACTCATTTCTGGTCTACTACGCGCCGATTGTTCCTCGGGCACGCGAAACCTCGGCGTAGCCCGTCGCCGAAGGCGCCGAGGCGAAGCCAGGTGGAGCGGGATACGGGAATCGAACCCGCATCTCAAGCTTGGGAAGCTCGCGTACTGCCACTGTACTAATCCCGCCCAAAAAATTCGTCCGAAAGATCGGGGCTCAGAATACAGCCAAGGGAAAGTAGAGCACGAGAGGAAAACCTGACGGTTTTCCTCTCGTTAAAAACAGCCGCGCTTCGCTCCAGTTTCGGCGAAGCCGAAACTGGAGCGCATGACGGGGCTCGAACCCGCGACCTTCGCCTTGGCAAGGCGACGCTCTAGCCAACTGAGCTACATGCGCGTATCAGATGAACGAGGGAAGGATCGGCGCTCATGCTGCGCGAAGTTGCCAACTGCCTGCCCGCCGTAGCTCTGAGCGTAGCGAAGAGCGTAGGCGGGAGCTACATGCGCGTATCAGATGAACGAGGGAAGGATCGGCGCTCATGCTGCGCGAAGTTGCCAACTGCCTGCCCGCCGTAGCTCTGAGCGTAGCGAAGGAAGAGCGTAGGCGGGAGCTACATGCGCGTATCAGATGAACGAGGGAAGGATCGTGGCGCCGGATGCGCGCGCCAACCGTGCGCCGGCCAGGAAATCCTACAATGTCGGAGAGCCGATGCAAGCCGTCAATTCCGGTCTGATGCACATTGCGCTATCCTTCCGTTCCATGAAGCGCCGCGCGATCGTTATGGCAGCCGCTCTCGTAATTCTGCCGAACGTCTGTTTTGCCTCGCAATCGAAAGAGCCCTGGTACGCCAAAACCGTGTCGGCATTTTCCGAAGCCGCGTATATTGACGAACGAGGATTTTCGGCCGCCACAAAGGCGACTCGTGCGGAATTCGTGGAGCTCGTCTTGCGCCTTCTCGGCGGCAAAATACATCTTCCTTTCGGAGAGCCGGTTTTTGACGACATTGGAATCGGCAGCCCGTTTTTTGCGACATTCCAGGAATCCGCAAGAGGAAAATGGGTCCGCGGCGTCGGAGACTGCGTCGGCAGTCGGCCATGCGTGGCGGCGCCGTTTTCACCTGTTAACCGCGCGGAGGCGGCGTCCCTGATTATTCGCGCGTTCGGCGTCGCAGCCGGAGCGGAAGCTCCGGCTTTCGCGGACAATCCTCCCGACCTGTGGTACTACGACGTGATCCGCGCCGCATCCAGCCGATGCATTCTGCAAGGGGACGACGGCCCAGGAAATAGCCGCGGGGGAGACCGGCACGTGCGGCCCGGGGATTCCATGAATCGCGCGGAAATGCTGGCGATGCTCCACAGAGCCATGCAAATTCTGGATTATCCGGAATGCACTCCAAAAACCGCCATCCCTCTGCCCCGGGCGCAGAAGGAGTTCTCTATTGTGCAAATTCCGGCTGCAAGCGTTGCACCATCCTCATTTTCGTCGGCATCAAGCGTCGCAATCGCGACGGCATCGTCTGCTTCGTTCTCGATCTCATCCAACACGTACCTTTCTCCTTCCGCAACTTTGCAGGTTCAATCGTCGTCTTCCTACAACACGGCCACGCAAGCAAGCCCGCCGCAAAGCAGCGCACGGTCCGCGACGATTGAATCGGCCGCGTCCTTCGTTCAGGACCCGAGATACGGCGAGCTGCTCGGCCGTTTCCAGCAGTACATCACCGAATACTCCAACATGATTACGCGCGCCCGGTCGGCTGAAGGCGAAACCGCCGTGCGCCTGCTAATCGTATTGCGCTCCCAGATTGATCTTCTCAATCAGCTGTATCCATACGTCGAGCTCGCCAGAAGCAGGCTGCTCTCCGCAAGTGATGCGTCCGTGATCATGTCTCTGCAAAACAGGATCGAAACAGATTTCGCGCAGGCGCAGAGATAGGGCAGTTCGCCTCGCTTGGAAAACAAGCTCGTGGTTTACCACCCTTCGACTCGCTTCGCTCGCCCAGGGTCATTCGCCTCGCGCCTCATAGAAAGTGGCCCGAGCCGCGAAGCGGCGAGGACCATGAGCGAGTACTGAGCGTAGCGAAGTGCGAGTCGAATGGTGCTCCCGACAGGAATCGAACCTGTATCTCCGGCTTCGGAGGCCGGCGGTCTATCCGTTGACCTACGGGAGCGATGTTGCCACGCCCTGTTCTGGCAATCCGAAGAACTTTACAGCATTTTTCGTGGTCTCATCTTCCACTTGCTTCAACGATATTTCTTTGATCTCCGCCACGCACTCTGCGACATCCACGACGAACGCCGGCTCGTTTCTTTGGCCGCGATGAGGCACGGGGGCCAAAAACGGCGCATCCGTTTCGATCATCAGCTGCGCCAGCGGACATCGCCCGATGGTGTTTCGGATTTCTCCGGATTTGGGATATGTCGCGATGCCGGTGAATGACAGCATGTATCCCCTATCAACGAATTTCTCAACATCGCTCCATTTTTCCGTGCAGCAGTGGATCACAAGATTCTGCGGCCTGATTTCATCAACCAGCTTCCAGACGTCCTCAACCGCCTTTCTGCAATGGACGACTGCCGGCATATGAAGCTCGCGCGCCAGAAGCAGCTGCTTCCTGAACGCTTCGCGCTGAACGCCGCGCGGCGAGAAATCGTAATGGTAATCGAGGCCGGTCTCCCCGATTGCCCGGACTTTCCTGGAAGAACGAACCAGTTCTGCAACCCGTTTGAGCCAGTCGCCATTTTTCGCAGAAAACTGCGGATCAGTTTTCTCGATTAGGGACGAATGATGGGGATGAACGCCTACAGTACAAAAAATATGTTCATTCTTTTCGGCAAGCTCCGCCGCTTTTCCGCTTTCCTCGATCGTGTCACCTATGCAGATCATGCGATTCACGCCCGCAGCGAGCGCCCTCGCGATGACAGCGTCCAGATCTGACGAGAACTGCGGATCGGCCAAGTGACAGTGACTGTCAATCACCGATATACCTTACAATGAGAATATGCGATTTTTAAGGCGTTTCGGCGATTCATTGTCAGCCGGACAATTGGCATTTGCCTCAGCGCTTCTGTTGCTTGCATTAGGTTTTCTGATTTACGGACGGACATTGTTCTATGAATTCGTCGAGCTGGACGATCCTTTGCTGATCCTGGAAAATTCCTCCGTGCAATCAGTGTCGTTGGCGCATCTAAAAAAGATATTTACCACTTACGATCCCGAACTTTATATTCCGCTGACGTTCCTCAGCTATCAGCTGGACATCGCGATAGGCGGGCTGAATCCGTTTTTGATCCATCTTCACAATCTCCTGCAGCACATCCTGAATGCAGGATTGTTCGGCCTTCTCTGTTCCATCATCTTGAGAAACCGGCGAGCGGCGCTCTTTGCCGCGCTACTCTTCCTCATTCATCCAATACAGGTTGAGGCAGTGGTTTGGGCGACCGGAAGAAAGGACCTCATGTCGTCGTCCTTTTTTCTGATATCCCTCATTTTGTACATGCGGAGAAAGAAGATTTTCTTGCCTGGGAAGCTGGGTGATGAAATCAAGCCGCTCGCGTACATAAGCAGTTTACTGAGCTTCCTGCTGGGACTCTTCTCGAAAATCACCGTGGTTTCGCTTCCTGTAGTTCTATTGCTGATTGATTGGCTGGAGGGAAGACGGCTAAGCCGCCGATCGCTTCTGGAAAAAATCCCGTACTTCACGCTCGCAATCGTTTTCGGAATCGTGGCGCTCTTCGGCAAGATAAACGCGCCGGACCTCTCTGTTCTGACACGCATTCTCGCAGCGGCTAAGTCGTTCACGTTCTCAATCACAAAACTTTTCGTTCCTGCCGGACTCAGCCCGATGTACGCATATTCCGGAACAATTTCGATGCGATCTTCTGATTTCGTCCTGTCGCTTACGATCGTGACGACGATCATCTGCGCCGCATACGCGCTGAGAAAACGATGGAAACCGTTCGCATTTTGCACGGCATTCACGATGATCACCTTCCTCCCCTCATTCGGGAATTTGATAAAGAACGGCGACTATTACATCACTTCCGACCGTTACGCCTACATTCCCTCGATGGGACTTTTCATGCTGGCAGGATTCTTGCTGTCGCAGGCGGAAAAAAAGTCGCCAGCATTGATGCGCAAGATGTATGCGCCGGCCATTGCAGCATTTCTTCTGCTGCTCTCATTAATTTCATACAACCAATCTTCCGTCTGGAAAAATTCCGAAACACTGAGCCGCCATGTCACTCTGGTATCGCCGAAAGCGCGGCTGGGACATCTTTGGTATGGCAACGCGCTGCGCGACGCAGGCAGGATTGATCAAGCCATCGAAGAGTACGATGTCGCTCTCTCGTTCAAGGACGATGCGCAGATGCATTACGACCGCGCGCTCGCGTACGAGGAAAAGGGAATGGATGATGAGGCGGCAGCGGACTACAAGCAGGCTCTCACTCTCTCGCCGCGATACGCGCTCGCGCACATCAATCTTGGGCGGCTGTTTTACCGGCGCGGAGAGAAAGAGGATGCGCAAAAACACTTCGAATCCGCCTCAGAGCTTGCGCCACATCTTGCGATGCCGCTCTACAACCTCGGCGTGCTGGAGGGAGAACGCGGGCACTTCGATCGCGCCGCGGGACTCTACCGGCAGGCTCTGGAACGCGATCCGGAAATGCACGACGCGCGGGCCAACCTGGCAATCGCTCTCCTGCAACTGGGAAAGACAGCGGAAGCAGTCGTGCAACTTAAAGAAACGCTCGGCAGAAGTCCGGACAATGCGACTGCGCGGGCTCTGCTCCGGGAACTCGTCGAAAAAGGAATCATCATAATGACCGGGCGTTGATCACACGATTGCCGATTGCAGTACTCCGCCAATTCGCCATGTTTTCGAATCCTGAACGTATCTTGTATTGCAAAATAAACTCAATTGGCCAGCTCACTGCCTCCGACTATAGAGCCCGATAAGTTCGGCTTTTGCCAGAATGTGACCCTCTGTTGCTTCCTCGAGCTTTGTCATATCCGCGCTGGATGGGAGATCAAGAATCGTATCGAGCGCGTAAAGCTTGAAGAGGTACCGGTGTGTCCCGGAAGGCGGGCACGGTCCGCCGTAGCCGGTGTTTCCCCAGCTTGTCATGCCTTCGGTCGCCCCCGGAGGTACGCCGTTTTCCTCTATCTCCTCCGTCAGCGGATTGATGTTCCATAGGAGCCAATGCACCCATGTCCCCATGGGAGCGTCGGGATCGTCGTGGATAAGGGCGAGACTTTTCGCTCCTCTGGGAACGCCGGATATGCGCAGAGGCGGGCTTCTGTCATCTCCGTCACAAGTGTATTGCGACGGGATTGATCCGTTGTGCGTGAATGTCGGGCTGGAAATTTCCATATTCATGCCAGGGGCAACAGGCGCCGCGCATGATGTAAGGAAGAGTAATGCAACGGTGAGGGCTCGTCGCCTGAAGAATGATGACGCAAGAACAGTTCCCACGCCCGTATCTTACCTTATGTTCCAGCGCTGCGCTCTGCCCGGCAAGACAATCTGTTACAATTCCAGCGCGTTCTTTGCTTGTTACTCGCGGGTCGGTAGCTCAGTGGTAGAGCAGTGGCCTTTTAAGCCATTGGCCGAGGGTTCGATCCCCTCCCGACCCACCACACTTCGCTCGACTGCGGCCGAGCTTCGCGTGGCACGCCGCGATTCTTTTGGCAGGAGGCGAAGCGGCACTGGAACATCGATGTGGAGTCGTCAAAACTGTCTCAACTGTGGTTCGATGAATACGTTCCGATTGAGGGCACAGTTGATCTTGTGCGACGCCTTAAAGAAGCAGGCATTGAGGTATTGTTCCTTTCCGACAACGCACCCGATCGTGTCGCATATCTGGATTCCCGGTACAAATTTTTGGGAAAATTCACAGGTGGCGTATTTTCGCACATCACCAAAGTACGCAAGCCCGATCAGAAAATGTACAAGGCGGTTCTGGACATTGCCTCTCACCCAGCGGAAGAGTGTGTGTTCATCGACGACAAGCCTCATCTGCTGGAACCAGCAAAAGATCTGGGTATGCACGTTATTGCCTTCAAAAGTCCGGAGCAGGTTGAAAAGGAATTACAAGAGATAGGTTTGAACTTCTGAAATTCACGAGAACAACAGCAGTTGCTAACTAATCAATTTGATTCTAAAATCATATTCTATGAAATTCTCCATCCCGGGCCGTGGAGACTTCGATATACAGAAGGTCATCTTCGACCTAAACGGCACCCTGACCATCGATGGCAAGGTCATAGAAGGCGTTCCAGAGCGCATACAGGCACTCCGCCAGAGGGTATTAGCACTGTTCCTCTTCACGGGAGATACACAGGGAAATGGAGCCACGATTGCGAAAGAACTCGGACTTGAATTGAAAGTGACAGGCCATGCACAGGACAAAGCGAATGAGGCACGGGAGCTTGAGTCGGAGCACTGTGCCGCAATCGGAAATGGCAGCATTGACATTGAGCTTTTCAAAACAGTGAAATTTCCCATGGCCGTCCGGCAAGCTGAAGGATCTTGTCCGAAAGCAGAAGAGGAAGCTCTGATTGTTTTCCCGAGCATCCTCGACGCACTCGATGCTCTTTTACAGGAGCCTCCGAAGAGGATCATCGCTACACTACGAAGGTAATTCCCTCCCACACATGCTCCTCGGCATCATCTCTGACACGCACGAACATATTGAGCACATCGAGAAAGCAAAACGTCTCTTTGCTACAAAAGGCGCGTCTCCCGTCGTTCATCTCGGAGATTTCTGTGCCGGACCCTCTGTCCGTGCATTCGCAGGTACGAAGATCATCGGCATTCTCGGGAACAATGATGGCGATCACCTGCGTCTTGAGCAGAACTTCAAACAAATAGGAGGCGATTTCCGATGGGAATTCTGTATGCTGGAGTTCGATGGTCTCAAGATCGCTTGCTACCACGGCACTGTCCCGGAAATCACAGAGGCTCTCATCGGGTGCAAGAAATACGATGTCGTGCTCTCCGGGCACACACATGAATCTTCACTCGAGGCGAGAGATGGGGTACTCGCATTGAATCCGGGAAGTGCGCATGGTTTCGGGAAGACTGCGACAGTTGCGATACTCGATACGAAGACAAAACAGGCAGAGATCGTCGCGTTGTCATAGTAGAATGGGATTCGATGAGCACCGACCCCACACAGCAATTCTACGAATCTCATGTGCGTGAATACGAGGAACAGACGGACAATCTCCAGCCACAGAGCTTCCTTCAAAAGTTCATGGAGACCCTGCCGCGCAATAGCAGACTTCTTGATGTGGGATGCGCCTACGGCCGGGATTCGGCATTCCTTGCCGAACATGGGTTCAAAGTCACCGGAGTTGATTACGCTGCTGGGCTGATCGAACGAGCAAAGCAACGGGTCCCGAACGCCGAGTTCCTTGTTGCTGATATGCGTGAACTTCCATTCGATTCCGGGTCTTTCGATGGTATCTGGGCATACATGAGCCTTCTCCATCTGCAAAAGAGTGAAGTCCCTGCGGCTCTGCAAGGATTTGCTCATGTTCTTGCGCCGCAGGGAGTGTTTGCTCTCGGTATGAAAGTCGGACAGGGTGAGGGGTATGTCACCGATCAGCGCTACGATGGTGCGAAGAAGTACTTTGCAAATTTCACGGAGAACGAAATGCACGGACTGCTGCAGCAGGCAGGGTTCCATGTCCTCGAGAGTTCTGTGCGAGAGCGACAACTCCCGTATCAGGATCTTCCAGTGATGGAAATCCTTGCTCGAAAGGACTCAACTGCCTCACGCTCGTGAACCGCGGCATGTTATTCTGTCGCACGGCGAGGGGGGTGACGAACATCCAGAGAAAATGGACCTTTTCTCCCCGACCCACCACACTTCGCTCGACTGCAGCCGAGCTTCGCGTGGTAAACCACGAAGCCCATAGGCGTAGTGGTTTACCAGGCCGCTAGCGTTCGGTTTACCAGGCCGCGTAGCCCGCAGGCGAAGTGGCCTGGCGTAACCCGAAGGGCGAAGTAGCGTGGCACATAGACGCTTCGCTACGGTTGGCTTTGAGTAGAGCGACGCATGATCCTTTGGCGAGGACGGCGCTTCTGAAAAAAGGATTGTTATTTGGGACGACTCACGCACGGAAAAAGCAAAACCCCTTTGGGTCCCATCGTAGAGGCTCAAACCAGACCTACATGACACCGATAGGAGGACACGTTCCTATAAAAAATGTGTTTTCAAAAAAATCCGCCCCTATCCCTCACAATGCACCAACAGACGGGGATTCCATACCAAACAATTCCTTCCCAAGGACTCGGTTCAATCGTGTTCTCTGCGCATCTCTCACGATAGCATCAAGGTGGGGATGATACTCACCCACCTGCGGATGTGTGTGTTCCCACATGCCCATGTAGCCGCGAAGTGTTTCTACCAATGTACAAACCGTCTCGGAATCCTGATTGGGGTCTGCCGCTAGTTTTTCAAGAACCGACATGGCCGTGCACCATATTCTCTCTCGTTCTCTCGGCGAGAGAGCTGTTGCAGCATTGCTATTTGCCTCCTGATACACCCTTCCCACTTCCTGAACGAGAGTTGTTGCGTGCTGCAAGAGCTTCGCACTTTCGTCGGATGAAGCTGCGTTCTCGTCTGGTCGTATGGCGCTTGGCTCTTTCATAAAGAAGGAAGAATGAGAAAAGGGAATCACGCAGCAAAAGCGCTATCTGAACGGAAGCCGTCGATGCCGCCTAAGCGAGTTCTGAACGCCGATATGTTTCCGGCCACAGCGGGATCGTTTTTCTCTGTGCGTGATTCGCCAAACTCCACGCGCGGTCCATCCACGTTGACCCCCTGTTTGAAAGCCAACAAATCCTCTTGTGGTAATTCTGCGGAGAGAACATGTTCTCGAAAATCCTCGATCGTCATGCTTTCCTCGCCAATGTCTCCCTGTTCAACACGTCGGGGAGGATTTTGCCGCTCCGTTGCACCGTCAACCACGTCGGGTCCGAAATCGGGACCGTGAGGATTACGGAAATACACGCGGCTCGTCTTTTCATCATAGCGTGTGACAACAACCTGATGAGCACCTTCCCCTTCCCATTCGAGTGCGACGGGAAGGTAATGACCATAGCGTTTCACGAGTGCGATCAACGTGTTCTTGTCTTCGATGCCCGTATATGCCCTTCCCGTCAGTTGTTCAAAAACGTACTGACTTTGCTCGGTCGTGAGCCCGCCTTCAAAGCGCTGCTTTTGCAGTCCTTTATTTCTCGTGAAGCCGTCCCTCTTGTTCGAGTATTCTTCTCCTTCATACGCGGCGAGGTTCATGAGCGCAGCCTGCGCGACGGCATCCGTGTACTCTCTAGCGGCTGATCTATCTCTCTTTCCAAGATCGCGAGGTACACGTATCACCGCGCCGCCGGCGACAGTGGATTCGCCAAAGCAGATAAGTTCACGAAGAACTCGCGCCCATTCGCCGGGATTGTGGTAACTGAATAGGAACTTCGCCGATTCGGCTGCACACGTCCCGTGCTGATCTTGCGTGGCGGAGCCAGGCTCGAACTTCCTTTCCAGGAACTCTTCCACGATTGCGCTGATCGTCTCCGGCCGCTCTCCCTGTGCACGCAATTCCTCGATGAGAGCATGTACGTTGTCCAAGAGTGAGTTTCCGGTTACGTCCCTGTCGAAGAGCACTGGCGTTTCCACTTTCTCTTTTCGGAGAGAATCCAGATACTGTTTCCCCAGCGCAGAGGTCGATGCGCCAATCTCTTCCATTTTCTCTTCGAGAGACGCCGGATGAACGTCTGGATGCTGCATAGATTCAAAGTAATTCAGAGATCGTTCTGATCGTCGAAATCTGGCACGCCGTTTGCGCTATTGATCGTCAATCGGACTTCCTTCCCGAGCTGTTCAGACATTTGCCGTGCAAGCTGCACGGTCCAGCGTTCAAGCATTTCGATAGGCCTTTTCTCGTTTTGCAATTCACGCAATCCTTCGATGAGGGCACGTTCTCCCTGCGTAGTTTCCGCCACTCGCTCTAGCGGAAGATGCCCTGTGATTACCCCCGTAGCGCGACCGCGACTCTCTCTATTCAGCCTTTCAAGAAGAGGAAACAGGACGAGTCCCACATCAGCAGGAACATGAGCCTGTTTTGTAAGCCGCGTGATTCTTTGGTTTTCCTCGATCTGACGTATCCGATCATTATGCCCACCTGCCCTCCTCATGATGGCCTGGTATTTTTCATCCGGGTCCAGTGGGGTTTGTGCGACAGCGGCAACGAGCATTTTGCGAAACTCAACGAGGCGGCGCTTGTATTCCTGTGCGTTATCAAGAGTCAAACGGTGGTCGCTCATCATGTCGCCCATACCTACTGCGGCCAGGGAGCGGCGCGCAAATCGTTGCGTCCAGGAAGCCAATGCTCGCTGCGCGTTCTTCTCGAAGGTGTCCTGCTGTGAAATCTCTGCATCGACACGATGCAAGAGCATCCTCAATTCGTCGTCATTGTGCTCGATACGGAGATTTGCATGGGTAATACGCATTTCATCCATTATCTCCCAGTAGTAGTCATAAAAGAGCGAATCAGCTCTCTTATCCGGTTCATGGCTTGGCATTTTGGTGGTTTCCATTGTGTAGAATTATATACTACTATTATATATAATGCAAGACCCGGCGACTTCCATCATGATCACCGAAGATGACACTTGCGGGACAATAAACAAAACCGCCTCTGGTATTGCTACCGGGACGGTGTTTGTTTTGGCCACCAGAGAGACGGAGGCGGGCTCCGTTGCCCTTTGATGACGCCAATATTATAGCAAAAACGACGCTGGAATGAAAGGCGTTTTTAACACCGAATACCGGCTTAAAAGCCTGTTTCCGGCATCAACGTAATTTGCATTTGCCGAAACACACGTCCTCGCACTGGCAGCTGCAGGGCCGGCAAGTCTGGCGGCACTTGCCGGTATCAACGGTGCAACATCCGAGAGGCGGATGTCATTCGTCGCCAAACACATAGCGCCCTCCTGCACCTACTTGACGCGGTTCTTGAAGTCGTTCCGGCAGTTCTTCTCGTCAAAGCGGAAAACTTTCTCCAGATCTCGGAGGATCGCCTTGTAATTCTTGTCGTGGAATCGGAGGGTATCCCGGAAATCCTTGTCGGCTGAACGGATGGCGTTATTGCGATCTTTGTCATTCTCTATATCCCATGCCATGAAAAGGCGCGAACGATGCTCGAAAAAAGCATCCAAACGATTCCGGTGGTGATTCACCGTATTCTCAATCGCGCTGTTCTCGCGCCTGTTCATCGCGTCCCTCACGCACATGCGATACTCAAAATCGAAATTGCGCGCCAGAACGGCGAGCGGAAACAGAATTGCTGATCCTATCACGACGGCGGAGATGTAACGGCGCATCATAAAGGAAATCTGGTAAAGCGGAAGTACCATAATAAATGTTCCAATATCTGTCAATAGGCGTGCAGGCGCTATTATCCGTGCATGAAAGTCGCTCTTGTTCACGAACTGCTTACGTTGCGCGGAGGCGCCGAGCGCGTGTTGCGCATATTCGCAGACATGTTCCCGGATGCCCCAATCTATACACTTTTATATGACGAGAAGAAGTTCGGGGGATGGTTTCCAAAAACTCGCGTGCGAACGAGCCGCCTGCAGAAAAAAGCCGAATTCCTGAATCGTTTTCCATTCTCTGTTTTTCATTCTTCATTCGATCATCATCTTTTTCTTTCGCGCTTCCCCTCTGCAGTGGAGGAATGGGATTTTTCCGGGTTCGATTTCGTGCTTAGCAGTTCTTCCGCGTTCGCACACGGCATCATCACGAATTCGGCTCCCCGGCACCTTTGTTATGTAAACTCCCCGGCGCGCTATCTTTGGGACCGCACTCACGACGTGCTCGGGCGGGCGGGAAAAGGATTACTTGGACCTCTCAGGCACGCTTATCTGTCCGGACTTTTTCACAAGCTAAGAATATGGGACAGCGAGGCCGCCGACAGACCCGATGCGCTCATCGCCGCGTCAAAGGAAGTGCGGCGACGCATCGAGCTGTACTGGCGGCGTGATTCCGAGGTGATCCATCCGCCTATTGATGATTTTTGGTTTGAGTCGAAACCAATACTAACACGGAATTATTACCTGATAGTGTCCCAGCTCGCGCCATACAAGCGCCTCGATCTTGCCATCCGCGCCTGCAATGAACGCAATGCCAGACTCGTAATAGCCGGAGAGGGCTCAGATCGGAGTTCGCTGGAAGCCATAGCCGGTCCCACGGTGACATTCGCCGGCTACCGCACGGATGAGGAATTGCGCGATCTTTATTCCGGCGCGCGCGCGACCATTTTCCCCGGCAGGGAGGACTTCGGCCTCGTGCCGCTCGAATCGCTGGCCTGCGGGACGCCGGTGATAGCGTATCGCGCTGGAGGCGCGACCGAAACGCTGACTGACGGAGTCGCAGAATTTTTCGATGATCAGGATGAAGCGGGCATAGTCGTGGCCATGGACAAAGCGGAACGCAGGGAATGGAACGGCGAGGAATGCAGATCGCGCGCGCGGGAATTTTCCAGCAGGAACTTCGCCGACAAAATTCGCGACGCCGTTGCGCGGCTCGTGTAGCGGATTTTCTGAAAAATGACGCGGGCTGTCGCAACTATTTGCCATGTGCATCGCAATGCTCTAGATTGCGTTCATGAGAATCATCACCATAATCGCAACTTGCGCGCTGGCGATCGCCGGCACTGTGTCTGCGGCTTCGGCCTGCGGATTTGCTGAGCGGGAAAACTCCGCCGAAAATGCCGCCCTTACGCGTGTGAGCGCAACGCCGCGTGTATCCATGCGCACCCTAAGATTGCAGGTGCGCTCGACGTGGAAGAGATGAATCGTTGCGGTAAACGGCGTCGGAAATGCTTTCCGGTCAAGTGACTGACGGCTATCATGCCTGAGTGAAGAACCCGCTGATGCTGTTACTGGTTTTCGTGCTTCTGCTATGCCCGCTTGGCGCCGCCGGCAGAACGTGGGGCAACGACGCCGTGCGCCCAAGCCGGCGCAGCATCCGGGCGGCGGCGCGCCAGCCAGTTGTGCGAAACCCCACAATGATCTCTGTCCGCGATATCCGGCTTGACCGGACATTTTCAAGCGCAGAATTCGGCGCAAAGATGCAGTACCCCTCGTCGTGGGAACGCCTCGATTTGTTTCAGAGAACATTTCCGCTGACGCTCGTCACGATGTTTCTTTCGCAGGAACAGCAGCCGACAGGCATACGCCAGAACATAAATCTGGTCGTGGAAGACCTTCCGTCGGAAATGACGCTCGCAGAATACACCGATCTTGGAATACGCATGGAACGGGATTACTTCGAGCGATACGCCTTGCTCTTGTCCGAGGACATTTTGCTTGCGGGTGCATACCGCGCTCACCGCGTGCTTTTTACGGCGTCCCTGGACGGCGGAAACATGACATTTCAGCAAATATGGATGATCAGCGGAAGGCGGGCATACGTATGGACATTCGCGGACAGCGCCGAAGCGTTCGACGATCATGTCATGACATTTGAAAGGATGGTAGACACGATCACCGTGCAGCGATGATCAGAACAGAGCGACCTGCGCTCTTTCCGGAACCGCCAGCCCAAGAGCTTCATAAGTCTTTTTTGTGGCCATCCTTCCCTTCGGCGTGCGCTGGATCAAGCCCTGCTGCAACAGATAAGGTTCGTAAACGTCCTCGACCGTGTCTTCTTCTTCGGCCAGTACTGCTGCGATTGTTCCAAGCCCGACCGGCCCGCCCTGGAACATCGTGACTATCGTATCCAATATGGAACGGTCCGTGGCGTCGAGCCCCATTTCATCTATATCGAGTTCGCGCAGGGTCGTCTCGACGCATGCGCTATCAATCGTCCCGTTTCCCTGGACATGCGCAAAATCCCGCACGGCGCGCAGCAGCCTGTTGGCGATGCGAGGAGTGGCGCGACTGCTCCTTGCAATGCGGATGGCGGCGGCGTCCTGCACTGGGATGCGGAGCAGATGCGCTGATCGCTCGACAATCTGCTGCATTTCCGGCAATTCATAGAATGTGAGCTTGAAATGATGGATGAAGCGGTCGCGAAGCGGAGCGCTCATAGCTCCGGCTTTGGTCGTCGCGCCAAGCAGGGTAAACGGCTTTAGAGTCAGGCGCATCGAGCGCGCGGTTGGCCCCTTACCGATGACCAGATCGAGCGCGCAATCTTCCATGGCCGCGTACAACATTTCCTCGACCACGGGACGCAAACGGTGTATTTCGTCTATAAATAGCGCGTCTCCATGCTGCAGATTGCTCAAAATCGAGGCAAGATCGCCGGGTTTTTCCAGCGCAGGCCCCGATGTGATGCGGATCTGCGCGTGCATTTCACGCGCGAGTATGTGAGCAAGCGTCGTTTTGCCAAGCCCGGGAGGACCGTGGAGCAGCGTATGCCCCAGAGGCTCCTTTCTTTCCATCGCGGCGCGGATGTGCATCAGCAAATGTCCTTTTATCTTCCTCTGACCGACATACTCGTCCAGAGCCTGAGGCCTGAGCGTCACTTCAAACGCCGGCCGCTCCGACGATATATCGGAGGCGCTTGCGACTGACGCGACGTGATTACCGGAACGCTTGAGAGCCATCGTTTGCATCATACCACTTTCTTTTGATTGGTAACTTGGGTGTTTTATTGATCCTCTATACTGCTCCCGATGACGATTGCGCACAAAATTCTCTCCGCTTTGGGATTCATCCTGATCCTGCTGGCGCTGGGAACTGCCGATTATTTAATCACGCGCGACTCCATTAAATTTCTTCCGGCGCAGGAGGGAACTGCAAAACATATCGGACCGGACGTCGTCGCTGTTGCGGCGGCCCATGGATTTGCGGTCACGGACACTACGGAACGGAACATTCTCCCGGCAGTGCTTCCGGTTGCGTCGCGCGGGACGTTTTTTCCCCGGGTGCTGCTCAAAGATAACGACCGTGCCGCGACCATCGGCTGGATAGATTCGTCCGATGTGAAGATGATATTTACGATGCTCCGCAAACACCTGCGCCAGTCGTTTTCGCCGTCGCTCGCAGATTTGATTGATGAAACGCAGTCGCAGGCCGGCAAGCCGCCGCGCGATGTGCTCTCGTTTCGAGATTCAGGAATAATGGAAGAACGGGCGGTTTTCGTCCGGATAAAGGAGAGGATTTACGAATTGCATGTAAAAGAAGGGTTCGAGCGAGACATGAATCGCCTGATTGATGCGCTGACGGAATAAACAAAAAGCTGAGTTCGAATGTCCTGTTCACGGAACGGAACGCAATTTGCTCTCTCACGAGGAACTTGCAACCCATATAAGGATAATGTATATTGTGCAACTAAATTTACTTTATCGCAATGTTAACTGTTGAGCAGAAATTCGACCGGAAAATAACCACTCCGTTTTACGGAGAGAGGATCGTAATTAAGGATAGTTCTTTTGCCAAACTACGATCAAAGATTGACGCCTGTGCCAATCGTTCAGATGATTCAGAAAAATTCAGAACGGCTATATTCACGCGACTGTTTCTCATTCTGCACTATGCAGAGGCGTCTTCCGCAATCACGTCAATCATTTCTACCCAAAAGCATATCAGAGACCTTGCCAGTCGGTCTTTAGATTTTCTCGAATACTTCTATACCTTAGATTGCAGGCGTTCCATCACGGGCATGCAGAGCAGCAGGGGCATGCCGTCGGAACAGAACATCAAGGACCTGCGGCAGTGGTGCACGATAGACGGCAAATGCGACATGGAACTCCTGCGTTCCATCACGGGCATGCAGCACAGCAGGGGCATGCCGTCGGAACAGAACATCAAGGACCTGCGGCAGTGGTGCACGATAGACGGGAAGTGCGACATGGAACTCCTGCGTTCCATCACGGGCATGCAGAACGGCAGGGGGGAACTCCTGCGTTCCATCACGGGCATGCAGAACGGCAGGGGCATGCCGTCGGATGAAATGGTGCAAATGTGTATTCAGAACCGCACTTCCAGTCTGTCTGAATAAGTTGCCGCGTGGGAACGCCTGCACGCCGCATCCGAAAGAAGAAGATATACATCGGCATTGACCCTATCATTATCTAAACCTACACTCCTCCGGCTATGGCCAAGGCAGTCAAAAAAGTCATCAAAGTTCAGGTGCGCGGAGGACAGGCGAATCCCGCGCCTCCGCTCGGACCGGCGCTCGGCCAGGCCGGCGTGGATATAAACGGCTTCTGCACCAAGTTCAACGAGCAGACCAAAAAAGACAAAATGGGCCAGCTCCTGCCTGTCGAGATCACCGTCTACGAGGATCGCTCGTTTGCTTTCAAAGTAAAACAGCCGGCGGCGTCAACTCTCATCAAGCAGGAAGCGAAGATAGAATCCGGAAGCGGCGAGCCCAATAAAAACAAGGTCGGCAGGATCAGCAAGTCTCAGTTGCGCAAGATCGCGGAGACAAAGATGCCAGATTTGAATTGCGCCGATCTCGAAGCGGCGGAAGCCATTATCGCCGGAACGGCCAGGAGCATGGGGGTGACGGTTGAGTGAGCAAGACGAAGACGGTTTCCATAACACTCTGGCGACTGCGCAATTCCATTCATTCGCGCCGCAGGGTAGCATCTCCGCCGCTCGTTTCCCTTGCCATCCATGGTTCCGACCACCGTGAGCATCTCGACGCTCTTGACTGTCATTGCGTTTCTTCTGGGAGTGATGATTGCGTTCTCCGTCGCTCTGATACCGTGCATTCTTTCTCCGGCAGCGCGGACCAGCTCCGCAATCAAGGCTCTGTACTGCTACGTCCTTCAGATAATAGGAATCGCGATGATGACGGTCGGAGCGCTGCCGGCGGTCTTAGGCGTGCTTGAGAGGTTTTCCACCGGTAACGAGATATTCAGCGCGGAGATGTACCTGATTTTACTTATCTTATTCAGCATCGGCGGCGTCGTCTTTCTCTGGCACGAGCGGATGGCCGAGCGCGTGGATGACGCTTCCAGGCGCGTGCCGGCTCTTATTTTCTGGTACACGTTCAAGACCATCGGCAGCCTGCTTATTCTCGTCGGTTTTCTGTCTCTCATAATCACCATACTCATGACGAAACCGCTGACAGGCGCGTGGTGGATCGTCCCGGTCGTCACAATGCTCTATGGACTTCTGCTCTCATGGTGCACCAGAACTCCCGCGTCTTCCAAGGCATTCAGGCTTATTCCTCTGCACGAGATGAAGGTCGCATCTGCGGCGAAAAAGAAAAGGTAATGCATGGCGCGGGGGCATTGCGCCTCCGAAAATGTGCTGTAGACTCCATCAGCTCGCGATGGCCATTTTGAGCGCCATCGTCCCAGTTTCACAGTCTTTATGATTTCAAAAAGAAGCCCTTTGGCCAGAAGTAAAGGCAGGAAATACGCGGAGCGCAAAGCGCTCGTAGCCAAGCCACTGTATTCCGTCGCGGAAGCAGTGGAACTTCTGCCTAAGCTTTCCACGACATCATTCGACGGTTCGGCGGAGGCGCACATCCGCATCAATGCCGATACCACGCAAGCCGACCAACTGGTGCGCACAATCGTCCCTCTGCCACATGGAACCGGCAGGGATATCCGCATAGCTGCATTCGTTCCGGACGACATGATCGCCGACGCCAGGCAGGCCGGCGCAGCGCTGGCCGGGAACGAAGACCTGATAAAAGAGATTTCCGATGGCAAGATATCCTTCGACATTGCTGTCGCGTCCCCGAAAATGATGAAAGATCTCGGCAAAGTCGCGAAGACTCTGGGGCAGAAAGGCCTGATGCCGTCACCGAAATCAGGAACAGTCACCGAGAACGTCGCGAAAGTGATAGGAGAACTGAAGAAGGGACGCATAGAAGTGAAGATGGACAAGCAGGGCATAATCCACACAGTGTTCGGAAAAATCTCATTCGGGCCAAAGAAGCTGCAGGAAAATCTGGAAACCTTAATCGCAGCGGTGAAGGAAGCTCAGCCTACCGGCATTAAAGGAGAATATATTCGTTCTGTATCCGTGAGTCCCACTATGGGGCCGGGGGTAAAGGTGCAGATTTGATTCCTTAAGGAACCTCTGAAAAATGCCTCCTGCTTCGTCAGCTGCGCCAAAATTTCGCTCAACGTATGCCGATACGCCTCGCGAAATTTTGGCTTGCTTCCTCGCATGAGGCGATTTTTGAGAGGTTCTTTCCCATCGTGATGTTTTGGTGATGCGTATCATTTTGCAGAGGTTCCTTAGTGAATTATCAAATTAACAACAGAGAATTGTTCTCACTTCGTCCAATCGTTCGACCCGCACCAGCCTTTCCCTCATCTCCCGCGCTCCATCGAATCCTTTGACGTAACTGCTTAGATGCCGCCGCATTTCGAGCATGCCTTTACGCTCGCCTTTGAATTTCACGGCCAGTTCGCAATGATCGAGAATCCACGGAATTTTTTCCTCGAAGGCAACCGGACGCAGAATTGTCTCAGAATATTTTTCATTCGATGCACGCAGCGCATCGTATATTTCGCGCATCAGCCACGGATTCCCGAACGTTCCTCTTCCAACCATCACCCCGTCCAAATTCCGAAGACGAGCAGACGCATCTGCAGCAGTTTTGATGTCTCCGTTTCCGATTACCGGCACCGAGATGTTCCTTTTGAGCTCATAGACGGGGCCCCAATCTGCCTTGCCTGCGAATTTGTCACAAAAACGCCGTCCATGCACGGCGAGCAGCTGCGCGCCTGCATCAACCAGACGCTTGCAGAACGGAATGAGTGTTTCTTTCTTTTCCCATCCGAGACGGGTTTTGACGCTTACTGGTATTTTAACCGCCTTGGCCGCAGCCTCCACGAGACGCGCTGCAAGATCAGGATCGCGCATCAGAGCCGACCCATGACACGACGACACCACTCTGGCAGCGGGGCAGCCCATATTAATGTCTATTCCGTCGGCTCCGAGTTCCTCTATCACACGCGCGGCGCGCAGAAAATTCTCCGGATCACGCCCAAAGAGCTGAACTATAAACGGCCGCTCGATAGCCGGATCAAAATGCAGCATATTAAGCGTTTTTTCGGCGCCGTGGCATATGGCGTCCGTACTAAGGAATTCCGTATATACGACCACATCGGGCGCGATGCGCTTTATCAGATGCCTGTAAGACGCATCGGTCACCCCGGCCATCGGGGCCAAAGCTACAATCGGACTGGCAGCAGCTGCCCACGAAAACGACATCATTGCTACATTGCTTCATTGTCACATCATTGACAAGCGACCGTAGTCGCGAATTCAAGTAGAATTAGCAAAACATTGCGACAATGGCACAATTCCAACCTTTACGGCGCATCATGCATAATGCGCATTCACCGATGCTCCCCGCACTGGCGATATTCGGCCTTCTCCTGTTTGGCATCCGCGCCGCACAGACATTCGCCCAGGGGCCCATGCTGATCCCGGAAGGAGGAACGATCGGCGGATGCAGCTTCATAACCGGAGACTTCGGCTTCGATTGCATTCCGCTCTACCTCTCGTATCTCATTCGCCTTGCATTCGGTCTCGCCGGAGGTTTCGCGCTCTTCGGCGTCATTCAGGGAGGGTACGAGTACGGGCTGTCCGGGTTGCCTGCTGGAATTATTGACAAGGAGGCGGCAAAAAAACGCATCACCAACTCAATCGTCGGCATGGTGGTGGTAATCCTCGCATTCCTCATTATTGACACCATAATTTCCGCCATGTTCGCCGTATGATCAACAGGAAGCACAATAACGGCACGTCCTTCACATCGCTGAGGATCATAGGCGAAAAAGCCCAGAAATTATTTGCGAAAGCGCGTGAAATTCAGCAGCGTCAGTTCAATGGCAAAGAGACACCGCGTGCAGTGCGGGAGGAGCAGCTGCCGGAAATCATGATGCACCTCTCGATTGGCAGCATCGTGCGCTCGGCTTTCGCCGTGCTCGCAATCGCCGTTGGCGCGACGCTCGTTTGGCTCCTGCAAGACAAGATCGTCTTGCTTCTGCTGTCTATTTTTGTCGCGATGATCATTGACCCGGGCGTGAAGTTTTTGCGGCGGCTTGGCGTTCCGAGAGGACTTGGCATTCTGCTGCAATATTTCGTTGCTCTTTTTCTCTTAGTTTTCCTGCTGGTCTCACTGGTGCCGCTCATCGCGTCGCAACTCGTTGATCTGGCCAGTCTGCTCCAGAGCGAGGTCAACATGTTCTTGCGCGATCCGCAGATTTCCATGCCTTTCCTCACGGAAGCCGCGAACAAAAATCTCACTGCACTGGTGGAATCCACGCTGAGCAATCTTTCCATCAATCAGTTTGCCGACGCAATGCAGCAATTCGGCAGCCTTGCTTCGACCGCACAAAATTCGCTTGTGCTCGCCGCGCAGCTGGCCGGTTCCGTCGTGAACTTTTTTGCCAATCTCATCGTTATCCTGGTCATGGCGTTTTTCATACAAATCGAGAAGGAGAAAATAGTCGCGTGGGTGAAGGGCTTTCTTCCGCTGGGCATGCGGCCTTACCTGGAAGACAAATCCGAAGCGATCCAGACCAAGATGGCGCAGTGGGCGCGCGGACAGCTGGTGCTTTGCCTGTCAATCGGATTTATGGTGTTTCTGGCCCTGACAATCCTGCGAATGCCGTACGCTCTGACGCTCGGCATCCTGGCCGGTTTCACCGAATTCATCCCCGTCATCGGGCCACTGCTGGCGGCCGTCCCCTCCGTTCTGATCGCCGGCACGCAACAGGGATTCTTTCAGGCGCTGATCGTGGCGGCCATCTATTACGCCATTCAGTGGTGCGAGAACAATCTCCTTGTGCCTCTGATCATGAAACGGGCCGTGGGCCTTTCGCCGCTGGCAATCATGTTCGCGATGCTTGTGGGCGTCAGCTTCCCCTCGATTATCCATCCCGTTCTTGGCGTGATCTTGAGCATTCCGACAACCACGATATTAGCGCTGTTCCTGGAAGATTGGCGCAGGCATCATCCAAAAAGAGAAAAATGACGCATAAGAAATTCCCGGGTATTCCGCTGTGTTTATTTAAATTCACACTCTCCCACTCCGACACATTTTCAATATGCAAAACAATGCTTTTGTTCCGCATTTGCGGTAGACTTGCGCGAAGAGCCTGGACAATTGGCACTCCAGGCCTTAGACTGCCAATCCCTTTCCTGATTTATGCATCCGTTTGACAGATTCACGCCGAACGCCAAGCTAGCGCTGCAGATCGCAGAGCAGGAAGCGAAGAACATGAAGAGCCAATACATCGGGACAGAACATCTGCTGCTCGGGCTGCTAAGCATTCCCAAATCCCTGGGCTTTTCCATATTTACAGGCGCCGGAGTCACGCAGGAGAACGTCAGGATCCTGTTCAAAGCGATGAAATCGGCGAATATCGAGGGTCAACACGTAAAGCACGGACTCTCGACGTTCCTCCACACCGTGATCGAACAGAGCGTGATCACCGCGCATAAATTCCGTCACGCGAACGTCGGCACGGAACATCTGCTGCACTCTCTCGTATCCACCGGCAAGAACGCCGCCACGCTGCTGCTCGAAAATATGCAAGTGGATCCGGAGGACCTTAAAACCCGGGTGGAAGAGATGTTCGGACAGATAAATACGTTCAAGCAGCAGAATCGAAACCTGGAGCAATCGCTGGAAGCTTTTTTTCACGGACTGCAGGGCGCCATAGTCGGCATGCATCCGGGGATGGCGATGGCCGGCGAAAATGAAGGATTGAAGCGAAAGAAAACCGACGGCAAGAGCAAGACGCCGGTTCTCGATTATTTCACGGACGATCTGATCGCCAAAGTCAGAGAAAAGAAGGTAGACCCGATAATCGGGCGGGACGAGGAAATCGAGCGACTCATCCGCATTCTTAATCGCAAAACGAAAAACAATCCTGTCCTGATCGGCGAACCCGGCGTCGGAAAGACTGCAATCGTCGAGGGGCTGGCGCAGCGGATCTCCGCCGGCAACGTGCCGCATGCTCTTCAGAACCGGCGCCTGCTTACTCTGAACATGGGATCTCTCGTCGCCGGCACCAAATATCGCGGTGAATTCGAACAGCGCTTCGACGACATCATCAAAGAAGCCGCCAAAAGCGATAATTCCATCATTCTGTTCATTGACGAGATGCACACCGTCGTCGGCGCCGGCGCCGCGGAAGGATCCCTGGACGCTGCGAACATCCTTAAACCCGCCCTGAGCCGCGGCGCTCTGCGGGTAATCGGCGCGACGACTCTGGACGAGTATCGCACGATCGAGAAGGACCGTGCACTGGAACGGCGCTTCCAATCCATCATCGTGCAGGAACCGACTGTGCCCGACGCCATCAGGATCCTCCAGGGGATCAAGGAGAGCTTCGAGCAGTTTCATCATCTCTCCATTACGGACGGCGCTCTCGAGGCGTCCGTGAACCTCAGCAAGCGCTACATCACCGAGCGTTATTTGCCGGACAAAGCCATTGACGTGCTGGATGAAGCCGCGGCCGGCAAGAGCCTGCAGCATGTCGGCGCCGCGCAGCCCGAAATCCGCAAGCTCGAGGAGCGTCTCGAATCCCTCGTCGGCAAACAGCAGCAGGCGGTCAAGGAGCAGAAATATCACGTTGCGCTCAAGATGAAACAAGAACAGCAGGAACTTAAGGAAAAACTCGACAGGCTTCGCAGCAATCAGGACGGCGACCGGCGGACGCCGATTCAGATCACAGAGGACGACATAGCGGAGGTCGTTGGCCGCATGACGGGCATTCCCGTCACCAAACTTATGAAATCAGAAGCCAGGCGTCTTACGAATCTGGAACAGGTGCTGCGGAAGTCCATAGTCGGCCAGGACGATGCGATAAAGAATGTCGCGCGCGCGATCCGTCGCTCGCGTGTTGGCATCAGCGACGCCAAGCGGCCCATAGGCTCGTTTCTATTCCTTGGACCGACCGGCGTCGGAAAGACCGAGCTCGTCCGCACGATCGCGAGGGAAGTGTTCAACCGCGAGGACGCGCTGATAAAGATAGACATGTCGGAATTCATGGAGCGTCATAATGTCTCGCGTTTGACAGGGACGACCGCCGGATACGTCGGATACGAAGAAGGTGGTCAGTTGACGGAATCTGTACGACGCAAGCCATACTCGGTCGTTCTTTTCGACGAAATCGAAAAGGCGCATCCGGAATTCTTCAACATCCTGCTGCAGATTCTAGAAGACGGCTCGCTGACGGACGGACAGGGCAAGCAGGTTGATTTCACCAATACGATCATCATCATGACGAGCAATATTGGCGCAGAGAAGCTGACAAAACAGGCGGCTCGCATAGGTTTCAAACTCGAGAATGAGGCCAAGGCGGATGAAATAGAGTACGAGGAAAAGTGCAAGGAAGTGATTGATGAACTCAAAGAAAACATGCGGCCGGAGTTTTTGAATCGAATTGACCACATTATAGTCTTCAATGCATTAAATCAGCAGCACATCCGCAAAATTGTGCGCATGCATGTCGAGCATCTGGGCAATCGCCTTAAGGAACAGGGATATGTTCTGGATGTTGACTCGAAAGCTATCGCGCTCCTTGGAGAAGAAGGCTTCGATCCGGAATATGGAGCAAGGCCTGTTCGGCGCATAATTCAGGAACGCCTGGAATCCGAAATCGCAGAACACATTCTGAAAGAAATTTTTCGCAAGGGTGACGTCATTCGCGTTGTGCAAAAGGGCGAAAAGAACCTGGAATTCCTGCACGGAGACGTTCTAAAGGCCGCTGAGAAGCAACTGGAAGCGGTGGAAGCCGAGGCTGAGATTGCTGCATGAAAAAAGCGGCACAGGCTTCAAATATGGAACTTTCGCCACTTTTGCGCCCTTTGTCGCCTTCTGTGAAAGAGTTTTTTTTGCTATAATTGGAGGATTCCCACAGGCCCACATACATGCCGATAGAAGCAGTCAAAATCCCGCAGAACGTCCAAATCGAGGATCGCGTCGTAGGTCCGTTGAGCCTTCGACAGATCATCATCATGGCAATCGGAGGAGGGCTAAGTTACGTGATGTATTCTGCGGTCCAGAGATCCATCGGGCATGTGAGCATTCCGTTGACGATAATTCTCTGGACTCCTGCGGCGATAGCTGCGGCTTTCGCGCTCATTAATATAAACGACATGAGTCTGTTGCGCATATGCCTGCTCCTTCTAGAAAGAATTCAGAAGCCGTCTTTGCGTACGTGGGCCCCGCGAACCGGCATCTCCATCACAATTCGCACATCTGCGACGGACAGTAAGGATGAAAACGCCGGGAAAAAACGCGCAGAGGTTCCCGGGCAAACGACTGAGCAGCAGATCGCTGACCTGACCCGCGTGGTTGACATGCCGGCAACGACGAACAAAGACGAAACAATGCAGGCTGCCGATGCTTTTGCGCTTGTCCCGGCCGCCTTGCCCGAGAGCGCCGAAAACCCGGAAAATGCAGCGGTGTCTGAGGCTTCCGTAAATCCAGATCGTATTCTTGCGGATTCTCCGGCAGAAAAATCCATTTCCGCGGCAAACCCGCTTCTGTCCGATTTATCCATCTTCCGGGACGTTCTTCCTCCAACCAGCTCATGGCCATCTTGAATGCCTCTGCCAAAAGCACGGTTCGTAGCCGCAAAAAGAGCGCGCTCACCTCGACGCAACGCTTCCTCCCGATCGCCGAAATAAAAAGCGATACGGCGCTCTTAAAGAACGGCGGCTTGCGGGCGGTGCTGCTTGTGGAAGCACTGAATTTCAATTTAAAAAGCGAAACAGAGCAGCGGGGCATTATTGCAGGCTACGAGGGGCTGGCCAACACTCTCAACTTTCCCCTTCAAATAGTGGTGCGATCTGCGAAAATCAACATAGATCCGTATATCGAACAGTTGCACGCGCTGGCGCAAAATCAGAATAACGCACTCCTTAAAAACCAGACTCTCTCGTACGCCGATTTCGTCGAGCGCCTGGTGGACGTGGCAGACATCATGCAGAAACGATTCTACGTCGTCGTTCCATTTGACCAGAGCGCGCGTCACAAAGGCATTTTTGAACAGTTCCTGAACTGGATCAGCCCGGATGACTCCGTTGCAAAAGCCGCGCAACGTGCCCGCGATTTCGCCTCCGGCGCGCGAGGCCTTAAAGATCGTGTCAATCTGGTGCAAGCCGGTCTCGAAAACATCGGACTGATCAGCAGACGGCTGACGACGCGCGAGTTGATCGAATTATATTACAAAATATACAACCCGCAGACTTCGCAGGAACAAAAATTGCCGATGGAAGGGGAGAAGCTGAAAATTGACAAGACGACGCTATAAACAAATGGAGCATTGAAAAATTGAACATTGAGAATAATGGCAGATACGCAAGATTCTGGGCTGCTGCCGCTTTGACTTCATTCTGCATGGGCGTACAATCCCCGAGCTCCCATGCCGCTCGTGCGAGGACGTGCAGGAGCCACCTGGCTCGTTCAATGCTTGTATCTGAGGGCCGATCTTATTTTCTCCCGCTCGCACCACTCATTTCCATGTCCACGCATAAATTCCCGAAGACCGGCGGCAGCGCCGTCATGGATCAGCTGATGAGGGACGCTCCCATGCCGATGCGCGCGCAGCCCGGAGAGTTGATAGAAGGAACCGTCGTCTATCGCGGAAAGAACAAGCTTCTGCTGGATATCGACGGAGTGGCCACCGGCATTGTTTCCGGTCGTGAGCTGCGCGATTCATTCAACACTTTCCGCGAACTCAAAATCGGCGATCCGATAGCAGCGCTGGTTCTGGAGGAAGAGAACGACGAGGGGATGATCGTATTGAGCTTGCGCATGGCAAGCCAGAAAAAAGCGTGGGATCGCTTCCATCGCCTGGTTGAAACAGATTCGACGATGGAGTTCGTGGCTCAGGAAGCGAACAAAGGCGGGCTCCTGGCCAACATTGACGGCATACGGACGTTCCTCCCTGTGAGCCAGCTGGCGCCTGTCAATTATCCGCGCGTGAACAATTCCGACGCCACTGAGATCATTTCGCGCCTGCAGAAATTCGTCGGGCACAGGTTCATCGTGAAAATCATCACGATAGACGAAGAAGCCGGCAAGATCGTTGTTTCCGAGCGCGAAGCCCTCAGCGAGCAGCGGGCGAAAGCCCTGGAACATCTGAAAATCGGCGATGTAAAAGAGGGCATGGTCAGCGGAATCGTTAAATTCGGGCTTTTCGTCGCATTCGACGGCCTCGAAGGACTCGTGCATATTTCCGAGATTGCATGGGGGCATGTAAAAAATCCGTCGGAATGCGCGCGAATCGGAGACAGGGTTGCCGTCAAAGTCATCGGGGTGGACGGGGAAAAACTCAGCCTCAGCATCAAGCAGCTTACGAAAGACCCGTGGGAAGAGATCGCGGAGCGCTATCCCGTCGGCAAGCGTGTTACAGGCACAGTCGTGCGCTTCGCGGATTACGGTGCATTCCTCAAGATCGAAAAGGATATCAATGGCCTGGTGCACCTTAGTGAAATCGCGCATCACAAGGTGACCGATCCGGCAGAAGCGCTCACTATCGGGCAGAAAGTTGACGCGCAAGTCATCAATATTGACGTTGACGAACGCCGCATCGGCCTCTCGGTAAAGGCGCTTAAGCCGATTGACAAGGAAACGATGGAACGGATCAGAAGGGAACGGGAGGAGGAGGAAGCCAAAGCAAAAACCCAGCGGCAGCCCGCTGAAGCCGACTTTAAAAAGGAATCCGGCGGACCGGACGCGGCTGCGGGATCGGAAACCGCAGAGAGTTTCATTGCTTCAAAAACCGGAAAGAAGTACTACTCCGCCGGTTCTCCACAGGCGGAGAAGATAAAGGAGGAGAACCAGGTGATATTCAAGACTAAGCAAGAGGCGGAGGCGGCGGGGTACAGTGGCGGAAGTGGATAGATAAGGAGTTGTCAAAAGCTGAAAAGATACATGATCACGCCAAACTCTGTTCACTAAGGAAATGCAGATGCAGGTACGGCACTTCCTGCCCCCCTTTCCTGCCGACGTGAAACGTAAGTTTGTACCCGTCAATCCCCTTCTCTTTCGCGAACCGCTGGGCCTTCAAGATCAGCATGCCGGGAATGTAGGCGGTCTCGGAGGTCACATCGGCAATCGAAGCAACAAAGTGCTTTGGTATGAACAGTAGATGCGTGACGGCCTTGGGATGAATGTCTTTGAATGCAAGCACTTCATCGTCTTCGTAAACGACGGTTGACGGAATTTCCTTATCTATGATTTTGTGGAAAATGGTTCGCTCTGCCATAAGTGAAGAATAGCAGAAACTCTGATGCATACGATTCGCTGCGCTAATCCGCGCTCGATTTTGACATCGCGTTGCTGTGTCGAACGAGGACAAAGAGGCGCAGACTTCAATACTTTGCATTATCGACAAATTGACTTTTACGCTCAAAAAAGGGACAATATACTCGTAATGGGCAACTCGCTTCCATCCTCTACAGACCGGGTTTCCGCGTCGCAATCCGTCGAGACCGCGCGGTTGATCGTTCGGCAGCCGGGAAAGCTGCAGGAACTCACGAACCTGCTGGAAACATTCGAGAACTTGAATGCGCGCGTCAGCGAGCGGACCGGCGAAGACAGATCAGGGGACTTGGGAGGAGCCGGCGCCGGGTCCGCAGCAGGAAGCCAGCAGGGAACACACGGGTCATCTGCGCGCGATCTGGCAATGCAGAACATTCCGGCAGCGGAAGTGATGCACAATAAACTAGAGCGCCATATCCGCCAGGAAACGCGGAGGCTGGAAAAACTGGCGCGCACGGCTTCCCGATTGTCTGCGCCAGGCTCGGCTCACAAACTGAATGAACTCTACGCGAAGATCCGGCGTCTGCATGCTCTGATTCACGACATTCTGGATGCATCAATTGAGGTATTGAAGAAGCTATTCATACGCGTGTTCATTGATCAGCAACCGATTCTTTGATGTTGCTGCGCTCAAAGGATCATCTTGCCTCTTGCATCACGGCATTTACGAAATCTCCGGCAATGGGAGCCAATGGAAGATGCTGCACCACCCACATCAGGAATGGAATCACGATGACTGCGGCCGTCAACGCGCCGAGGCCATAGACGATGCCGCGCAGGTACGTAAGGAAGAGATGCTTGCCAGGATGGATGACGTATTCAAATTCTCGCGGGATCTGCTCCACGTCATGCTCCAGGGAACTAAGGGCAAAGACGAGCGCGCGCTTTCCTGGATTATGCCTGGCCGATGATGTTAGTCGGGCTTTTACCATTGAGGATTATCATATCTCCTCTACATCGAAGACTTTTTTTCCACTTGACGCTTTTTTCCTTTTCTTTGAACGATTCATGTGATCCATCACCCACTTGAATGCCTCGTCCAAGATCGCCAGCGGCTTCAAAATCAGAGCCTCCACTTGCGCCGTAGTATCTTCCATCCGACGCATGATTTTGCGCAGATCCACGACTATAAAGAGCAGGTGGTACAGCACAACCATGATCATCACCGCGACGGCGGCATATAGGACTGAGAGCAGTCCACTCATTGTCACTGTGATACCGGAAAAGTTGAACATATTCTGGCGGCGAGACTAAAGAAAGCGCAAAAATGAAGCAATTCTCTTCGCGTGCTTTCCATGTTGCAGTACCAAGTGCCAGGAATGGAGCGGGTTACCCATTAGTCGCTGCGGCTCCTCAGGATTGCCGCCCAAGCCTTTCGCACTTCGCTCTTCGAGCTCGTGCTCAAGAGCTTGGAGCGGGTTACTGGCTTGCCGGCCGTAGTCGCCTAGGCTGACGAAGGCTGGAATCTATTACAACCACTTGTCGGCCGTAGCTCGCAAGCGAAGGCTGATGATGCGCCCTGCTAGGAGCCTATGTCCATGAGCCGAGATTTGATAGACTTACCCTCTATGGAGAACAAACCCAACCTCGCATTCATCGACGGACAGAATCTTCACCTGGGTACGACGCAGAACGGCTGGAAGATCAATTACGGACGATTTCGCACGTACCTTCGGGATAAGTACCACGTTACAGAAGCTTCATACTTCCTCGGATTTACCGACGAAGTGCAACAGGACCTCTATAGCAATCTCCAGAGAGCTGGGTTCATCGTCTGTTTTCGGGAACACCACTCGGCGCTCAAGGCGACCAAGAAGGGGAATGTGGATACGGACATCGTGTTCGAAGTGATGAAGGTGCTCATCGAACGGGATGATTTCGGGAAAATCCTGCTCGTTTCAGGTGACGGTGACTACAAGAAGCTCGTCGATTACCTGATCCAAAAGGAACGCTTCAAGAAAATTCTCTTTCCGAACAGGCAATTCGCCTCGTCACTGTATGGGCGTTTGGCTCCGCAGTACTACGACTATCTTGAGGCTCCGGCAATCAAATCGAAGATCGCTCATGGATACTAAAAGAAAGGTCTCCTTAGGCACGAGGCCGTTCGGATTCCTTTCGTCTTGATACGAATATATTGTAGAACAACTGTGTGGTGATCTGCAAGGGTTTTGGAGCGGGTTACGAAGGTGTTGGCGCCTATACAAATGATCTCAGTGCTTGAAAAACCACTTGCCGCGGTGGATTCGGGCACTTTGGCAAAGGTGGAAGAAATTTGGAGCGGGTGAGCGGAATCGAACCGCCCTTCCCAGCTTGGAAGGCTGGTGTAATGGCCACTATACGACACCCGCAAATAAGGAGGAGGCGCTTTGCCACCCGATGACGATAGCAAAAGCCAGCATTTTCTCAATCCTCGACGGTCTTGTTTCAAACTTGTTTCGAATAACAAATCTGACTGCTCCGGAAAAAACGAAAAACCGCTATCCTGCTGCGGTGAAGAGCCGATACCATCGCATCGTCGTGAAAGTCGGCACCAACGTGCTTACGAAACAGAGCGGCCTGCTCGACGAAGCCGTGATGGCCTCTCTCGTGCGACAGATAATCAAAGCGCGCGAAAGCGGCGCGCAGGTGATTCTGGTTTCATCCGGCGCGATGGCGGCGGGCCGCGCGATCGTTCAGCCGGCCAGAAAGTTGAGCAACGTAGAGGCGCGGCAAGTGCTCGCAGCAGTCGGACAGGCCGAACTGATACACCTGTACGGGTCGCTCTTCCGTAAACAGAACGTCGCCTGCGCGCAGGTGCTCGCGACCAAGGAGGACTTCCGTGACAGGCGGCACTACCTGAACATGCGCGATTGCCTGTCGGCGCTGCTGCAAGAAGGCATTGTTCCGGTCGTTAATGAGAACGACACTGTGTCCATCGGCGAATTGATGTTCACCGACAACGACGAGCTCGCCGCATTGATCGCCTCGATGGTTGGAGCGGACGCGCTGCTCCTGCTGACGAGCGTGGACGGGATTCAGATTACTGGGAGCGATGGGATGACGACTGTGCTGAAGACTGTTGCGAGCGAGAGCGACTGGAAGGATCATATTCGCAATGAAAAATCCTCTTTCGGGCGCGGAGGCATGCAAACGAAGTGCCGCAATGCGCAGAAGCTGGCCGGTCTGGGCATCGCCACGCACATCGCGCGCGGGACGGAACCGGATGTAATCATAAAGCTGCTCGCTGGAAAGGAGCTCGGGACGACATTCCCGGCAAAAAATACGACTTCGAGCGTCAAGCGCTGGGTCGCCGAAGGAGCGGGAAAGGAGAAGGGAGTCGTCACCATCAACCGCTGCGCGTGCGATGTTCTCACGGAAACCGGGAAAGCAGTCAGTTTGCTCCCCGTCGGAGTCGTGAAGATCGAAGGATCATTCTCAAAAGGCGATCTCGTACGCATACGCGGCGAGGACGGCTGTGAAGTCGGGCTGGGAATCACACAATATTCTTCCAATGCCGCCAAAGTAGCGATCGGCAAAAAGGGACAGAAAGCCCTTATACACTGCGACTATCTCCATCTTTTTTCATGAAAGACATCATCGCGATCATCGGGGCCGGGAACATGGGCGCCGCGTTCTACAGAGGAATGCGCGAGCACATGATGCGCGTCCGCCTCAACGTGTGTGACCGCAACCGCGAGAAACTCGAAGGGCTGGACGCGGACCACGCGTACACGGATCCTGCGAAAGCGATCGCCAATACAGACGTCGTGCTGCTCGCTGTTAAGCCGCAATCCGCCACGGAGCTCCTCGCTTACCTCTCCGGCGGGCTGGCCGGCCGGCTCGTCATTTCCGTCATGGCCGGCGTCAGTCTGGATTCCATGAAAAGCATGACGCGCAGCGCTGCCGTTATACGCGCCATGCCGAATCTTCCGGCGCGCGAGGGCCGCGGGCTGACGGGGTGGATCGCATCCAGCGGCGTTACCGCGAAACAGCGGGCGCTCGCGCGCGAACTGTTTCTCGCAGTCGGACGCGAGATCGAAGTGGATGATGAGACCATGATGGATGCCATCACCGCTTTGAGCGGCTCCGGACCTGCTTATTTCTGCCTGATAGCGGAGCTTTTGGCGTCGAAAGCTATAAAGGAGGGATTCACGGAAGCGCAAGCCGCGTTAATCGCGCGCGAAACTCTGATCGGCAGCGCGATGCTTCTCGATTCCAACTCCGAAACGCCTTCGCATCTGCGAGCGGCAGTCGCATCAAAAGGCGGGACGACCGAAGCCGCCTTGCGCGCCCTCGGCGAAAGCGGACTCGACGCGATATTCTTCGATGCGATTGACCGGGCGATCGCGCGTTCACGGGAACTGAACATATGAAAGCCATCATGTCCGCACTGGCAAGAACCAAGACTGCGTGCAAAACACTGGGAATGCTTCCAGAAAATAAAGTGAATGCCGTTCTTAAGGGCGTCGCGAGCGCTCTTATGAGAGAACAAAAGGAAATTCTTGCCGCGAACGCCAACGATCTCAGTAGGATGAACGAAGATGATCCGCGGTTCGACCGCCTGGCTTTGAGTCCCGCGCGTCTTGCGGGAATCGCTGGTGACATGAAGCGCGTTGCCGCACTCCCATCGCCGCTCGGGAGGATTCTGGAAGAACGTACTCGCCCGAACGGACTCCATCTGACCAAAGTGAGCGTGCCGCTCGGCGTGATCGGCGTCATCTACGAAGCGCGGCCGAACGTCACAGCGGACGTCTTCGCGCTCTGCTTCAAGTCCGGCAACTCGTGCGTGCTGAAGGGTGGACGCGACGCGCGACATTCAAATCGGGCTCTCGCCGCCGTCATACGCGGAGCGCTGGAAAAACACGGCATTGATCCGGATGTTCTTCTGCTTCTACCGCCGGATCGCCGTTCCGCATCCGCTTTGATGACCGCACACGGGATGGTTGACGTGCTCATACCGCGCGGAGGCCGGTCGCTCATTGAGCATGTCAGGAGGAACGCCAGGATTCCAGTGATTGAAACCGGCGCCGGGATAGTCCACACATACATTGACGCGAGTGCAGACGTGAAAAAAGCCGCAAAGATAGTCTTTAACGCCAAAACCCGCAGGCCCGGCGTATGCAACGCCCTCGATACACTCCTGATCCACCGTTCGCTTGCTGGCAAGCTGCCAGAGATTGTCGCACCTCTGCTGCGAAAGCGCGTATTGATATTTGCGGACGACGCCGCCTTCGGCGTCCTCAAAAAAGTGTGCGATCCGGCGCTTTTGAGGCGCGCGCAACGGCGTCACTTCGGCGTGGAATTTCTGTCGCTCAAAATGTCAATCAGAACAGTCAAGAATCTTGACGAAGCGCTTGCGCACATCGCCCGGTACGGATCGCGGCACAGCGAAGCTATCGTCGCGCGTGATAAAAAAATCATCGGGCGATTCCTGTACGAAGTTGACGCCGCCGCGGTATATTCAAATGCCTCCACCACGTTCACGGACGGGGCTCAATTCGGCATGGGTACGGAGATCGGCATAAGCACGCAGAAAATCCACGCGCGCGGCCCGATGGCATTGCCTGAATTGACAAGTTATAAATGGATCGTGCGCGGGCGCGGGCAAGTGCGTCCGTAAATTATGAGGTTGTCAAATATGACCGCTGAAAGGCTAGACACGGCGCTGTTTCTTCGTGGACATCACTCCAAGAAATATGGCTGTGCAAAGCCAATGAATGTTTGACGAGAAACGGCGCCGTGTCTAGCATGCTTATGCACTTCACCAACATGCAGCTCCCCGCCCTTCTACGCCAGGTTGATACTTTGCTCGGGCAAAAAGACGATATGCGGCTCAAAAGCCTGCTGCTCGGCAGGAGCCCCAAGGAACTGGCGCATGTCATTGACAATCTGACGAACGGAAAACGCAAAACATTCGCGACTCTTCCGCCGGAATTGCAGGCGGAAGTCGTCCTGCGAATGAACGACGAGAGCAAAGAATACATACTGCCTAAGCTGTCGGACCACACTCTAGCGCGCTTTCTGCACTTTGCGGAGGAAGACAACGCCGCCGACGTGCTGCAAATAGTGCCCGACGGGCGCCGGCCCGGAGTGCTTCAATACATGAAACCTGACAAGCGGGTGAAAATCGAGAAACTGCTGCTGTTCGGGCCGGAAACAGCCGGTGGAATCATGGATTTGAATTTCATCGTCGTTCCTCCCGGAATCACGGTTCCGGAAGTGACTGCCACCGTGCGCGAACACGCCCGGGAGCACAAGCAGGTTCCGGTTGTGATGGTTGCCGGCTCCAAAGGAACAGGATGGGTGCCGGCGCGGGCTCTGGTTTCGGCGGCGCCGGGCGTCAACGCGGGCGATCTCGCGCGCCCGATGCCCGCCGTAAATCACACGGCGGATCGGGAAAAGGTTCTTGCATTGATGGGCAGGGAAAACGCCGACGTCGTCCGCGTCACAGACGAACATCACAAAACTCTGGGAGTGATCCATCTTCACGATCTTCTTTGGGTCGCTCAGGCCGAAGCGAGCGAAGACGTATATCGCATGGGCGCAGTCGGACTGCTTGATGCGGGCTATCTTGAAAGCAAATTCTCCACCATCTGGCGCAAGCGCGTCGGATGGCTCTCGATTCTGTTCATCGCCGAACTCTTCACGTTCACCGCCCTCGCTCACTTCGAGTCGTCCATAGCCGCCGTCACGGCCCTCGCGCTCTTCGTCCCGCTGTGCATATCAACCGGCGGCAACAGCGGTTCCCAGGCGGCTACTCTCGTCACGCGCGCGATGGCGCTTGGGCACGTGACTACGCGAGACTGGTGGCGTGTGATGCGGCGCGAACTGCTTATGGGCGTCGCCCTTGGGGGTTCGCTCGGAATCGTGGGATTCGTACGGGCATTCCTTACTCCGCAGGAGGTTCTTGGAGGCATCGGCCACCGGATGATCGGCGTCGTGATCGGGCTCTCCGTCGCGATCATTTGTCTGTGGGGCACGCTTGTCGGTTCGATGCTGCCGGTCTTGTTCAAGAAGCTCGGCTTCGATCCCGGCTACGCATCCAGTCCTTTCGTCGCGACGTTCGTGGACGTCACCGGGATTATTATTTACTTCTCGATCGCCAGTGCGCTCATCCTTGCCTGAACGGAGCATATGTCTCCATCATGAGCGAAGAGTATGCTGGAATACGGCAACTATGACAGCTCGGTTGATCCTCGTGGACGCAGCGAACGCCGCGGTTGGACTGGCTTCGTGGGAAGATGTTCATGCTTTCCCGGAAGGCAGGCTGCATCGCGCCTTTTCGGTCTACATTTTCCGGAACAACGGAGCGGAAATCCTCGTCCAGCGGCGCAGCCAGTCGAAACTGTTCGCCGGTCTCTGGGCTAATGCCTGCTGCAGCCACCCGCGTGAAGGCGAAAACGACATGATGAAAGTTGCCGAAAGGAGATTGAACGAGGAATTGGGATTCGCCTGCCATCTCAGTTCCCGCGGGAGCTTCGTCTACCGCGCGGAGGATCCTGCCGGCCGTGGCGCGGAATACGAACATGTGACGCTGTTTAGTGGAAACACTGATGACGTCAATGTTAAGGCTGATCCTCGTGAAGTGATGGAATGGAAATGGATGAACATGGAGAATCTCCAGAAAGACATGGCAAAGAATCCTCAACAGTTTGCGCCATGGTTCCATATCGGACTGGAACAACTGTTGGAAATGAGCGCGATGAATAAATAATTCTCAATTCCCAATTCTGACAGATGGTCGAATCCTCACTCCTCCACCTCGCCATAATCCCCGACGGCAACCGCCGGTGGGCGAAAAAACGCAGGCTCCAGCCATGGAAAGGCCACGAGACCGCCATCGAGAAATTCCGTTCGATCACCGAATGGTGCCGCAAGGATCCGCGAGTGGGAATCCTGACAGTCTGGTGCTTCTCGACTGAAAACTGGAAACGCGACAGCAAGGAAATCTCCATGCTGATGGAGATATACGAAAAGTATTTGCGACAAGAGCGCAACGGATTCATCGAGCATAAGACGCGCTTTATCCATTCCGGCCGCCGCGATCGCATCCCTAAGTCTCTTTCCGCACTCATAGAAGAGGTGGAGGATGCAACCAAGAATCAGACGGAGTTCATTCTCAACCTCGCGGTGGATTACGGCGGCAAAGATGAATTGATTCGCGCGATTAGGAAGCTAAGGCAGCCGGATAGCGTCACAGAGGAATCATTTCGGCGCCTCCTGGATCACCCGGAGCTGCCCGACGTGGACATGATCATCCGCACGAGCGGCGAGCAGCGTACGAGCAATTTCTTCATGTGGGAGACTGCGTACGCAGAATGGGTGTTCCTCAAGAAACACTTCCCCGAGCTCACTGTGAATGACATAAAGAACGCTGTTGATGAGTTTGCCGGTAGAACGAGGAGATTCGGATCATGAAGAGCACTTCCACCGCCCGCGGCAAGATCATACTCTCCGGCGAGTACGCCGTCGTCTTCGGCTATCCGGGGATCGCCGCGCCTGCGGAGCAATCTGTGACAGCGACATATGAGAATTCCGGCGCATCGCCGATGAAGATTATTCTGGAGGGAAACGCCGGAATGGAAGAATACGCACGGCGCATCGTCGGCCTCTGTGTGGCAAAGGGATATTCGAAGACCGGAACCATGGTGATCCAGAATGAGATCCCGCTTGGAAAGGGCATGGGTTCTTCAACCGCTCTAGTCATTGCGTTGAGTAAATGCCTTCTTGGAGAAGAAAAAAGAGAGGACGCTCTCCAGATTGAGGACGCCGTGAACCCCGGACACAGCGGGCTCGACTTCGCCGTGATTTGGAGCGGACTGCCGATGATCATTCAACGCGGGAAAACTCCGACAGAGGCTCGTGTCGATCTGAGCTTTATCAAGCAGAGCGAATTCATTGATACAGGGACGCCGAACGAAATCACCGCGGAGCTCGTTGCATGGATGCGTGCGCGCGTGGAGATTCCTGAGGTCTCTGCTGCGCTTAAGACGATCGGCAATTGCACGGAGAGATTGCTCAATGGCGAATCGCCGATCGCCGTCTTTCGCGACCACCACCGCGCACAGGTCGCGCTCGGCGTGGTGCCGAAATCCGTGCAGGAACTGATAGCCGGCATTGAGCAGAAGGGCGGCGCAGCGAAAGTGCTCGGGGCGGGGGCGAGAAGCGGAGGTGGCGGAATGGTTCTGTCGCTATTTCTGAGCTAAAATCGTCGTCCATGCCCACGGCACGATCAACGCCAAACATCGCCTTCGTCAAATACTGGGGCAACCGCAACAATACGCTGCGACTCCCTGCGGCGGATTCGATCTCGATGACGCTCGATTCCCCTGTGCTGGATGTCGCGATCTCTCATGCGGATCAGATCGTCGTGCGATCGTTCGATGAGCATGAGAATGAAAAGGCACTGACAGAGAAGAACGTAACGCGTTTCGGAACCCATCTGGAACTCACAAAGGCATACTTGAAAACTCTCGACGTCCCAGACGCGATCCCCTCTTCTCTTTCCATTACCATCCACTCCTCGATCCCGCCCGCGATCGGACTCGCATCCTCCGCCGCGGTTTTCAGCGCGCTTGCGAAAGCAATCGGCTGTCTCATTAGAGAACAGATACCACTGAGTGATGAACAGATGAGCGTAATCGCGAGGCTTGGCTCCGGCTCCGCGGGCAGGAGTATATACGGGGGCTACGCGGCGCTGATTGCCGGCAGCGGCGAAGAGATTGACGCCTCATCGGCGATTCAGAGACATCGTCCTTGTCCCGAGCAAGGAGGAGAAGAATGTCGGATCCACCGAAGGTCACGCGGCGGCGTGGACCAGTCCGCTCTTCGAGGAGCGCTTGAAGCAAATGCCGCGGAGGAATCGGGAGTGCCGCGATGCGATTCTGAAAAAAGATTTTGAGAAGCTGCAGAGGATTGCGGAGGAAGACGCGCTCGATATGCACCGTGTCATGAAATCGCAGACGCCGTCGCTGAAATATTTGAGCGGGGAAACGCACCGGATTATCCGGGAGATCTCCGCGCTGCGGGAATCGGAAAAGATTCCAGTCCTCTACACCATGGATGCGGGCCCAACGGTTCATCTGATCTGCACTGATGATTCAATTAGAACGGTGCGGGAGTTTGCGGAAAGACAAAAAAAGTGCCTGATTTTTGAGACAAAAATCGGCCAAGGGGCGCGGATTCTATAATTATCAGGTATATTTGAAATATGGAACGCAAACACATTTCCTTGGCTCACATAATCAAGGCACCGGAAAAAGAAGGGCCATTGTCAAAAGGAAAAATGAATTTACGAGACATTCCTTCCGGACTTAGTGTCGAACAGCGTTGTAACGAGCGGCGCTCTCGACTTGAGAAAGAACTCGATGTGAATCTCTCGCGCTTGCAGCCTGCCGAAGGCGCCATCGGCCACGCCGACGAGCGCAATTGTGAGCAGATGATCGGACACGTCCCTCTGCCAGTTGGATACGCAGGCCCCTTGAAAGTACGTTTCAGTTCATCGGAGACGACGTATATTCATCTTCCGCTTGCGACGACCGAAGGCGCCCTGATCGCCAGCGTTAACAGAGGATGCAAAGCTCTCAATGCTTCCGGCGGCGTGAAAGCCTCATCCGTTCATCATGGAATGTCTCGCTCGCTGGCATTTCGCATCATGAATCATGAATCAAGAATCATGGACAACCTCAAGACAACAGAAAAGCAATGGCGCACGATTGCAGAATCCACGAGCGCTCATCTCAACGTTCTGCGTTATGAGGTGGATATCGCGGGCCGCCACCTTTTCCTCACGCTGTTCTGCGATACAGATAAGGCCATGGGGATGAACATGGTGACATTCGCGGCCCAAGCGGTCGGAGAATGGGTCGAGGAGAACATCACCGGACTGGAATTCATCACTGTCGCCGGAAACGTGGACAGCGACAAGAAGCCCAGCGCGCGCGCGCATGCGAGAGGACGAGGATATGAGGTCGCCGCGGAGGCGACCCTGAGCGCAGAAGTCATTCGCTCTGTTCTAAAGACGACGCCAGAAGCTCTCTTGCGCGTTGCGCATGCAAAATTGGAACTCGGTTCAATCATCGCGGGAGCCATAGGGAAGAACCTCCACGCCGCGAATGTCATCGCCGCACTTTACCTTGCCACCGGGCAGGATGCCGCACATGTCGTGGAAGGTTCTCTGGCAGATACCCGAATCAGCGCATTATCGAATCATCGGATTTACGCTGGCGTCCGCGTTCCGGCGCTATTAGTTGGAATTCGCGGCGGAGGAACCACCCTGCCGGCGCAAGAGCAGTGCCTGAATATGCTCATGCACTCGAAAACTTCACTCCATTCCAACGCGCAGTTGTCGGAGTCAATTGGAGCAGCTGTTCTGGCGGGCGAAATCTCGCTGCTTTCTGCGCAGGCCGCACATCATCTCGCCGGAGCACATCGAAAACACGGACGCGAACGCTGATTGACAAAATTATTGCGAACGGCCCTCATGACATGATTCTCTGCTAGACTGATGCAGATGTCCCGTTCAGCCATCATCGGTTTTGGCAGATACCTGCCGAAATACAGGGTGAAAACCTCCGCAATCGCCGAACATCACGGACAGGATCCGGAAAGTATCGCAAGCGGGCTGGGAATCAGCGAAAAAACAGTTCCCGGACTTGGAGAAGACAGCTGCACAATGGCATTTGAGGCCGCGCGGCAGGCGATCGCCGTCGCCGAAATCCAATCGTCGCAAATTGGGGCCGTGTTTGTCGGCTCGGAGAGTCATCCGTACGCGGTCAAGCCGACGAGTTCCATGCTGTCCGCCGCTCTCGATCTGCATCCTTTCTGCCACTGCGCCGATCTGGAATTCGCCTGCAAAGCCGGCACGGCCGCGATGCAGATCGTTGACAGCATGGTGCGGTCGGAACAAGTGAATTTCGGCATGGCCATAGGGACGGACACCGCGCAGGGACGCCCCGGGGACGCACTGGAATACACAGCGGCAGCCGGCGCCGCAGCCGTGATCGTCGGGCCGGACAGAGCGCCTAACGCGTTTTGCCGGATCGAGCACACTATTTCGTTCACGACTGATACTCCGGATTTCTGGAGGCCGGCGGGGGAACGGTACCCGCGGCACGCCGGACGCTTTACCGGGGAGCCGTCATATTTCCGGCACGTGCAGGAAGTGACGATGGGCATCCTCGCAATCGCGAAGAGGAAGCCGACTGAGATTGATCACGTGATCTTCCACATGCCGAACGCAAAATTCCCGAGGGCCGCGGCCAGGAAGCTCGGATTTTCGGCAGAACAGATGAATCTCGGATTCATCGTCCCCGCCGTCGGCAACACATACGCCGCCTGCTCCCCCATCGGGCTGACACACGTGCTTGAACGAGCGATGAAAGACGAGATCATTCTACTGGTTTCCTACGGTTCCGGTTCCGGCTCTGACGCGTTTTTGATGACGATGCTGCGCGACGGCGCGGAGCTTCCTTTGGATGACCGGAAAACCGAATATCTCTCCTACGATCAATATCTGGAACACGCTCATGCGATATAGATATCCCGACATTTTTCATTTTCACTCTCCATGAATTCCGACATACGCCTCATTGGCTACGGCCAAACCCGGTTCGGTGAGCTTTGGGACATGGGCATCCGTGATCTGATGGAGGAAGCGGCGGATGCGGCGATCTCGTCGGCGCCAATCACAGCCCTCGACATTGACATGATTATCGTGAGCAACATGCTGGCCGAAATCACGAATGGCCAAGCGCACCTGAGCGCGATCGCCTCAAGCCTGCTTCCCCACCATCCTCCGGCGTTGAGGGTGGAATCCGCTTGCGGATCTGGCGCATTCGCGCTGCACACTGCCTGCGCGATGCTCGAGAGCGGCCGTGCCCGCAACGTGCTTGTCATCGGCGCGGAGAAGATGACTGACGTCTCGAACGACATCGTTTCCTCCGCTCTTATGGGAGCCGCAGACGCTGAGCAGGAACGACCTGCAGGACTCACTTTTCCGGGAATCTTCGGCATGATCGCGCAGAGGTACATGCATGAATACGGGCTTTCGCGAGCGGCATTAAGCCTGGTGAGCGCTGTGCACCACAGGAACGCCTGCGGCAACTCTTTCGCGCAATTCCGCACCGAGGTGACGCCGGACGATGTTAGCGGGAGTGCGCCGGTGGCGGACCCGTTACGGCTCCTCGATTGCTCTCCAATCAGCGACGGCGCCGCGGCGTGCGTGCTTTCGACGGATAAAGAAAGTCCGGTGCGGATTGCGGCTTCGCAGATCGCCAGCGATAGTCTGAGCATCGTAGATCGTCCGGTCCTGACGTCATTTTCGGCGACGAAGGACGCCGCGGAGCGCTCGCTCGCGGAAGCAGAGGTGAAGCTGAAGGACATTAGGATAGTGGAGACTCACGATTGTTTCTCCATCGCAGCGCTCATCAATCTGGAAGACCTGGGCTTCGCAGATCCCGGCGGGGGCATCCGCTTTTACCGAAACGCATACGAGGGACAGACGGCCGCGCACCGAAGCCCCGGTGAAGGCGGGGCTCTTGGCGTTAACATGAGCGGCGGATTGAAGGGTTGCGGCCACCCCGTCGGAGCCACCGGCATCAAGCAAATCATTGATGTCGCCAAACGCTTGCGGGAGACAGGGGAACGATACGGTCTGGCGCATAACTTCGGCGGCGCATGCGCAACGTGCGGCGTACATGTTCTCGAGCATTCTCCATCGTAATTCTTAATTCTTGCTTCTTCGTTCGTGACCACCCCTCCGATCCTCCACCGCCGGAATGCCAAACGCCGCAGAAAGATGCAGAACGGCGCAGTGCTCTCGTGGACGACGATGAGCCATCCTCTTGATGGATTCGGCATTAGGCCGCGGACGGTGGGGCTCATAGAACTTGAAGATGGCACGCGCTCGCTCGGCCAGCTGCTTGGCGAGCCGCGCATCGGGCAGAAAGTGCGGCCGCGAATGGCCCTCTCGACCGTGAATGCGGACGGGCTGCGCGAGTACGACGTCGCGTACGAGCCGCTCGTGACCATTGCGTGGAGTCATATCGCGCAGAAGGCGTTCCCCGGCTACATCCTCGCGCTCACAGGGCCCTCCGGCGTCGGCAAGACGACGGTGAGCCGGATCATCGTGAACATGTTCGGCGAATACGCCGAGGCAGTGCCGATCCTGACGACGCGCTGCGAAAAGGACGGCGACGACGGGGAGTACGCGTACGTGACGAAGAAGGAGTTCACGGAAGCAATGAAGATCGGCGACATCGCCTCTTACGCTCGCATCCCCTCCTCCACCGAGGAACGCTGGTACGGCTACCGGCACGCCGACATCGAGGATATCTGGAAGAAAGGCAAGCTGCCGCTCGTGATCACGGAGATGCACCTGCTGCGCGGGCTCAGCGAGCACTACGGACGCCGATCCATCCTGAGTTTCGGGCTGCTGCCGCCCGGCAAGAGCCGCCGCGCGATGCTGAGCGCGCTCCTCCACCGCCTGCGCTCCCGCGGCCGCGACGCCGAGGAGCACATCAAGGAACGCCTCCAAAACGCCGTGTCGGACCTCGACTTCTTCCGCACAAATGCAGGGTTGTTCAACAAGATTCTGGTGAACGAGGACGTGGACGCAGTGATCGCCATGCTCAAAAAGCACGTTCCTGCCTTCGCGGAAGCAAAAAATTGAATGAAAACAAATCCTTGTTTTTTTCCAGACAGAAATCATGCGCGAAAAAAGCAGCGCGAACTCTCAGAGAAAAATTCACCTCGTGGTACAGTGACCGCATGAGTCCCAATGTGAGAATTGAGCGCACGCATAATCGTCACTCGCGCGCCGTTCTTCAAAATGACACCATTGTGATCCGTCTCGCGCGTCGCCTGGGCATGCGCGACGAACAGCGGCATATCGAGAACCTTGTGCGCCGCATGACTAAAATTCTGCATAGGGACAGCCGCCGCACCCGTATTGATCCGTTCTTCCCGATTTTCGACGGACAGACGAGGGAAGTCGCGGCGCTGGTGCATCAAATCAACTCAGCGACTCTATGCGTATCAATCAAATGCATCCGCCTGCGGCCGATGACAAGCCAGTGGGGCAGTTGTTCCAGTTGCGGCAACATCACGCTCAACACTGCGCTTTTGAAGCTTCCCCGCCATCTATTGGAATATGTCGTCATTCATGAACTGGCGCACCGGTTGGTGAAAAATCACTCACGGACATTCTGGAATCTTGTGGAGAGCTTTTATCCGGATGCCAAAGCCGCAAGACGCGAACTTCTGAGCTACCGTTTATCCGGATAAACATGCTCGGCAAACACGTGCAGGACGTACTTAACGAATGGTCACCTCGCGCTGCTCACACCCGCATTTGACGCGCGTCCTCCTCTCTTTCCGTACGGGGCGCGCGGGCCGGAACGATTGTCTATCAGGCCGTCGAAAAGATTGGCCTTGGAGGAAACTGAACCGCGCAGCACGGCCTGCTGTTTGATGCGCGCATTGGATATATCGTTGCCGAGGCCGGTCGTACTGGCCGGCGTCTTTCCTTCGATGAACTTCTTGCAAAGCGTCATGTACCCCGCCGAGAAGCCCGGGAAATCCCAGCAGCGGCCGACCTTCGCGGCGCGGGCGAGCTCTGCCCGTTCCCTGACGGATAGAGCGTCGTCGGCAACCTTGTCCTCGGGCGGTTTCACGTAGTCGCTCGTCGAGACCGGATTGGAGCGCACCGGTTCCACTATCACGCGATCCTCGACGGGATGATCGAGATAAAAATCAATGCTTTTGCGATTATTGATGTCCGGTTTGGCGAGGCCGGTTTCTCCGTTCTGCAATCGCGTGTTGTACATCTGCAGCGCGCGGCCGTAATACTGTCGGTCTTTTGGCGTCACGGCGCGGTGAAGCCGAACTATCGTGCCGTCCTTCGTTTGGAACGCGACATTTTGCGTCGCCGCGCGCAGCGACTGCGATACAGAAAGCGGAAGCGAAATCCCAACGAACAACGAAACTGCGAAAATTGCGACGTAGCGGACTTTGAAGGTCATGATAATTCTGTTTAGTATGTAGAAGCATTATACTATATTTTTGTAATTATCGCAACCCCGTCGCCTGCCGCACCCGTTCCATGGTTTCCAAAGCAATGATTCCGGCCTTTTTGGCACCTTCGGACATTATCTGCTCGACATAACGCATGTTCTTCTTCAAATCATCTCTTCGTTTGCGCATCGGCGCAAAGTGATCAAAAACGGTCTGAAGGAGGCGCTTCTTCGCTTCGCCGTACGCCAATCCCCCGCGGTACTCCGCGGCGAGCGTCTTTCGCCCGCCATCGTCGAGGAAAAGCTTGTGAATCTGGAAAATGACGCACGTATCCGGATCCTTCGGATCGTTGACACCCTTGGAATCCGTTACGATCCCCATGACCGCTTTTTTAACTGCTTCCTCGGATCCGAAGAGAGGGATGATATTGCCGTAACTCTTGCTCATTTTCTGTCCGTCGGCGCCGGGCACCACCGCGACCTCTGCGCGGATCAAAGGCTCGGGCACGACGAGCGTCTCGCCGTACGCGCGATTGAACTTGACTGCTATATCACGCGCCATTTCAAGGTGCTGCTTCTGATCCTTGCCGACCGGCACCAGATCGGCCGCATAGAGGAGGATATCCGCTGCCATGAGGACCGGATACGCGAAAAGTCCGACCGAAGCCGCTATGCCTTTCTCCACTTTCTCTTTGTAGCTGACTGCGCGCTCCAGCAGCCCCATCGGCGTGACTGTGGAAAGTATCCACGCGAGTTCTGCGTGGAACGGGACGTCGGACTGGAAATAGAGCACGGACTTCTCTGGATCAAAGCCGCACGCCAGATAATCCAGCACCGTATCCAGCCGCAGCCGACGCAGCTCCTCCGGATCATGTATCGTAGTGAGGGCATGCAAGTCAGCGACGAAGTAAAAGCTCGACCCGGCTTTTTGCGCATATTCAAGATTCGGTCTGATCGAACCGAAATAATTTCCGAGATGCAATTGGCCGGAGGGCTGGATGCCGGAGAGAACTCTCATGGCCATAGAATATCAGAGTTTTTTCAGCGCCTCCTCAAACACTTTCGGCATCTCTGCCTCGATCGTGATTTCCTTCCCGGTAATAGGATGCGGCAGCGATACCCTGAGAGCGTGCAGAAAGAATCGCCGGTATCCGGTATATTTGCTGAATTTCCGGTTAAATTTCTCGTCTCCGTAGAGCGCATCGAGAACCAGGGGATGATGAATCATCTGGAAATGACGTCGGATTTGATGGTGGCGGCCGGTCTCAATCTCCACTTCCACATATGTTGAACCTTCAAAACGAGCAAGAACGGCAAAGCGGGTCAGAGCATACACTTGTCCTGAGCGGAGCGAAGGATTGCCATCCCCCTTCGCCCGCGCGGGCAGCGGCATGTTTATTTCGCCGTGATTATCTTCAATCCTGCCGGCGACTATCGTCCTGTAGACCTTTTTCCAGCCACTGAATTTAGATTTAATCGCGCAGGCTAGGACTGTTTTGTTACGCGCGAACACTACCACTCCAGAAGTTTCGAAATCCAGGCGATTTAGCGGATGAATGCCAGGATATTCTTTTTTAAGGAAATCCAGCATCGGCAGCCTCTGTACGTTCCCCGCTCCCTTCACAACCAATTCGCCCGCCAGTTTGTTCACCGCAAGAATCGCGTCGTCGCAATGGAGAACGCGGTCGCGTGAGATCGGCATGAATGCAGTGTAGCGAACAATCTGGCAGACTGGACGACGCTGCTACTTGTCTTGCAAATCCTCCGAAGGACCGGAATCCGCAGACCAACCCGTCGCCGTGGGATCCAAATCAAAAAGCTCATCATCTTCGTCATCCGCAACTGGCGGCGAAGCAGGCACGCCGGAGTTAAGAGCGCCATCAAACGCATGCCGACACCAGTCGTTCAGAATGCCAGGTGCGACAAGTTCTCCGGAAGATGCTCCAGACGCATCAAGCTCGCGCGGCTCATCCGGTGGATTATTTGGAACGTTCATAGTAGTCGGAACTCTGATTCTAATGTTTTATATGCTGATGTCAACTCCCCTGCCAATGGTGCAGTTCTCCGCGACTTGTATGCCTGCGCGATGTACTTGAATTTGATGACGACCAATTTCCGTCAGAGTTATTGACGTAATGCGGAACACAAGGAGAATGGCGGCGCATGAATAAGACATGCAGGCAGTGTGCCGCGCCATTCACCGTCGGCCAGGATGACCTCGCGATGCTGAGCAAGCTCTCGCCCCAGATCGGCGGCAATGTGTACCAGCTGCCGGCGCCGGCCCTGTGCCCCGACTGCCGACTGCAGCGGCGTCTGGCATGGCGCAACGAACGCGCATTGTACTTCCGCAATTGCGACTCCACCGGCAACCGCATACTTTCGATATTCGCGCCCGACGGCCCATACAAGGTTTTCCACCATGAAGCGTGGTACGGCGACGGCTGGAACGCTCTGGACTGCGGGCGGCCGTTTGATTTTTCGCGGCCGTTCTTCGATCAATTCATGGATCTGATGGAGGCTGTCCCGCTGCTCGCGCTCAATATCATCAGCGTGCAGAATTGCGAGTACGTGAACGAATGTGGATGGTCGAAGAACTGCTACCTCACAATCGAGGCAGATCAGAACGAGGATTCGATGTACGGCTACCGCGTGTTTTTCGTCAAAAACTGCGTTGATTGCACCGAAGTCGTCCGATCGCAGCAATGCTACGAGTGCATGGATTGCGAGAATTGCTTCAATCTCCGCTGGAGCCAGCTGTGCAAACAGTGCTCGGACTCGAGCTTCCTCTTCGACTGCCGCGGGTGCGCAAATTGCTTCGGTTGCGCCGGGCTGCGGCAGAAAAAGCACTGCCTCTTTAACGCTCAACTGACGGAAGAAAAGTTCAAATTTCATATGAAAACCTTCGATCCATGCAATCCAAGCCATCTGAAGGCCGCACTGGAGCAATTCGAGAAAATAAAATTCTCCGTTCCGCGCAAAGCATTCGTCGGGGAACAGAACGACAATGTTTCGGGCGGCTACATTTTCCAGAGCAAGAACGCGCACGACTGTTTCAACATCCGCGGCTGCCGTGACTGCAGATACGTGGACTACATCCGCGATAGCAGGGACTGCATGGATTATTTCGTCTGGGGCGACAAAGCCGAGCAGGTGTACGAAGCCGAGTCCTGCGGGCACAATGTGCAGAACATCCGATTCTGCTGCACGTGCCTGGAAAACGTTCACGATCTCCTCTACTGCTATCTTTGCGCGCTCGGCACCAACAACTGCTTAGGATGCGTCGGCCTGAAGCGCCAGAAGCACTGCATTCTCAACAGGCAATACGCGAAGGAGGAATACGAAGCGCTCGTGCCGAAGATCATCAAACACATGCAGAACTCCGGAGAGTGGGGCGAGTTCTACCCTGTAAACAACAGTCCTTTCGCGTACAACGAAACGACGGCGCAGGATTACTTCCCGATGACGCAGGAGCAGGCGACCGCGCTCCAGTGGCGCTGGAAGGAAAAACTCCCTTCCCATGCCGGAACAGGCAAAGTTGAGCCGGTTCCACATGGTGACATCGCCAACATATCTGATGACGTCACCAAGAAGATATTCGCCTGCGAGGCGACGGGCAAATCTTTCCGCGTCACCGTCCAAGAACTGCGGTTCTACCGCGACAACCGCCTTCCCCTCCCCCGCTTCCATCCCGATGAACGCCATAAGCGGCGTATGACCATGAGGAATCCGAGGAAACTATGGGATCGGACGTGCGCGACGTGCAGAACGAAGATACGGACGTCCTACGCTCCCGAGCGGCCGGAGAAAATTTTGTGCGAGGAGTGCTATTTGAAGGAGGTCTATTGAGGAATGCACTTGTCATCCTTCGCTTGTTCTTCCCATGGAACGATCCTGCACCAAGTGCGGCCAGACCTTCACCATCCACCCCGATGAACAGGAGTTCGTGAAGAAGATGGTCTTCACGTTCGGGGAGAAAACGATCGCTCTCCCGCTCCCTAAAGAGTGTCCTGACTGCCGGTTGAAAAACCGCACTTGCTACCGCAACGAGCAGTACCTCTACAAAGTCCGCTCGGCGTTCTCCGGCAAGGACATCGTTTCGATCATGAGCGAGAAGCCTGTGTGGGGGGAGCCGTATAAGATCTATGATCAGGATGAATGGCGCAGTAACGCGTGGGATCCATTGAGTTACGGGCGGGAGTTTGATGCTCAGCGTCCGTTCTTTGAGCAGTTCGCGCAACTGCAGAAGAGCGTGCCGCGCATGGCGCTGATCACGTTGGGAAATGAGAATTCCGGCTTCACGACGGGGACGGGGTATTGCAAGAATTGCTACCTGATCAACTCCTCGGAGAATTGCGAGGATTGCTACTACGGCAAACTCCTGCAGAAGTGCAGCGACTCGATGGATTGCAGTTATCTCTATAATTCGCAGCTCTGCTACGAATGTTTCTCCGTTTACGATTCATATAACTGCCAGTGGCTCTCATTCAGCGCCAATTGCCGTGATTGCTTCTTTGCGAGCAATCTGACGGCCTGCAGCAACTGCTGCCTCTGCACCAATCTTAATCACAGAGAGTACTGTTTCATGAACAAGCCGATGAAGAAGGAGGAATACGACAAGCGTCTGAAGGAATTTCGCGGATATTTCGAGAGAACGGAACAAATGAAGGAGATTCGACGCAGAATGATGCAAACTATGCTGCGCAAGTACGCCAACATCGTGAACTGTCAGGACTGCACCGGCGATTACCTGGAGAATTCGAAGCACTGCCTTGATTGCTACGACGTGAACGAGAGTCAGGACAGTCGCTATGTCACCGTCGGCGTGAATGTGAAGGACAATTACGACTGCAGCAACATGTATCTGAAGTCTGAACTCTGTTACATGACGCTCGGGACGATTGAAGTCTACGGATCCGCCTACTGTTTGTTCGTGTTTCATTCGCAGCGGCTGCTCTTTTGCGACCATTGCTTCAACTGCAGTGATTGCTTCGGATGCGTGGGGCTCACGCGAAAGAAGTTCTGCATCTTGAACAAGCAGTATTCAAAGGAAGAATACGAGGAGCTCGTTCCAAAAATCATCACGAATATGGAGAAGTTGGGTGAGTGGGGGCAGTATTTTCCTACAAAGTATTCTCCTTTCGGTTACAACGAATCCCTCGCTTCGGAGTACTTTCCGCTCTCGGAGAAAGAAGCGAAGGCGCAGGGTTTCCATTGGCGAGAGAAGGACGCGCGTGACTACAAGCCACAGACGACCGCACTCGCTGACCGGATTGATCAGACGACTGATTCAGTGACGAAGGAAATCCTCGCCTGTAAGCAATGCACCAAGAACTATCGTGTGATCCCGCAGGAACTCTCGTATTACCAGAAGCAGGTTCTGCCGGTTCCTCATAGATGCCCGGAATGCCGGCACGCAGATAGGCTGAAGCTGCGCAATCCGCGGAAACTCTGGCGGTGCAAGTGCGCGAATTGCGGGAAAGACATCAACACGACCTACGCTCCCGAGCGGCCGGAGAAAATTTTGTGCGAGGAGTGCTATTTGAAGGAGGTCTATTGAGGAATGCACTTGTCATCCTTCGCTTCGCTCAGGATGACAACGCAAGTGTATGTATGGCCCTTCGCTCCGCTCAGGGCCCCGGAGCCCATTCGGAAGCCTGGGCGGAGCGAAGGCTTTCCATATCCAAATCGCTTGTCATGCTGAGCCCTTCGCTCCAGCTCTGAACAAGCTCCGTCGAACCACAACCCCGAAAGAACTTACAATGTGTTTGATTCTGACATTCTGACAATTTCGGAATTTTTTCGTACTCCCCGTTAATCAATGCCTCTTTCTTTTCTCTTCTCCAACCTTTGAGAATTTTTTCCCATCGAATTGCTGCACGGACATCTCTGAACGATTCTGAATGGACAAGACTCACTGGACGACGCTTTAACGTATAGCAGTGTTCGTTTATTCCTCGTTGATGCTCTTCTACGCGTGCGATCACGTTATTGGTGATACCGGTGTAATAGCTGCCATCAGCACATTGAAGAATGTATACGGTGTAGTCACGTCTCATGTATGCACCGTAAAACAACAGACTTTCCTTTGGGAACGTACATTTGGCATTTCATCTTTTTCAATTACAAGATTTACTCTAATACAAGCCAATTTTTGGCGTTCTATAGGTGCGTAGAACGGGACCCTGAGCGGAGCGAAGGGTCCCCTAAAAAGAGGTTCTTTGTCATGCTGAGCGTAGCGAAGCATGGGCGTAGCGAAGCATCTCTCATATTCAGAATAACGTATACTGGCACGCATGCCGACCTGCGCAGAGTGCATTCAATCGTTCGCGATCACCGATCGCGACCGCGCGTTCTACCGAAAAATGGACGTTCCTCCCCCGAAATCCTGTCCCGACTGCCGATTCATGCGCAGACTCGCGGAGCGCAACGCGAGAACGCTTTACAAAAGGAAGTGCGACCTTACCGGCAGGGAATTCATTTCGCCGTACCACCCGGATCGGCCGTTCCCTGTCTACCACCCCGACACATGGTGGGGCGACGGATGGGACGAGACGGCATACGGACGCAGCGCCGACTTCTCGCGTCCGTTCTTCGACCAACTCGGCGAACTCCTGAATGAAGTTCCGCACCAGGGGCAGTTCGTCGTGCCGGGAACCATGCAGAACAGCGACTACGTGAACTGCGCTGGGTATCTGAAGGATTGCTACCTGATCGCGGAAACCGACTACAACGAAAACTGTTACTACGGTAATCGTATCTTCTACAACAAGGCAATGGTTGACTGCAGCAACGTCTACGAGAACGAACTCTGCTACGAGTGCATTGATTGCCGCAAGTCGTACGGGCTCAAGTTCTGTGAGGAGTGCGAAAACTGCAGCGGGAGCTTCTTCCTCAGTAACTGCATCGCCTGCCGCGACTGCATCAGCTGCATCAACCAGCGGCAGAAGCATCACATGATCATGAACCAGCAGCTGACTGAGGAGGAATACGAGAAACGGAAGGCCGCGCTGGAGCTGAACACATATGACGGCCTCCAGAAGATGCGGCGGGATGCCGACGAGTTCTTCCTAACCCAGCCGCACAAAGCCGTCCAGAATGAGCACAACGAGCGTTCGACGGGCAATCATCTCTATAATTCCAAGGATTGCGAAGACTGCTACGACTGCAAGGATGTGGAAGACTGCGTCCACTGCGCTCGAGTGTTCTCGGTGAAATCGTCCATGGATTACACGTCGTGGGGCGACCGGTCGGAGTTGATGTACCAGTGCGCGTCGAGCGGCGACCGGGCGTACAATCTCAAATTCTGCACGACGTGCACCACCGGGAATAGCAACCTCGAGTACTGCGCTCGCTGCTCGGAATGTTCAGACTGTTTCGGCTGCGTAGGCATGCGGAAAAAGAAGCACTGCATCTTCAACAAGCAATATTCCAAAGAAGAGTACGCGAAACTCCGGGACCAATTGATTACGCGCATGAAACAATCAGGTGAATGGGGAGAATTTTTCCCAAAATCCCTCTGTCCGTTCGCGTACAACGAAACGATCGCCATGGAATATTTTCCGCTTGCGAAGGAAGAGGCTCTCAAACGCGGATACGCGTGGAGGGATCCGGTGGATGATCCGCCGAATGTCCCCCGCACGATTTCCGCGGAGCAATTGCCGCAGACGATCGTCGAAGTTTCCGATGACGTCCTGAACTGGGCCGTGACGTGCCCGGTCACCGGACGTCCATTCCGCATCATCAGACAGGAACTCGCTTTCTACCTGCAAATGGACCTGCCGCTCCCGCGCAAGCACCCCGATCAACGCCATGCCGAACGGATAGCGCGGCGCTCCGGCGTCCGGATGTACTCCCATGCATACGCGAAGTGTTCACGGGATATTCAAACGACCTACGCTCCCGAGCGGCCGGAGATCGTGTATTGCGAACCTTGTTATCTTAAAACAGTCTACTGATTAAAATCTCCGATACGCATCTTTCCTGTGTCCGACTTTAACGACGGTGATGATGAGAACGCCTTTATTGACGGAATAGACGACGCGATACCGTCCTATGCGGATGCGGTAGAAATCTTCATACCCATGCATTTTTTTCACTCCTTGCGGGAACGGATCTTCAGCAAGGTTGCGAATCGCGGCGTTGATATGCTCACGGATGGGATCACGCAAATTCCGCAGATCACGCTCGGCGCTTTGTCTTATGACAATGCGGTATCGGTTGTTCATTTCTTCTTCTTCGAAGGGAAAGCTTTTTCAAAAGGTATCAACGGTTCATTCTTCCGCTCCTCGATCGCCTGCATATCCTCAAAATCTTCGATCATTTCCATCAACATTTCGTAATCATCGAAGGGAACGACCACCGAATGCATCTTGGAATTCACAATGAGATATGCGGCCTGCCTCTTCGGCAGGGCCTTCGTGCCATGCCTCTTAAGATCCTGAAGAGTGATGGTAGGAAAGGTACTCATATCGGTATTGATAATAGTACCTTTATTGTACCTAAGCACGCGTTGTCAGTCAAGTGTTATCCTGCTTCCAGGCAATCAAATTGGAAATTTCGCTTACTGATGATTGAGAGTGGGATGCTTATAACCGAATTGTTCCATTACCCGGACACGCGCGCGCCTGAGCGCAATGTTTATGCCCCTCATCATGTCCGGCGAAATCATTTCGTCTCTCGCCCTGATGATCCCGTCCAGGTCACCGCAAAGCGACTCCCACTGTTCTTTTTCAATTTCAGTTCCGCCTGGAAACCCACGCAGCCGCTGCCGGATGCTTTCGTACAGCGACTGCAACGCCGTGCCATTGCATTTTATGCACCGGTGATGCCGCGCTGACCCTCTCTCCCACTGCGTGCCGGTGATGTTTGCGCTCAATGCCTTGTATTTTTCATCGAGCATGTCGAGCATTGCCTGGCGCGGAGATTGCATATTGTGATCGCTAAAGAAGAAAACGGGTTGCGCATTATGCCTCCGATATATATTTACAGCAAGCCAATTTCCGGCACAATGGCGTCATGGCTCTGAGATACATGCACATAGTCATCCCGCAGGGCGTTGAGGGGAACAAGAAGCTTGAGTCCAGATTCCAGGAACTTCTGGTGAATCTTTGGAACACGTTCACCGGAAAGCGCGTTTCGCTAGAATTCTACGGCTACGCGCAGTACACCTATTTCTTCATCGTGCTTGAAGACAATCTTTTTGAAACGGTGGAGGGTCTCGTCTACGCCACATTTCCGGACGCTGAAATCAAGGAAATGAAGGACTACACGCTTAATCTCGATGCAAAGAGCCAGACGATCGCAGGGGCCGAGGTGACGCTGAATCACTCGGACATTTATCCCATCAAGACATACGACGGTTTTGAAGAGGACAGTTGCTCGCGTTTGTTTTCGGTCATCTCGAAAATCGGGCGCGACGACCAAGTGTGGGTGCAGATCATAGCGGAACCTCAGAACGACACCGGGGTGTTCCATTATCTCCGTAACTGGAGAAGAAGGCGCGCGGATGCGGGGCACTTTTTCTCAATCAGGGATCGCCTTCGCGAAGGCGGCCGCAAGGGCGTCGGCCGGCGGCGGCACGACAAGGCTCTGGAAAAAGCCGGAATCAAGCCTTTCCGCGTTAGCATCCGCTGCGCATATATTTCCGACGCGCAGTCTGCCGGACGACACCTGGAAGCCGTGGCTTCGAGTTTTTCGCAATTCAACGAGAAGGACATCAATGAAATGCGCTGGCATCGCGCGAAAAACGCCGGAAAATTCGTCGCTCAATTCCGGGCGCGCAGCCACGCCGTTCCTTACATCCTGAGCGCGAAGGAGATTGCGACGCTCTATCACTTCCCCAACGCAGATGCTGTGCCGCACATAGTGCACGTGCTTGCGCGCAAGTCCGACCCGCCGCAGGACCTGCCGAAGATGGGCGAAAAAGACGTCAGCGCGTTCGGGCTGACAAATTACCACAACAATTTCGTGCCGTTCGGCATCCGCCGCAGCGACAGGCGCCGCCACCTGTACACCGTCGGAAAATCCGGCGCCGGGAAGAGCAAACTGCTGGAGCTGCTGATCAACGAGGACATTAAGAACGGCGAGGGCATCGCGGTGCTCGATCCGCACGGAGACCTGATAGACGCGATAATGCGGTACATTCCAAAAAGCAGAATAGAGGACGTCGTTCTGCTAGATCCGGGCGATACTGAATTCCCGATCGCGTTCAATCCGCTCGAAAAAGTGGACGAAGCCTTCAAAATGCAGGTGACGCTTGGCTTCCTGCAGATTTTCAAGAAGCTCTTCGGTAACAACTGGTCCGATCGTCTCGAGCACGTGCTGCGCTACACGACTCTGGCTCTTCTGGACAGTCCGAATACGACCGTGCTTTCGATACTCAAGATGCTTACGGACAAGAATTACCGCCAGAAGATCGTCGCGCGCATCCAGGATTCCGTCGTCAAGAACTTCTGGGTCGCGGAGTTCGCGGCGTGGAGCGAGAAATTCGACGCCGAGGCGATTACTCCGCTTCTCAACAAAGTGGGTCAGTTCGTCGCCACCAACATGATCCGCAACATCATCGGGCAGTCCAAAACGAAGTTCGATATCCGCGAGATCATGGACAAGAAGAAGATCCTGCTGATGAAAGTCAGCAAGGGTTTGCTCGGCGAAGAGAACTCGTCGCTCATCGGCTCCATGTTCATTACAAAGCTGTACCAGGCGGCCATGAGCCGGGCGGACACGCCCGAGGAAAAGCGCACTGACTTCTACTTCTACGTTGACGAGTTCCAGATTTTCGCGACCGACACGTTCGCGGAAATTCTCTCGGAAGCACGCAAATACAAACTGAACATGACTCTCGCGCATCAGTACATGGGGCAGCTAAGCGCCGTCGTGCGCAAAACCGTGTTCGGCAACGTGGGCTCCATTATCAATTTCCGCGTCGGAGCCGAGGATGCGGTGATACTAGCGGAAGAATACACGCCGACATTCAAAGAGCGCGACATCATCAACCTTGGCGTCCGCGAATTCTACATCAAGATGTCGGTGAACGGAGAGCTGCGCGAGGCTTTCTCCGGCCGGACGCTGGACGCCCCCAAGGTAGAGAAGGATTTTACCCGGGAAATAATCTCCGCATCGCGCAAAAAATACTGCCTGCCGAAAGCTGAAGTGGAAGAAACGCTGAAAAAATGGGACGAGGCGGCTGCAGCGCCGCCGTCGGAGGAAGAGCGGGCGGCAGTTGAAGAAAAATTCGAGGAACCGCTGATCTGACTGGACAGCCCACACCCGCCCGCGCCCCGATGCAGGAAAGCGTCTGTGGAAAATCCATTGATCCGCGAAGCGGGCGTATTATCGGTCGTTGCCCCACATCATTCCGCCCTGCTGCATCATCCTGCTTCTCATCATCCCCTGCTTCATCAGGCCCAGTTCCACGCCGTTGTCGCCGAATTCCATCCGCGCGGAAATCGTAAGAGCAGTAAGCAGCAGCGCCCCAACAACGCCTACAGCGAAGAGCCACAATCCCACTTCTTTCAATTTTTGCGCCGGCAGGTGCTTTATCGCCCAAGCCACCAGCAACAGCACGCCTATGACGGCAAAAAAATGGAACAGCCCGTGCAACAGCGGAAAAATGCCGTGACCGCCCTTGAGAATGAAAGGAGAGTACATCATGTAAAACTGGGAAGTGGACGGCGTTCATGCTAGATCATGCTGCGACTGTTTTCCATGGCAAATTATCAGCGATTAGTATGCCGTGCGAATTGAAGCTCGTGCTTGATCTGTCCGAATCGTTCTGGAATGTGGCCTTTATGAATGTGGAATATTTGCATTTCACCTACATTCTGTATTCCATATACCTCGTCATGGATATCTACGCCTTTCTCGAATCCCACGGCATCACCTACCAGCGCTTCAATCACCCTGCGGTCTTCACCTGCGAGCAGGCCAATGAGCTCAGAATGCCAATGCCCGGGAAGGATACAAAGAACCTCTTCCTCCGCGATGAGAAGGGGAAACGGCACTTTCTCGTGAGTGTGGGACATGAGAAACAAGTGGATATCAAGGCTCTGAAGACGATTCTCGATACACAGAAACTCTCATTTGCCTCGCCTGAGCGGCTCAAGACATATCTCGGCGTCGAACCCGGCGCAGTCACGCTACTCGGCTTGATCAATGACTCCGGTCACGCGGTGGAGATCTTCATCGACGAAGCAGTCTGGAATGCCGAGGCAATCTGCTGCCATCCGCTCGTGAATACCGCAACCCTGTGTATTCCTCACTCCGGCATGGAGCTCTTCTTGAGCGCAACTGGCCATACGGCTCACGTAGTGGACATCCCGAAACGGTCTCCGTCATCAGGTGCCTAGGGTGCATGTTTCTGTCGCTTGCAGACCACTCTTCGTTTTCTGCATCGAGATCACAGTGTACGCCTTGGCAGACACTTTTTTTTGGCGATTTGCAGGAGATACGGTTGCGGCGGTAACCACTGCCCGCTGACGGGAATAATGTCGATGTCCTTGTGTGGCACGTTCGTCGCTGTACTCATTGGCCCACTGATGTCGCGAAAAATTGCATGGAGGTACATTCCTCCTGGACGGACAAATTGGAAAAGTTGTCGCGAGAATTCCACTTGCTGTTCTAGAGGCAACTTTGGCACCGTCGCGATCACAATATCCGCGCATTCCGGCTCAAGAATATCGGGCAAGCTTGATGCGTACGCCTGGTGGAACTGCACGCGCGGGTCATTGACGAAAGGCTGCTGATTTTCTCTCATGACAGAGACATTTTTTGGATCCTGTGCTACCACAAAAAGCTCAATGCACTTTTTGTCTTTGGTGATGAATATATGCTCTCATCACCGTCCCAAACCAACATAATCTCTCTATCCGACTCCAGATAATCATGCATCCACTCAATCTTGACCGGCAATTGAACCTCTATTGCAAGAACTAATTTAGCATTTGGAACATTCTGTAAATATCGGTACTCATATAATTGACTCACTCCTTTCCTGATTTGTGACCTTGCATTCTCTTCTGTGATTGATTTCATTTCGAATATATAATCATTCTGTTCCACTCTAGCAGCCAAATCGATCAATTGATTTGATTTCGGAAGATGCCCTTTGTTACTTATCCTATTGGCAACCAAGTTGACTAAATGTATATGTGCATTATCAGAGCGATCCAATTTTGCCTGGTCTTTGTATATCAAAATTGAATCTCTAGCTTTATTGCTTCTCTCTTCCACAATTTGATACTCGCTCAAGCTTCCGCTACGCGGCAATATTGGCTCATCAACATTATTGAAGTCTAAAATGGGAACTTGCTCATTGATATTCGAAGAGACAAAAACCTTCTGGTCACTTTCACTAACTATCCCCAGAAATTTCAGCCATGCAACAAGTGTACTAGTTCTTCGTGGTAACATTGATTCTCCGATTTCTTCAGTAACACTACCCAAATATTCAACAAGGTTATCCTTCGTAACGCCTTCTTCACTTGTTTCAAGAAAAGCAATAAGTCGCTGAAAAATCCTCACATTTAAAATTGAACGTGCCAATATTGAGCTGCGTAAATTCTCACTCGACTGAAGTAGTTTCTTGCCTGATTCGGTCAACACAGATTGATTGCCTTCATTCCTTATGAAACCCAATATTTCAGCGGCCCTCCTATAGTATCTGCCCTGCCTATCCACTTTACCAATGCGTTGTGATATTTCTTGAAATGTTTTTGCCCCCTCTGATACTGCCATCACTGTCTTCACTACATCCTCCAATACATCTGCCTGTGGTATATCATTGCTGTGGATCTTCATAGTAAGAGATTACTGAGCAATAAATAGATACTCTTTCACAGAATTGGCATTATTACCGATCTTATGATTTTGATTGCCAAATGAATACTTGTGATCAAATTCTTCCACTTTAACACACCTTTTATGCCTCTTTAACAATTCAATCATTTCCTCTTTGGTGGGTATGGAATTTGAGGAGTATGAAACTGCTAAAATACTATCATGAAACTTGGCAAACAGATCATCGAATGCCTTATAAACTGTCTGCCTCGAGTCAAATCGGGTCACTTGTTTCTTTATCTTCTTCGTCTTTGTAGAAAAATCTATTTCAGCAGAACGCCAATAGGAACATAGGCCTTCTACAAAATGATAGCGCCGCAAATAATCATTATCAGATCTTAATGAAAAATATGGCGGGTCTATATAAACAAGATCGCAATCATTTTTTTGCAAATCAAAGATATCACCAAAAAACGTTTGGTGTTTCTGGCCGTTGTCAAACACAGCCTCATTAAACTCACTAACGGCATTCATAAAATGCTCCTCAATGGATAGACGAAGATCCTTCCTGCCATCGTCATATCTGCTCCCCGTATAGGTAAAAATTCCCCTAGGTCGTTTTTTTATACATGCCTTACATAAAGCCGCAATAGCAATGGACTTTTTATATTTGCTGTCCAGTAATGAGATTTTATGCATGATCTTTTCCAAAAAATGGTATTCCTCTTCTTCAAAATATAATCCCTCAAATGTTGTTCTTATGAAACCGTCTGTTTTCGCCGGAGTGGAAAGAAGCAGCTCTAGTTCCTCATCTCCAATAATTTCATGACTGTTTTCTACGGTGGCAGAAGCAATGCAAGCTGAATATCTGAGTACATCATTAGTAGATACGCTCTTGCCTTTAGTTTTGAACATGTAACCAACACAACCACTGCCACTGAAAGCATCTAATACTGAATTGAACTCCAGATCTCTTGTGTTGTCCCATATGAAATCCAGCAGCTTGAACTTGCTGCCCATGTATCTCGTAGATGGAAACTGCGACATTTGGTCAAAATTTTTCCAAGACACAGCCGGTTTCTCTAGAAGAAGGGTTGGATTCATAAGATGATAACTTCCTGGATAGCATTTCTGCCAGCAGCGTGTTTGTTGATATATCTTTTCGTCTCGACAATTTCAATTTGGAAATCCTTATATAGCTCAAGTACGAAATCACAGTATGAATTGCTGGCCACAACAGAACACCCGCATTTTTTCAAATCTAAAATAATGTCTTTGAGCGCACATTGATCTTCTTCATAGAAAAACTCTTTTGTGTACCTCTTGAAATCAGAATATTTGCTTATTGGATGATACGGAGGATCTATGTATATGAAATCACCTTTTCTCGCGTATTTATACAATATTTCTTTGTAGTCAGAGCACTCGATAATCGAATCCTGTAGCGCGCAACTCACTGCTCGCAACTTTTCAGAATCACAAATCCGAGGGTTTACATAACTACCGATTGGCACATTAAACTTGCCAGCTTTATTTACCCTGTAGAGTCCATTGAAGCAACACTTGTTAAGATAGATAAACCTAGCTGAAAGACTAACAGAATCTAACCTGCTAGGATCTTGTTCGCGCAACTCATAATACAAATCCGGGCAATATTTGTATTTTTCAAGATTCTCAATCAACTCATCGACATTATCTCTTATGACCAAATAAGCATTTATAAGCTCATCGTTTGAATCATTGAGTACTGCTCTATCAGGAAGTAAATCAAAAAATAATGCTCCACCTCCAACAAATGGTTCAATGTACCGATCAAAATAAGTCGGAATATATTTCCTAAGCTCTGGTAATAACTGCCTTTTCCCTCCTGCCCATTTTACGAATGGTTCGGCCTTCACTATTTTTGAACCTGAAATAATTTTCGTTGTTTTTTGTGCAGTTACAAACATGCCAGCATTGTACACAATTAATTCAACGACTCTATTATTTTTTGCTGCCGCATAAGCACAAATATGTTATGGTGTACGTTAGTACACCTATTTATGATTTAATCTTCCAAACGCAACCGAGGAAAACAGTGTTATAAAAAAAATTTTGCATCTGGCGAACCGCCCAAGCCCAGCTGTCGCACTTCGTGCCATCAATCGCGGCGAGACCGCGCCTCGACGGATGGCCGGCGGGCTCTTCGACTCACTCGATTCGCTCGTTCGCTCAGAGTCATTCGCCTCGCGCCTCGTAGAAGGGGCCCGAGCCGCGAAGCGGCGAGGACCACCCTTCGACTCCGCGCTGCGAGCGCTCCGCTCAGGGTCATTCAATTGCACATGTAGTAAACGCACCCTAAACCGGTGTGAAGGACCATGAGGAGCGCAGCGATCGAATGGTGAGCGAGATGGAGAGGCAGTTCGACTCGCTGCGGCTCGCTCACTGTCATTCGCCTCGGCCATTGCCAAAAGGAAGAATGGCCGGAGGCCCTAAGGGCCGACGACCATGAGCGAGGCCCCGCAGGGCCGAGTCGAATGGTGGGCAATACTGGACTCGAACCAGTGACCTTGCGAATGTGAGTCGCACGCTCTAACCAGCTGAGCTAATTGCCCGCACAGGCGCAGTATACACTTGCCCATACTTCGTTCCCTCAGTACAAGTGCGCCGTCTTATAATCAACGCCGATGATCTGGGGATCAATCCTTCCCGCGACCACGGCATTTTTGAATGTTTCGAGCGCGGCGTGCTGACGAGCGCGACGATGATCGCAACAGGGTCAGGCGCGCAGAGGGCCGGGGAACTGGCGCGCAGAATGGATATGCCGACCGGATTGCATTTCAACATCACCGAGGGCTTCCCTGTCAATTCGCAGAAGAATATTGCGAGCCTGCTTACTCCGGACGGCCTGTTTTTGGATCCCCGGAGACTGCGCCGCGCGATCATCGCCGGGCATGTGGATCCCAGGCACATCGAGCGGGAATTTCGCGCGCAGATGGAACGATTCATGGAGTGCCGCAAGACAGGGCCGACGCACGTTGACAGCCATCACAACATGCATGCACATCGGCAGATCGTCGCGATCCTCGCTCCCCTTATTCCTCAGTACGACATCAGCTGCGTGCGCATAGCCGATGAGCCGCCGCCCGCCGATTATTTGGATATGACGGATGAGCGGAAAGCGTACTTGCGGATGCTCGCGGAGGAATCGCGCGTCGCTCGATCGCTGTACGAGGCGCACGGCCTGCGTTCCACAGATCACTTCCGCGGCCTGGCGTTTTCCGGCAATGCGGGCAAGAAGGCATTCCGGCAGCTGGTCAGGACGATCCCGGAGGGAACTACTGAATTGATGGTTCATCCGGGACAGTGCGATCCTGGCGGAGATGAGTTTTCCATGAATCCACAGCGGGAAACTGAAATGGAAATGCTGACCGACGAGGAGATGCCGGCGTTCGCGGCCCGGCAGAAAATAGAGATGATCTCGTTCAGGGATCTGCAGTGACAATTCTTCTTAGGAACTTACATTGCCCGGGACGTGACTGACTATTTTTTTGCAAACTCCGGATCCTGCTCCAGACGGCTCTCTTCGGGAAGTATCTGCCCGTGATACTTGCTGAACGGCTTCGCGTGGTAGGGAGTGTCTGCTGGTGAGCTCATCTGCTCGAAGGCAATCTGGCAAATGCGCATGCCGGGGTAGAGCGCGATCGGCATGCGGTTCAAGTTGCTGATCTCGAGCGTGATTGTTCCGGAAAAGCCGGGATCGACGAAGCCGGCGGTACTGTGAACGATGATGCCGAGCCTGCCGAGGCTGGATCGCCCTTCGACCCGGGCGACCAGATCGGATGGGACCGTGAGCATCTCCTGCGTGACGCCTAGGACGAATTCGCCCGGCTGCACCATGTACGGATCGCCGTCGTTAATGGTGATCATTCGCATGTGCCCCTGAAAAGTCTCCGGTCGGCGCGGGTCAATGACAGCGAACTTGCTGTGCTCGTAGAGCTTGAAGGAATTTCCAAGGTGGAAATCCATGCTGCTGGCGTGAATGTGTTGCGCGTACTTGGCCGCAGAATCGGGCCCTCCCGTAAATTCCACTTTGACTCGCCCTGTCGCAAGCGCCAGTTTGATGTCCCTGTCGGATAGGATCATGGCCCAAGACTAGCAGGGAACCGGAAAATATCGCAAAACCCGCTTGGCGGGAGCAGAGCGGTTTCGTAGAATGAAGTGCCCTATGAGCAGCGTTTACGAGCAGCAGAGCAACGGCGCCAAAGGGAGCGATGGCGCGTCGCCGACCGACAAACAGAAGCAAATCGATCATTTGCGCGACAAGGGCATACGACAGTTTCGTAGACTCGCAGAATCAACGCCAAACGTTCTGTCAAGAAAGGATGAGGAATTGCATCTGGAAGATTCGTCGAACTCAGGAATGGAGCGCTGGGGGCATGTTACGGAGAATCAGAAAATTAAATTCCTCAAGGATCTTCTGGACAATATCCGGGAACTGGAACATCGCGCGCCTCATCTGGAGAGAAAGTTTCGCTCGCAGATCGAGAATGCCATCGCGCAAAAATGGATCGGCCGTCGCAGTGTTGCGCGATGGATGCAGCGTTTGGCAGCGGACAATGCGTATTACTGGCAGAAGGAAACATTTATCAACGATTCGGAGAAATTTCCGAAATTTTTGAGGAACTGGGAAAAAGTGGCCACCGGACGCAAGCAGCTTTTGGGCAATCCTATGATCAAGAAACTCAGTTCTGGCGACGTAAAAAATCTCAACATTTTCCTCAACGAAGAAAACTTCCTCAATCGTCCTTTCGAAGAGCGAGAAGGCCTTGTGGCGGCGGTCCGTGCGGCTCTGGCCGCCAAAGAGAGGCAAATGCCGCAGCTGCACGCGAAAGCGAAATACATGCTCGAAGGGGCTGCGCGCGACAAAGCGCTCAGCTGGAGCAAAGTCGGGGTGTGGATGCAGAGGATTTTTACAGGAGGAGCGAATGCGGAGCTGATCGAGCAGTTTATAAACGGCGCCGGCGCCACGATTGACTGTAAGAAAATGACGCTGACCCGCCTTATCGCGAACTGGAGCGAAGCCAGCGCTCATTTCCGCGTCATCGAAAACAAACGCCGGCAGAAGGGAACGCCGCGCGGATTTCATTTCGTAAAGCTGGAGGTTTTCCTCAACTGGCGCTTCGAGCAGCGCAAGTCGTATCTCAGCGAGGCCGAAAACAGCTTCGAAGACATACGCGGCCAGGACGAGCTCGCATTGAAAATCCGCCACGAACTCGCGGCGCAGGATTGGGAATCCGCGGAAGACCTGTTGCAATACGCCGCATCAAAGCCTGTGACGCAGGAACAGAAAGACAAATTGGATTCGCTTCGGAAGTTCCTGCGCGAGCATCAGAACAGGGCGGATCGCCCCGTCGCCGGCGCAATTCCCGAAACGCCGCAGGAGCTTCGCCGTGAAATGAGCGCGCTGCTGGCGCAAATCCCCTCCTCCATGCGTCCGTTTTACGAAGAAGCGCTGCGCTACGACGATTACCAGACGATCTGGGCGCTGATGACGATCGTCTTCAACAGAATCTGGTGCTACCAGCACAATTTCCTCGATGACCAGAAGGAAAAAACATTGGAGAGGAAAGCGAAAGAGGAAACCAGGGTATACGTCAGGCGCGGACACAAGCGCAGGGGCCACGAAGCAGTGAACGTGAAAGATGATACGAACACCGAAGCCGCGGTTCGTTATCAGGCCGGAATTAAAGGCGCGCTGTTCCAATTTGTGAGAAAAGAAAGTGCTCCGACGCAAATTCGGCAAGTGCATAAGCAGGCCAATATCAAGGATTACTGGTACTGGGCCAGTTTGATTCCAGAGGGCGTCCCATACGCCGAACAATTGAACATTGTGCAGAACATACACCCGCGCATGAAAAAATTGGCTCGCGCAATGCATAACATGCATGTTCGTTACCACGAAGATGCTTTAAGCGGAGATGGCGCCGCAGCCATGCTTCCGGCAGGCAGAGCGGCGCGCATGCCGTTGCCTTCGCTGAACTGATGATGCGGCCTTGCTCCGAGAGCGCGCTCTACTATACTCGCGCTCCTATGAAGCACCTTCTTGCCGCATTTTCACTGCTCTCTCTGGTCGCTTGCGCCACAGTTTCGCGTGGCCCGCTTTCCATGCCTCTACAGGAACGCCTGCGCAATCCGCTCGTGGCTGAACGCTACTGGAGCGAACTGACCGAACATATGGCCGATTTGTTCCGTTTTAAGGATCCAATCACGAAAGACGCCGTAAAAGCGGCCATCATTGACAGCGAACGCCTGCGCGCGCTCGACATGGTCGCGAAGGCCCGCACGTTAAAGTCGGAAGGGATTTCCGGCATGTTTTTGCAGCCGACTATGAACGAGACGGCGATTGGAGAAGTTCTCCTTCGCGGGAACATTCTCTCTTTCGGCACTACTTTTTTGATTAATCCGAATCCATCTGTTCACGTGTATCTCACCACCGTAGTTGATCCTCGCGACGCGAAATTCCCGGACGCGACAAGTCTGGATCTAGGACTGATACAGACCGCATTCGGACCACAGGAGTACGGGGTTCCGGCCGGAAAAGAAAACTCCGGTTTCCGCACAGCGGTGCTTTACGACACCATGCTGGCACGTCTGATCGGATTCGCTCAATTATCAAAATAATCTGCCTGGATGAGAGCATTAAAGACGTTGCGTCGCTCCTTTCAGCAGAGCGTCAATCGCGGCCGAAATATCTTCCGCGGAAGCAGCGACCTGCCCGTCGTTAACCATGAAAGTTGGTGTTCCTTGTACGCCAGCCGCGACGCCGGCGTCATACTCTGCGATAATCGCATCTTGCTTGATGTGCGAGCGGATGCACCTGGAGAACATATCTTTGTCTGAGACGAGCTCTTCGCCCCAAAGTTGAGCGCTTCCTTTTTTCAGATCCTGCTGCTTCTCGAACGCCGCGTCCACGTATTCCCAAAACTTCCCCTGGTCCGCTGCGCACTCCGCCGCCTCCGCGAGATCCATCGTGTAGCGGTGGATCGAGCGAAGCGGGAAGTGCCGGAAATCGAAACGGACCTGTGAGCCGTATTTTTCAAGAAGAGGTTTGACTATCGTCGCATGAGCCGCCCCACAAGCCGGGCACTCGAAATCTGCATATTCTGTTACCGTCACCACAGATTGCGGATTTCCCCTCGGGGTTTTGCTCGACATGGGGAGGATGCCGGCCGTGTCCACACATGACGCCAGAAAGAGAGCGAGGCCGACCAGGGGGAGAGCGCGTTTCATAGACGGCGGTATCGTAGGGCGTTGAAGCAATAAAAGCAATTCGGAGAACTTGAGGAAACCTCTCATCGTGATGTTTTGGTGATGCGTATCATTTTGCATAGGCTCCTGAGATCTTTGATTCTTTGATTCCCTGTATTTCTTTGGTTGCCTTGATTGATTATACTGTTCCCCCATGTCCCTATACAGATTGTACCGCCCCAAAGTCTTCGCCGATGTCGTCGGACAGGACGCCGTTGTTTCGACGCTCGAGAACGCAGTGAGTCAGGGAAAGCTCAGCCATGCTTACCTGTTCGCCGGGTCGCGCGGAACCGGCAAGACTTCCGTAGCGCGGATTCTTGCAAAGGCGATGCTCACGCAGGGCATGACTGACGGGAAGCTGGCGGAGCAGATACGCGCGGCCGTGGATGACGGATCGCTCGTGGATCTGGTGGAAATAGACGGAGCCAGCTACCGCCGCATCGAAGACAGCCGCGATCTGGTCGAAAAGATACAATTTTCGCCGGTCGCGTCCGCCGCCAAGGTGTACATAATAGACGAGGCGCACATGCTGACGAATGCGGCTTTCAACGCTCTTCTAAAAACCATCGAAGAGCCTCCTCCGTACGCATACTTTATTCTTGCCACGACCGAATTGCAGAAGATACCGTCAACCATCCAGTCGCGGTGCCAGCGCTTCGTTTTCCGACAGGTTCCTGAGGAAGACATAATACGGCGCCTCCAATTTATCGCCGATCAGGAGCGCATAATCGTTGACAGGCCTGCATTGCGCACGATCGCCCACCACGCCGACGGCGCAGTGCGCGACGCGATTTCTCTGCTTGACCAGCTTCGGTCTCTGCCTAAGATCGGCGCGGATGACGTAAAGGAACGCACCGGAGACAGCGGTCACGAGATCGTGGAAAAGATCATGGCGGCGATCGGCGGACACGATCGCAAGGCTCTGCTCGAAATTGTGCGGAATATGGAAAGTGCCGGAATATCGCTGGAATCTGTCACGCGCATGCTACTGTCGGTGATTCGCACACAGTTGCACCAGGCGATTGACGATGGGAATCCGATTTCAACGCACGCCCGGACTCTTTCGCTTCTGCTCGATACGCTGCGAGACATTCGCATCGCTCCGGTGCCAGGATTGGTGCTTGAGGCCGCGCTGCTCTCGCTTTGCAATGACCCGGAAGCATCGGCGTCCGCTGAGCCTAAAACGCGCATTTTCGGCAAAAAAACGGCTTCTATCGCCGTATCTGCAAAACCTTCTCATGCAGATGCGACCGCAAAAGCGCAATCCGGTTCCGATTCACAGGCAGATTTGTCCTCCGAAGATCGCAAAGCAGAGGAAGAATCCGCATCGGCGAATGTCGGACCGGCTCCACACGCAATCATCGAGGCGCCCGAACTCACAATATCCTCGATACGAGATCATTGGCCGGCTGTCCTGCGTGATATTTCCCCGCCGTCGCTTAAGATGTCGCTTCGCAACGGCCACGTGCACGCATTGAAAGCGTCGGAAGGCGGCGGAGGCAGGCTGACTCTGGGTTTCGCTTCGGCTTTTCATCGAGACAAAGTCGCAAAAACCGAAGCATCGCGAGCCGTTGAACAGATTCTCGAAAAGATATTCAAGCGCCAGTTGCGCGTCGAATGTATTCTGGAAGAGGAGGAGAACGGGCCCGGCGGACCGGACAAAGAAATGGTGAATCTGGCGGAAGCGGCGGCCGAGGTGTTTTGAGTGGAAAATTACATATAAGAAGTGAAAAATAGACACGGGGAATGATGTTTTTTATTCTTCATTTTTAATTTTTCACTTTCCTTCACAGTGGATCCACGTGAAACCAAATCCCGGATGCGACTGGCAATTAAAGAGAGGTTCTCCCGCCTTTCCGCAAAAGACCGGTCGTCGGAGAGCCGGTCTCTGTGCCGCCGCATTCTCGAATCGCTCCCGCAGGGGCCAATCGCGCTCTGCGCGTACTATCCCCTCTCCGACGAAGCAGATATCCTGCCGCTCTTCGGGGAGCTGCAGAAACGCAGCAGCAGGATATTCATGCCGGCGCACGACGGCGGGAAACTGACTTTCCGCGCAATGACTGCGATTGAAAATATTGCAATCGGGGAATTCGGCATACCCGAACCCCTTCGATCCGCAGAGGAACTTAAACCGGACGACCTTGCGATCGCGCTCGTTCCCGGACGCGCGTTCGATTGCAATGGCCGCCGCCTGGGCCGAGGCAACGGCGGGTACGACGCTTGGATACGGAGGCAAAGGAGGGAGAATCCGCAGGCACAATTCTGGGGCGTCGCTCTTGAATGCCAGATTGTCCAGGAAATACCGGTTGAAGCTCACGACGAGCGGATGGACGCCTTGATAACAGCGCGTGGACTTAAGAAATGCATGGATAAGAAATGAATGAATAAGAAATGAATGCCATTGATCATTTCACTGCAATCGTGAATCATTCTCGCGCATGCCGGTCTATACAGCTCTGCAGGCCGCGGATCCGGACGCCTATAACGCGCTTCTCGGCGAAATGCGGCGCCAGCAGGACGGAGTGGAGCTGATTGCCTCCGAAAATTACATTTCCCCGGCCGTTTTAGAAATGATGGGAACAGTTTTCAACAACAAATATTCGGAGGGGTATCCCGGCAGGCGCTATTACGGCGGGCAGGAGTTCACCGATATAGTCGAGACTCTCGCCATCGAGCGAGCCAGGAAACTGTTCGGCTGCCAGCATGTCAACGTTCAGCCGCACGCCGGATGCCCGGCAAACGTAGCAATGTACTTCGCGCTGATGGAACCGGGGGACTGCGTGCTCGGGATGGACCTGGGGCACGGCGGGCACCTGAGTCACGGGCACCCTGTGACATACCTGACGAAAATCTTCAAATTCGTGCGATACAAAATGAAGGACGTCGAGACCGGCGAACTCGATTACGATGAAATGCGCGCCGTCGCGCTTAGAGATAAGCCGAAGATCGTCCTCGCTGGATTCTCGGCATACCCGCGCGAGGTGAATTACGCCAAAATGAAGGCGATAGCCGACGAAGTCGGAGCTACGGCGGTTGCAGACATGGCGCACATCGCGGGGCTGATCGCAGGGAAGGCTCTGCGGAATCCTTTTGAAGACGGATTTGACGTGATCACGACTACGACGCACAAAACTCTCAGAGGACCTCGTGGAGGCATGATAATGTGCAGGGAGGCGGAACTGGGCAAAAAGATAGATAAAATGGTTTTTCCTGGCTTCCAGGGCGGCCCGATCATGCAGATGGTGGCGGCCAAAGCAGTCGCATTCGGCGAAGCTTTGAAACCGGAATTCAGGGAGTACGCGAAGCAGATAATTCTGAACAGCAAGCATCTCGCAAAGTTTTTCATGGATAACGGCGCAAAGCTCATCACCAACGGAACGGACAACCATCTTATGCTGATTGATTGCGTCAGGTCCTGGAACATGTCCGGAAACGACGTGGAGCGTCTGCTCGACCGCGTCGGAATCACTCTCAACAAGAATATGATTCCCGATGATCCGCGCAAACCGATGGACCCTTCCGGAGTGCGCTTGGGCACCCCGGCAATAACCACCCGCGGCATGAAGGAGAAAGAGATGGAAACTTTGGGAGGGTTCATTCTTAAGGCCATCGAGAAGCGCGCGGATGACGGAGCAATCGAAAATCTTCACGAAGAAGTCATTGCCTGGTGCCGAAAATTCCCGGTTCCCGGAGTTTCCGTCTGATCCCATGCGCTCGTACATTCTCAGCCTGAGGTTCGCCTATGCCGGATTCCGTCATGCCCTTGCCACTGAACGGAATCTGCGCCTTTTTACAGGTTTGTATATTTCGTCGCTGATCATGGCCGCACTGCTCGACATAAATCTGCGCGACTGGGAAATGATAATTTTCAGCGGCGGCATCTTTTTGTCGGTGGAGTTGATCAATACCGCTCTTGAGCGATTTACCGATGCTTTTGATGCGCATTCCCGCAACATTCATTCACAGGCGATCAAAGCGACAAAAGACATCGCGGCGGGAGCTTCGCTTATTTGCGCGCTGGCCTGGGCGATAATTCTATGCATAATTTTCCTGCCAAACATAACGTCGCTTAGAATAGGAGGCATCGGCGCAGGCATATGAGAAAAACTTGCACAAGTTTTTTATTCATACCGAATAGCACATACAAAATATGGCTTTGAAACAGCAAACTTCGATGTTTTTGTCGAACAAAAATACTATTCAACCATACTTCGTGCAAGTGTGGCAGCTCAATTTGTTGCAGTCAGGTAAATCACGATTACGATTATACGAGCTCTCACCGCGGGTTTACCTCGTTTATTCACATCATCCGCACACAGAGAGAACAGTGGTCACCCTTCGATGCCTGGTTCAACTTTACCCGGACCGGGCTCCAGTTCAGCACTTAAGCCCCTTTGGGGCCCGCTGACGGCAGGGTAGCAAACGTTCCTCCCGGCCACGAATTGCAATTTTTGCACACTTCTGGGCATAGCGACCGTCATTGCACCCGGCTTCCATTATCGGGAGCCAGTGCGTGGCCACTGTCCTCTCTGTTTTACCCGCCGAAGCGCCGAGCAGCATTTGAGGCAAAGGCGGGCCGCTGCAAAGCCGCCGATCCGTTCCGGGGAACGGTTCCGCGCATTCATACTCGCAAACGGGCGCAACCTGGTTCGGCGATGCTCGATCGTCAATCCTGTGCCCTGCATCGGGTGGTTCCGAAGGAAAACAAGAAACCGCAGCCGACAGAAGAGGTGCGTACTCTTCCGTAGCTCAGCATCCCTGCTCAAGAAGCAGCGCTGACAGCCCGGAAGGCAGACACACAAACAAATTGACCCATAACAGGGTCTTTTTGTCGCGCGCGATGGCTATGATTTCTCTTTTCACTGCGTACGCAGCAAATCCGCCACAAGTTCCAGTGCGACCGTATTATAAGCGTAATCCATCCTCATGTGGCCCAGAATCCCGATCACGCCGTCGTTGCCTCGCACGCTGTACCTGGTGATCATCATGGCGCAGCTTTGGAACTGCGGCAGCAGGTGTTCCTCGCCGATGTAGTACCGTATTTTCCCGTCTATCTCGATCTTTCCGAGCACGTTCGTCAGCCGCTCCTCCAGCACCTCCGCGACGGCGCTGGCGAGCATCGGATTCTGCTGAAATTCAATCTGACGCAGCGCGTGCGCCAGGCCCATAAAATAAACCCCAGGTTTGTGCGGCACAGTCGCAAAAGCGACATTGGCGATCATCTGGCTCAGGAGACCCACGGCCTCGTACGCCCTTTCCTGATCCTTGCGACGGAAGTACTGTTCTTTGAGAGAAAGGAATTTTTTACGAACGGCCCTCTCCTGCGCCGACGGGGCGACGTGCTCTTTAACGTAGACTCTGTACCCCTTTGCCGTGGGAATCCTTCCTGCTGAAATGTGCGGCTGATCGAGGTATCCTTCGTCCCCCAGAACGCGCATCTCGTTGCGTATCGTGGCGCCAGAAAGGCTGAATTCAGTGCTGTTGCTCAGCAGATGCCTGCTCCCGACGGGCGCAGCAGTCTGTATAAACTGATCTATGATCGCTACGAGCAGCCTGGACTGGCGTGGATCCATGCCGCGCCAGTGTATCAGCCTGAAGCGGCAGTTGCCATGATTTGACCTGCCAAACACCGGTAATGATGAGAGTGTTTTATGACCGCGCGTTTGAGACGGCGAGTTATTGCAGAGCCGCCAATCACGCGGCTTTTTTCTTGCCCTTGGCCGCCGCCTGTATCTTGCGGAAACGCTCGACGCGGCCGCCGCGCGCTTCCGATTGCTTTTTGCCGGTATAGACCGGATGGCACATGCGGCACACCTCGATCTGCTGCGTTTTAACCGTGCCGGGAATCATGAATACGGCCTTGCATGTGGTGCAGGTCGTCCTGGCGTCCTTGAACATTTCGGGGTGAATGGCGGATTTCATTGCTCGGGCAAGGTACACGTGGTTTTTGGCGGACGCAAGGAACTGACGGCTCGATAATGCGCCAACCCGCCTTAGCGTCTTTTTTTCTTTTCCGCCTTCGGCTTGATTTTTGCCTTGGGCTTTGCCTTCACTCTTGAAACAGGCTTTTTTTTGGCTGCGACAACACTCCTCCTGACCGGGCTGACTGAGGCTTTTGCAGGAGATTTAGCCAGAACCTTCGTTGCGTTTGCGACTTTCGACGCTTTTGTTGCTTTGACCGCCGATGACGGCGCCTGAATTTTCGGTTTTTCCAGCACAGCAACTTTCGCCGCCTCCACGGATACTCCGGCCGATGTAAGTGACTCAACCGTTTTCCTGGCGGCGCGGCGTTCCGCGCGTTTCACCGCCTTAGTGTCATCAACAATTGCTTCAACCTCTTCCGCGCGCTCCTCGATGGCGGCCTGGGCAATCGCTTCCTGACTTTCTTTGTCTTCCAGAATCACGCTCATCGTTGCCACTTTGTCGCCGCTTCCGAGCCTCATGACTATTACGCCCTGCGTTGCGCGGCCACGGGAAGGAATGTCGGAAAGGCGCATACGGATCATCTGCCCCTGCTTGCTGATGCAAAGCAGATCGCCCTCTTCTCCTTCCGTGAGCACGTGCCCGCCGACTATGTTCCCCGTCTTCGGCGTAAGCTGCGCGGCTTTGACTCCGGCGCCTCCCCTGCCCTGCAGCCGGTACTCGCCGACCGATGTCATTTTACCAAGCCCGTTTTCCATGACTACCAGCAGTTTAGACTTGGCTGGATCTGTTATTAGCGCTGCCTCGACCACTTCGTCTCCGGGCGCCAGATGGATTCCGCGAACGCCGGCCGCCGCGCGACCCATGGAACGCACATCGCCCTCAGGAAAGCGTATTGATTTGCCTTTCTGCGTGAGGATGTAGACCTCGTCCTTGCCGCTCGTCGCTATCACCCATTTAAGATCGTCGCCAGTCGGCAGCTTTTGCGCGATCAGGCCCGAACGGCGGATGTTCTCGAATTCGGTGAGATCGGTGCGCTTGACTGTGCCCTTCATGGTCGTCATAAAGAGATGCTTCTTGTCCTTAAGATCGGCTTTGAGAATGGCGGTGATCCGTTCCTCGGGCTGGAGCTGGAGAAGATTGACTATTGCCTGCCCCTTGGCGACGCGGCCGGCCTGCGGCACTTCGTATGTCGGAAGCTTGAAGACGCGTCCGGTGTTCGTGAAGAAGAGCATGTCATCGTGGTTCATCACGTGCACCATCGAGAGCACTTCGTCGTCGTCTTTCGTCGTCATGCCGATGATCCCCTTGCCTCCGCGGTTCTGCGCGCGGAACTGGACCGGGCTTAGCCGTTTGACGTAACCGGCGCGCGTCAGCGTGACGATCATCGGGGCGTTCGGAATCGTGTCCTTCGCGCTGAATTCGCCGACAGCGTGCGATACGATCGCCGTGCGGCGCCCGTCGGTGTAGGAAGCCTTGAGCGCCGTCAGATCTTCGGTGATCTTCCCGTCCATTTTCTTCTGGCTCGACAGTAGCGCCTCGCACTCGGCGATAAATTCCTTTTTATCTTTGAGTTCATCCTCGACCTTTTTGCGTTCCAGCCCCGCGAGCGTCTGGAGGCGCATCTGGAGAATCGCGTCGGCCTGAATCGTCGTGAGTTTGAACTTCTCTTCGAGATTCTCCTTCGCGATCTCCTTGGTTTCGCTCTTTTTGATGACCTTGATGACTTCGTCAATGTGATCCAGGGCTTTTTTCAACCCTTCCAGAATGTGCGCCCTCTCCCTGGCCCTGTCGCGATCGAAAGTTATGCGACGCCGTACCACCGTCCGCCTGTGATCAACGAATATCTGCAGGAATTCCTGCAAATTCAGAAGCCGCGGCTGGATGCCGTCGGCCAGAGCGATCATGTTGTATCCGAAACTCGTCTGGAGATCGGTGTGCTTGAATAGCTGGTTGAGCACTTTTTGCGGATAGGCGTCTTTTTTGAGCTCGATGATGATGCGTATGCCGTCGCGATCGCTTTCGTCGCGGATATCGCTGATTCCCTGGATGATTTTGTCGTTGACGAGTTCGGCCATGCGCTCGATCATCGCGCTCTTATTGACCTGATAAGGTATCTCGCTCACGCGAATGTGATAGCGCCCCTCTTTTACCTCCTCGATTTCCGCCTTGCCGCGTATAACGACCGACCCGCGCCCCGTGAGATACGCCTGCCTGATCGCATCCTTGTCGTAGATGACGCCTCCTGTCGGGAAATCCGGGCCGTGGACAAACTGCAGGAGATCCTCGACTGATGAATCCGGATGCTCTATCACGTGAAGCGTGGCGTCGAGAATTTCCCCGAAATTGTGCGGCGGGATATTGGTGGCCATGCCGACGGCGATTCCCACCGTGCCGTTCAGCAGAAGATTCGGGATTTTGCTTGGCAGTACCGCCGGTTCTTTGCGGGACGCGTCGTAGTTTGGAACAAAATCAACTGTGTCTTTTTCTATATCGGCAAGTATCTCCCCGGTTATTTTCGTCATGCGCGCCTCCGTGTATCGCATGGCCGCCGCGCCGTCGCCGTCAATGGAACCGAAGTTCCCCTGCCCGTCCACAAGCACGTACCGCAGCGAAAAATCCTGCGCCATGCGCACCATCGCCTCGTATATCGGAGAATCGCCGTGAGGGTGATATTTGCCCATCACGTCACCGACGACAGCGGCGGATTTCCTGTATTTTGCTCCAGATCCGAGGCCCATCCCGTGCATCGCGTAAAGTATTCTGCGATGCACCGGCTTGAGTCCGTCGCGGGCGTCCGGAAGAGCACGGGAAACTATGACACTCATCGCGTAACTCAAGTAACTGTCTTCCATTTCGGCGACGATCGGCCGCGGCATGATCTTGCCCAGGCTCGCGAGCGAATCATCCGTATTTGTCGCGGCATCTCCGCCATCGTTCTTCGATGGCTCAGGAACGGCTTCCGGCTGCGGATTTTGCTTCTTTGCGGACATAATAAAACGGATTCAGATGACACTGGAATGATAGCCCATTACGAGAGAGAAGAAAGGGTATTGTATCTCACGCTTCATGCTGTCAATTGTCTCCACTCCCATCGGCAATCTCGGCGATATCACTCTTAGGGCAATCGCGACTTTAACAAAATGCGACGGCGTGATTTGCGAAGATACGCGCGTAACTGGGAACCTCCTTAAACAATTGAATTTAGGGAAGAAGGAGCTCATCAGCTTCCACGGGAACAGCGACGAGGGAAAAACCGCCTTCATTTTCCGCAAATTGAAGGACGGGGCGCATCTCGCGCTGGTTACGGACGCAGGAACGCCGGGGATTTCCGATCCGGGCTTCGCCATCGTAAGCAGGGCTGCCGCGGAGGGAATTCCGACGGAGGTTATTCCAGGCCCCGCTGCATTCCTCGCCGCATTGAGCGGATCGGGTCTGCCGATAAATCGGTTCATGTACCTGGGATTTCTGCCTCTGAAAAAAGGACGGAGGGCGCTGATCGAATCGTTCCGTGAAGACACGGACGGCGAATTCAGCCGGACAATCGTGTTCTACGAATCTGTCCACCGCATCGAACGCACTCTTACTGAGATTGCGGAGGCGCTTAAGGATCAGCCGGCCCGCCCCGTCGTCATCGCCAGGGAATTGACCAAGGTGCACGAGGAATTCGTTCGGACGACAATCGGCGGATTAAAGGAGGAGGCGGCCCGGATTGTTAAGAAGGGGGAATTCGTCGTGATGATCGGGAGACCTGCTACACTCAAACCACTATGATCGCCCACCTTCGCGGCACCGTGCACAAGATGGATCCCGGCGAGGCGACCGTGGATGTCGCGGGCGTGGGATATCGCGTGACGGTTCCGCTTGACGTGTGGGATGAATTGAAGGAAGCCGAGCCGCGGATGCTGTGGATTTCCGCTTACATTCGCGAGGATCGCTTCGATCTTTACGGGTTCGCCGACCGCGACGGGCAGATTCTTTTCGAGGAACTCATCAAGCTCTCCGGAATAGGGCCGCGACTCGGAATCGAGCTTTGCGCCGTCCCGCGCGCGATGCTCAGGCAGGCCATGGAAGAACAGAATGCGCGGCTGCTTACCGGCATAAAGGGAATCGGGAAAAAAACCGCGGAAAAACTTCTGCTGGAACTCCGGTCGCTGGCCGAGCGCAAACCTCAGATATTTACGGTCAGGGGCGCCGGCGCCGTCCGCGGCGAATTTGATCAGGACGCCATCGCCGCCCTGACGGCTCTCGGCTACGATTCAGCCACGGTCGTGCGCGCACTGAAGGATCTCCCGGCGACGGCCGATACCACCGAGGAGCGAGTCGCGGCCGCATTAAGAAGTTTGTAATTCCGTTTCGCGTCCATCGCTGCATGCCGGCCGCGGCCCTGGCGCGGCGATCATCTTCATTCCATGATTACTCTCGACATCTCCTCCGCGCTCGCAAAGGCCATCACGCCGACGATGGGTATTCCCGACGCGGATATGTCCGGGCTTCGCACTTCGATGAAAAAACACGTGGAGGATTGGCTAAAGGAGCGCAGCCAGGGCAAGCACGCATGGTCCATGTGCCCGTACGACAACAAGATGATGCAGCGTGTCAAGGAAGCGGCTATGGCTGCAAAGGGACGCGGCATTCGGACCGTTGTATGGATCGGAATCGGCGGATCAGGCCTCGGCCCAAAGGTGATGCAGGAATTCCTGGAAGGGCCCGAAACCATGGAATTCATCGTTGCCGACACGATTGACCCGTCGGCCCTCGAACAAATTCTCGCGATGATCGAATGGAAGACGACTTTGGTGGTGATCGCAAGCAAGTCCGGTGACACGCTGGAATCCATGAGTGTGTTCTTCTTGTTCTGGGAACTCCTCAAGGAGCAAAAGAGGCTAAACCCGCAGAATCACGTGCTCGCGATCACGGACCCGGAGCGCGGCACCCTTCATGATCTTTGCATCCGGGAAGATATTCCAATGCTTCCGATGCCTTTCGCCGTCGGCGGGCGATATTCGATTTTCACACCGATCGGCCTGTTGCCCCTGGCGCTGCTCGGCGGCGATGTGAATGCATTCGTCCGCGGCGCTAAGGAAATGGATACTCTTTGCCAAGCGACAGGATTGCAGGAGAATCCGGCGGCGCTGCTCGCGGCGACGCAGTTTCTGCTCGATACGCGGCGCGGATATCCGGTTCGCGTCATCATGCCGTATGGCGTGCGCCTGCAATCCCTGGCGCGATGGGACCAGCAGCTTGTCGCGGAAAGCCTGGGCAAGACCGAAACTCACAATCCCATCCCGTTTTCCGCGATCGGAACGCAGGATCAGCATTCTCTTTTGCAACAATGGATGGCGGGGCCGAGGAAGTTCTGGCATCTATTTATAAGGGAAATCGAAAAACCGCGCGTGCAGGTTCCCGAACAAGTGGAAGACGACTGGAAATTCATAGCCGGCAAGACGTTCGGCCAGCTGCTCGACGCGTGTTACGAGGGAACCAGCCGCGCTCTCACCAGCGCCAGGCGCCCGCATGTCACGATCTCTCTCGCAAGATCCGACGTCGCCCACCTGGGACAGCTTTTCTTCCTGCTGATGACGGAAGTCGTCATTTTGGGAAAGCTGTACCGGATTGATCCGTACGGGCAGCCTGCCGTTGAGACGGGAAAACAGATCACGAAACAGCTTCTCGCACGCGGGAGGCTGGAATGAACGTTCTCGCCGACAGGTGGACTTATGCAAATCATGGCTGTACTTTGTTACCGGTAAATCATGCCCAAGCCCATCGCCGACGCCGACTTCCAAAGCGAAGTGCTCGACTCCGCAATTCCGGCAGTGGTTGATTTTTGGGCCCCCTGGTGCGGGCCGTGCAAGTCCATGCTTCCGATCTTCGACGATCTTGAGAAGGAATACGCCGGCAGGGTGAAATTTGTGAAAATGAACGTTGATGACAACCCCGTGATCCCGCAGCAGTTCGAAGTGATGAGCATTCCGACCTTCATCGTTTTCAAGAGCGGTGCGGCGGTCAAGACATTTATCGGGGCGAAATCGAAGGAAGACATGGCGCGGCTTGTTGACGCCGCCATAGCCTGAATCATGCGCGACTATCTGCTGATCATCATAGGCCTGGTTGGACCGTTCTTCATGATCAAGTACCGCGCGCAGATCGGCGACGCGGTGGGGGAAGCGGCATGGATGAAAAAAGTCGGAGGCGTGCATAATGTCATCATCATCGCCGCGCTACTGATCTTCTTCTGGACGATCGCAGAAATGACAGGAACCACCAGCATTCTCTTCTCACCCATTAAATCAATCTTGCCGGGATTGCGGGAAGAAGCTGCTCCCGCTTTCTGATTTCACCGCCGGCTAAGAGCCCTATGTCGCGCTCCGGGGCCGTGTTACGGAGAATGATCTTTCGAAGGACGATAATCAGCCTCTTTTTTTCTGCATGGAAAGCGTACCCTGTCCACCGATGAATGTTCTTATGTGGTGCCTCCGCCGTCCTTATATCCTCGCATTGGCCGTGCTGATCGTTCTTTCGGACGCGGTCGGCGTCGTTCACTCGTACCGAATGCACGGTAAAAAAGACATGATGATCGCCGTGGCCCTTCCTCCGTACGGCGTATATCGCGCGGCTGAGGCAGTGACGCACCGGAAGCCGCTCACCGACGACGACATCGAGCGGTTGTCGCATACCAGGGACGGGCGCGACATGCTGACAAGGCAGTTGCGCCTGTCGCCCGCTGTATGGAACGCGCTTCTCGGTTTGATCGGCAACGATCTTAAGCATGAGTTTCGAACCACGATGAAGGAAGCCGACGTGCCGTTCACGATCACCGCGAACGTCCCGGACTCCGGCCCTGTCGGACTTATGGTGCAAGGTGGAGGCGATCCGGATTTCAAGATCGTGATGAGCGACGCAGACCGGGATCAAAGGCCGGAAAAACTGACGATTACGAAAATGATGGAAGGCAAGCCCGAAGTGCGCGAAACGACGATTGAAGAATATAACCCGGATGACGCTTCGCAGTTCCTTTTCGCCTGGGCGCTCGCATGGGGAACCATCGCAGAGGAACTGAAAGGAACGGCATTTTTAAGTGCACAATGACTGTCTCATTTGGGGCCATAGCCTTCAGTTACGATGCAGGACAATCACGCATGGCGGATTACGCACAACATACAATCGGCAGTAAGAACCCTCTAAAACGCTGGCTTCACAAGCAGAGGTTTGCCGCATCCTTTCGATTGCTTGATCTGCATGATGGACAGAGGTTTTTGGATTATGGCTGTGGGGACGGTGAGCTTTCATTGCAGATCAGCCGTCATTTCCCGCATGTGGAAGTCGTATCCTACGACCCCGCCGATGAGTTGTTCGTACAGGCGCAGAGGAAACTCGCTCATAGCGCACGTGTGACAGTTACCCGTGACTTTGATTCCATCACGGGGAGTTTCGACAGAATCGCGTGTCTCGAAACGATTGAGCATCTTCCACCAAAGGAACTGGAAGCCCTGTTTCAGAACATCAAGAAAGTCTTGAAAGAAGATGGGCAATGTCTGTTCACGTTCCCCGTTGAACACGGTTTCGCTTCGTTGACGAAGAACTCCTATCGTTTGCTGACGAAGAGAGACAAGTACGCCTCTGTTGGCAGGACGGTGAAGGCCGTTCTTGGCTTGCATGTGGAACGGGAGCCGCAAGAGAGTTTGAGCGGCTGCAACTACATCTACTCGCACATCGGCTTCAACTGTCGAAATATGGTTCGTTCCATCGAGAAACACTTCACTGTCTTGCGTACCGCCGTCCTTCCTGCTGGGACTGTACATCTCGGCCTCGGCAACGGTTTGGCGGTGATTGTGAAGAGGAGGTCGTAGCATATTTGTTTGTGTTTTGTTGGACTCTTCGACTCGCCTCGCACCTTCGCGGAAGGTGCTGGGCGAATGGTGGAGATGTTGGGACAAGTTTCGAACTTCGTGGACTCTTGAGCCAAGATGTGATGATCATGGCAAAAAAGTTCGTAGAGCTTGAATATTCGCTCGATTGCCTGACAACGTTGCTGAGTGGCGAGCTGGAAGAAAAAGGCCACTTGATCCTGTAATGAGCAGGCGTCAATGAGCTGTCGGGACAAGATTCGAACTCCATACACATGCGCTCCATAAAATATCTCTGAACCTCGCCAGGAACATATGTCCCTTTCCCCTGGGTGAGGATGCAAGCCAGAACTGTGTTCTCCGCTACGCTCCGAACACAGTTCTGGCCACCGCGCCATCGACCTCACCTCGCGCCGAAGAGACGGGCAGAATGGA
>JACPMB010000001.1 GCA_016186175.1 Candidatus Peregrinibacteria bacterium
AGCGAGAGGAAAATGAATGCGGCAACGAGGAGAATGGAAAGGGAAAGAGCCCGGGCACGCCGGAGCATGATCCCCAACAATCCAACGACGGCGCCGACCATACTTCCTCCGACCATCGCCATGTTGCCAATGTCCGCAAGTTTTTGGGGAAATGACTTCCCAATGTTGAGCGTCCCCGCATCCACAAAACGGTCGAGGGAGAGAGGATTACTCAGTGCATAGAGACCGGCGAGGAACACCGGAAAACCGACAGAACACGCAACCCGAGTCCATGACACCTGCCGTCGTCGGAGCACCGCAAGAACGACAGGGAGATAGAGAACAGCCTGATACGCCGTGAAGAGGGAGAGGAGCCAACAAACGCCAACCAAATTGAAAATTGAAAATTGAAAATTGAAAATTTGTATGTCAGTACCTCCACCAGAGGCAGAATCTACCCTCTGCAAAACCCAGAGAAATACCAGTCCCCAAACCGCCGTCATCGGCGCCGTCGTAATGCTCCCTGCCTGCTGGAGAACTGCCGCCGAGAAGAGCCACGATGCTGCGGCAACGACGCGGGCACCGCGGGGAAACTCGCGCCCCATATCCCATACCAACCACACTGCCTGAACGACAACCGTCGCAAGAAGCACCCGCCACAACATCTCCTGGAATGGGAGCCACTCCGTCTGACCAACGATCCACCGGAGAAGCGGCGGATGGGGGTACGGGATATTAAGGAGAATTTTTGCCTCGTCGGTACGAACACCCCCAAGCGACTGAAGCCATGCGAGGAGGAGAGCGAGGAATTCGAGGCCGATGATGGAGAGAAAACGGTACATAGGAAATAGTCGACCCCCTCTCCCTAACCCTCCCCCCGAGGGGGAGGGAAATCGGGGACACATGAGCGGAGTACACGATCAGTGAAAAAATATGTGAAACATTCCACAGGATCCTCCCCCCGCAGGTGCTGACGATGGAGGAAAAGGAATCCATCCCGGCGCACCTCTCTGAGCTCAACATCGGAGAGAAGCCACCCACGCTCTTCGCGAAAACGCAGGAGACTGCTCTGCACCTCGGAGCGCACTGCGCGATCGAGATAGAGCAAGCGGAGCGACCATGCTCGCGGCAGAAGAGGGAGGAAGACCGCAAGGAGGACGAGGACGCAGAAGAATGCCAGTACGCGTTGCCGCAACAGTAACGCAACAACCTGAGAAACAAACTGAAATTCTACGCAGAGAGAAAGTTTGCTTTCCCCCTTCCGTCGTGCATGGAAAACGAGCGGAATTTCCTTCACGCACGTACCGTGAGGAATCGCTGCAAGGATTTCGAGGAGGATTTTGAAACCTCGCGGACGAAGCCGCTCATGGATAGAAAGAAAAAGACGCCTGTCCATCGCAAAAAACCCGCTCATGGGATCCCGCACGCGCCGCGGACACACGAGCCATGCCAAGCCCGTCGCGATGTAACTCGCCGCATGCCGCGCCCGCGCCCAGCCCTCGACACTCCCCCCAAGAACATAGCGCGATCCGATGGCAATTCCGGCACCCCCTCTCACCGCTCCATAGAGACGGGGAAGCAGATGCGGATCGTGCTGCCCATCGCTATCCATGACCACAAGAATATCGCCACGCGCCATGCGGAATCCTTCGAGCACCGCGGAAGAAAGCCCACGACGCCCCACTCGCCGCAGGACCCGAAGGTACGGTCGGTCTTCAGCAAGGAGCCCGGCCACTTCCCATGTTCGATCGGGAGAATCATCATCCACGACGATGATTTCGAAAGAAATATCATCCATCGCCCCCTCGATCTCTTCGAGTAAATCGGGAAGATTCTCGGCCTCGTTGTAGGTAGGAAGAATGAGGGAAAGCACACACGAATTATAGCTTCTTAGCTTGTAGCTTCTTAGCTTCTTAGGTAAAAAGGCACTGTTGCCCTAAGAAGCTATCGCCTCAATATGCGCATTTTGGTTACAGGAAGCTCCGGCACTATTGGAACACGCCTCTGCGAAAAGCTCCTAGAACAGGGCCACGATGTTATCGGCATCGATCGCGTCCCGAATAAATGGCAGCCATCCGTAGAAAAGATCACCTCCCATGTGAACCTCCTCAACGAACAAGAACTGGAAGCTGAAAGCTATAACCTGAAAGCTGACATTATCGTTCACCTTGCAGCGAATGCGCGGGTCTACGAGCTGGTGGAAGATCCCGGACGGGCACGGGATAACATGCTCACCACTTTTAATGTCCTCGAATGGGCACGAAAACATGGTGTACGGAAGTTCCTGTTCGCCTCTTCCCGCGAAACCTACGGCAATGCAGGGGCGCTGGCCTACCGGGAGGAAATGGCGGACTTCCGCAACTGCGAGAGCCCCTACACCGCAAGCAAGATCGCAGGGGAGGCCCTCATCCAGGC